>NC_015588.1:2104925-2405629 GCF_000215105.1 Isoptericola variabilis 225
GGCGAGGATCGCGAGCACGACGAGCACCCGGTACCCCTGCAGCACGCGGCGCGAGCGCGTGATGAACTCCACGTTCGCCTCGCCGTAGTAGTAGTTGCCGAGGATCGAGCTGAACGCGAGCAGGAAGATCACGACCGTGAGCAGCAGGTTGGACCACGACCCGAGGCTGCTCACGAGCGCCTCCTGCGTGAGCGTGATGCCGGGTGCGGCGTTCGCGAGGTCGGGCGCGGTCACGAGGATGATGAACGCCGTGACCGAGCAGACGACGAAGGTGTCGAAGTAGACGCCGAGGGACTGCACGAGACCCTGCTTGACGGGGTGCGTCACGGCGGCGGTCGCGCCCGCGTTGGGCGCCGAGCCGAGGCCCGCCTCGTTGGAGAACATGCCGCGCTTGACGCCCTGCATGATGACGGTGCCGAGCGTCGCGCCGAGGACCTCGTTGAAGCCGAACGCGTCGGTGAAGATCGCGGCGATCACCTCGGGGACGCGCTCGACGTTGAGCGCCACGACGACGAGACCCGTGAGCAGGTACAGCAGCGCCATGGCCGGCACCACGGCCTGCGTCACGTGGGCGATGCGCCGCACGCCGCCGAAGATGACCAGGCCCGTGAGGACCGCCAGCACGATGCCGACGCCCCACGCGAGCCCGCCGCCCGACTCGGTGCCCGCCGTCGAGGCGACCGTGGCGCTGATCGTGTTGGCCTGGAGCGACGAGAACGCGAACGGGAAGCAGCAGATGAGGATGACGGCGAACAGGACGCCCATCCAGCGGGCCTTGAGGCCGTGCTGCATGTAGTACGCCGGGCCTCCGCGGAAGCCGTCGGCGTCGCGCACCTTGAACAGCTGGCCGAGCGTCGACTCGACGAACGACGACGCACCGCCGACGAACGCCATGAGCCACATCCAGAACACCGCGCCCGCGCCGCCCACGGCGATCGCCGTCCCGACGCCCGCGATGTTCCCGACGCCGACGCGCGACGCCGCCGAGATGGTGAACGCGCCGAAGGACGAGACCGACTGCGGCCGGCCCTCGGCGTCCTTGGGCGTCGCGTTCGTCAGGGTCCGGAACATCTCCGGCAGCATCTGCAGCTGCACCACGCCCGAGCGCAGCGTGAAGTACACGCCGAGCACCGCGAGCACGGGCAGCACGACCCACGTCCACAGGCCGTCGCCCGCGGCGAGGATCCAGTCGTTGAGCATGTTCATCCGGACAGTGTGCAGGACCGGTCCCCCAGGAGCACGATCGGGGCCGGTGCCCGACGTCGGGCACCGGCCCCGCGCACCGGCTCAGCCGAAGTTGACTCCCTGCGCGAGCGGCAGCTCGGTCGAGTAGTTGACCGTGTTGGTCGCGCGGCGCATGTACTGCTTCCACGCGTCGGAGCCGGACTCGCGCCCGCCGCCGGTCGACTTCTCGCCGCCGAACGCGCCGCCGATCTCGGCGCCCGACGTGCCGATGTTCACGTTGACGATGCCGCAGTCGGAGCCGGCCTCGGAGAGGAACGTCTCGGCCTCGCGGGCGTCGAGCGTGAAGATCGAGCTCGACAGGCCCTGCGGGACGTCGTTGTGCATCGCGATCGCCTCGTCGAGCGTCTCGTACGTCATGACGTAGAGGATCGGGGCGAAGGTCTCGCGGCGCACGACGTCGGTCTGGCGCGGCATGCGCACGATCGCCGGGTGCACGTACGCCGCGCCGGGCGCGCCGTCGACCTCGACCCGGTCGCCGCCCACGACGACGGTACCGCCGTCGGCCACGGCCTCCTCGAGCGAGGCGCGCATCTTCTCGGCCGAGCCGGTGTCGATCAGCGGGCCGACGAGCGTGCCCTCGGCGCGCGGGTCGCCCACGGGCAGGCCCTCGTAGGCGCGCACGAGCCGCGCGACGACGTCGTCGACGATCGACGAGTGCACGATGAGCCGGCGCATGGTGGTGCAGCGCTGGCCCGCGGTGCCCGCGGCGGCGAACACGATGCCGCGCACCGCGAGGTCGAGGTCGGCCGACGGCGCGACGACCGCCGCGTTGTTGCCGCCGAGCTCGAGCAGGTACCGCCCGCCGCGCGCGGCGACGACGGGCGCGACCTGCTGGCCCATGCGCTCCGAGCCCGTCGCCGACAGCAGCGCGACCCGCCGGTCGGCCACGAGCGCCTCGCCGGCCGCGCGCCCGCCCACGACGACGGTGCTCACCTCGGCGGGGAAGCCCGCCTCGGTGAGCGCGCGGCGCAGCAGCGCGTTCGACGCGAGCGCGGACAGCGGCGTCGCCTCCGACGGCTTCCACACGACCGTGTCCCCGCACACGAGCGCGACGGCCGTGTTCCACGACCACACCGCGACGGGGAAGTTGAAGGCGCTGATGACGCCGACGACGCCCAGCGGGTGCCACTGCTCCATGAGGCGGTGACCGGGCCGCTCGGACGGCATGGTGCGCCCGCCGAGCGAGCGCGACAGCCCGACCGCGAGGTCGCAGACGTCGATCATCTCCTGGACCTCGCCGAGCGCCTCGGACGTGATCTTGCCGGCCTCGATCGTGACGAGCCCGGCGAGGTCGGCCTTGTGCTCGGTGAGGAGCTCGCCGAGGCGCTTGACCACCCGGCCGCGCACGGGCGCGGGCACCGAGCGCCACGTGAGGAACGCCTCGTGCGCGCGGGCGACGGCGGCCTCGACGTCGGCCGCGGTGGCCTCGGGCAGCGTGACCATCGGCTCGCCCGACAGCGGCGAGGAGACGGTGAGCCCGCCCTCGGCGGGCGCCTCGGGCAGCTCGGCGCCGATCCGCCCGAGCGCGGCGGTGGCGGCGTCGCGCAGCTCGGCCGTGAGGGCGCTGGACTGGCTGGTCGTGGTGGTCATCGGGAGGCTCCCTGCGTCGTGGTGGGCGTCGTGGTGGGCGCGCCGGCGGGGCGCGACGCCAGGGTCTCCGGCGCCATCCCCAGGCGTGCGGCGGCGGCCTCGAGCGAGGCATGGACCTGCCGCGCGTACAGCTCGAACGGGTCGTGGAGGTCGCGGCCGATCGCGCCCGACATCCAGTCGGCGTCGCGCTCCTCCGCGGCCTGCGAGGCGTCCTTGGACCCCTCGTCGGTGAGGTTGGACTGGAAGATCCCGGCCGCGGAGCGCGGCAGGAAGTCCTCGTAGACGATCGGCTCGCGCGTGAGCGCGCCGTCGTCGGACACCTCGTAGGTGAAGTAGCCGAGCCCGGCCTCGACGAGCCCGGCCTCGGTGGCCGGGAACGTCGCGCGCCAGACCTCGCGCGCGATCTCCTGCCGCAGCTCCTCGCGGCGTGCCCCGGTGTGCTCCTCGCCCAGCTCGGCGGCGCGGCGGTCGGCCTCGACGACGGCCGCGTCGTAGCGGGCGCGACCCTCGCGCGTGAGCGCGATGCCGCGCGCCTCGACCTCGCCGAACCGCACGCGCAGCGAGTCCTGGACGATCTCGCCCGACGGCGTGCGGAACGTGCGCGGCTCGGCGAGCGCCCGGAACGACGTCTGGCGCAGCAGTACGTCGGGCCCCTCCCACAACGGCGGACCCTGGATCGCGTCGATCATCGTGATGCCGCGGTCGGTCATGCGCCGGTACAGCTCGTCGATGTCGAGCACGCGCGGCGTGAGGTGGTTGATGTGCGTCGAGGCGACGCCGCCGATGTCCGCGGCGACGGCCGACACGGCCTCGAGCTCGCGGTACCAGGCCTGGTCGACCGGCTCGCGGGACAGCTCGAACGCCGCCGTGGCCAGGCGCAGGAACGCGCTCGCGTCGTCGGCGGGCAGGCCGCCGTCGGCCTCGGCCTTGTCGGCGAGCGCCAGCAGCTCGGGCCCGAACAGCGACCGCCGCTGCAGGAAGCGCTCGAGGCGCGCCTGCAGGTCGGCGCTGAAGAACCGCCGGTCGCTCGGGACGAGCATCGAGGTGAACACGCGGAACGGGTTGCGGGCCAGCTCGTCGCGCTCGATCGGCCGGAACGCGGTCGAGATGACCGGCACCGACGAGCTCGACGCGTCGCGCAGGTCGTAGAAGCCCACCGGGTGCATGCCCATCGCGCCGAAGACGCGCGCGACCTGGTTCATCTCGGCGGGCGTCCCGACCCGGATCGCGCCGTGCCGCTCCGCCGTGACGCGGTCGATCGACCCGAGGCGCTCGGCGTCGGCGCCCTGGGCGGCCACGACGTCGCGGTTGACCTCGTGGGACACCTCGAGCAGCGTCGTGTAGGCGGGGACCTCGCGGCCGTACATGTCGGACAGCGACCGTGCGAACGCGGCGCGGAGCTGCCACGGCTCCACGAAGGCCTGCTCGAACGTCACCTCTGCTCCTTCCTGGCCCGGCGTCGTCGCCGGTGCCGACCTGCGGGCCTCGTGGGCCCGCCTTCTCAGATGATGTTGGCCTCGGTGCGCCGGACGTGGGCGGCGAACCGCCCGGCGTCGAACGCGGCCACGTCGACGCCGCGCGCGGCGGGGGTGCCCGCTCGCCCGGCGTACAGGTCGGCGACGGCCTCCCCCACCGCGGGCGCCTGGAGGAACCCGTGGCCCGAGAAGCCGCACGCGTAGAGCACCCGCCCGCCGTCGGACGCCGTCTCGCCGACGAGCGCGTCGTGGTCGGGCGTCATCTCGTACAGGCCGGCCCAGCCGCCCACGAGCGGCGCGTCCGCGAGCGCGGGCGTGGCGCGGCGCGCGACGTCGCGCAGGAACGGCTCCCACGCCGGGTCGTAGGTCGTGTCGAACGCGACGGGCGTGGCCGGGTCGGCGACGCCGAGCAGCAGGGTGCCGGGCTCGTCGGCGTTGTGGACGTAGAACGTGGTGCCGAAGTCGATCGTGAACGGGAGGCGCGGGGGCGCCGGGTCGAGCGGGGCGGTGAAGGCGATCTGCCGCTTGACCGGGTCGACGGGCAGGTCCACGCCGACCATGCCTCCGAGCCGGCGCGACCAGGCTCCGGCGCAGACGACGAGCGCGTCCGCCACGGTGCGCCCGCGCGTCGTGACGACGTCGAACCGGCCGGCCGACCGTCCGACGCCCGTCACCGCGGCGTGCGTGCGCACGCGCGCGCCGAGCCGCTCGGCCGCGGCGACGTAGCCCTCGACGACGGCGGCGGGCCGCGCCCAGCCGTCGCGCGGCGCATAGGCGGCGGCGACGTAGCGGGAGGCGTCGAGGTACGGGTTGAGGCGGCGGGCCTCGGCGACGTCGACGATCCGGCTTTCGACGCCGCGCGCGTTCTGCATGGCGACGGACTCGCGGAACAGCGCGACGTCGGCGTCGGTCGGCAGCGCGAAGAGGTAGCCGGGCTGCTCGAGCCCGATGTCGGCGCCGGGGTGGCGCGCGAAGTCCTCGTAGAGCTCGAGGCTGCGCAGTCCGAGGTCGACGTTGGCCGGGTCGGAGAACTGGGCGCGCACGCCGCCGATGGGCTTGCCGGAGCTGCCGCACGCGAGGCCGCCCGCCTCGAGCAGCAGCACGTCGGCGCCGTCCTCGGCGAGGTGGAACGCGACCGAGGCGCCCATGACGCCCCCGCCGACGACGACCACCTCGGCGTGCGCCGGCAGCGGCAGCGTCTCTCGCCCCACCGAACCTCCCGTGTCAGAACCCTGGTGGGCCGGAGCCCATCACTTTTCTGACAGCATCCTTGCGCGCACGGAGTGTGGAGCACCATCGAAAGAACCTCGGCGTCACCGTTGAGCACTGCTATACGGTGGTAAGCATGGACCCGTCCCCGCGAGACCTGCCGTGGTCAGGGCTGCGCGCGCTCGCCGCGCTGGCCGAGCACCGCACCATGACGGCTGCCGCCGCGGCCCTCGGGTACACCACGGGCGCGGTGTCGCAGCAGCTCGCGGCGCTCGCCCGCGCGGTCGGGGCCGACCTCGTGCGCCAGCACGGGCGCGGCGTCGTGCTCACCGAGGCCGGCCTCGCGCTCGCCGGCCGGGCCGAGGCGCTGCTCGCCGCGCAGCGCGACGCGGTCGCGGCGGCCCGCGCGGCCACGCACGGGGCCGCGGGCACGGTACGACTCGGCACGTTCGCGACCGTCGCGGCGGGGCTCCTGCCCCGTCTCGTCACGGCGCTGTCGGCGTCCCACCCGGGCGTCGTGCTGGCCGGCTACGAGCTCACGGTCGACGACGTCGCGGCCGCGGTGCGGCGGGGCGACGTCGACCTCGGGCTGGGCCTCGACTACCCGGGCGCCCCGATCCCCCGCATCCCCGGCACGACGCTGCGCCCGCTGCGGGCCGAGCGGTTCGCGCTGCTCTCCGCGCCGTCGTCGGGCCTGCCGGACCTCATGGACCTCGCGGACGCGGCCGACGTGCCATGGATCCTGCCGCCCATGCCGACGCACTACGGCGCCGCCGTGCGCGGCGCGTGCCGCACCGCGGGCTTCGAGCCGCGCCCCGCCCACGAGGTCAACGACACCTCGACGACGCTCGCGCTCGTCGCGCAGGGGCTCGGCGTGGCGCTCGCGACACCGCTCATGCGCGGCATCCGCCCGGGGGATGACCTGCGCACGAGCGCGCTGCGCGACGTCGTCGAGCGAGAAATCGTGCTGCTCGAGCCGATGTCGGCGCCACGGCGCCCCGCGGTCGCCGCCGTCGCGGAGGTCATCGAGCAGGTCGTCAGCACGGCCGAGGCGACGCGATCACCCGTCTGACGTGCGAGCACGCGCCGGGCGCGGCAGGGTCGAACCCAACGCGGTGCTACCGAGCGTCGCGACGACGAAGGAGGTCGACGTGCCAGCGTGGCTCATCCTCATCCTGGTCGGCGTGGTCCTCGTGATCCTCGGGATCGCGACGGACATCGGCCAGTTCCTCATCTGGATCGGCGTGATCGTGCTGGTGGTCAGCCTGATCCTCGGCCTCGTCGGGCGCAGTCGCACCTAGCGCACCCGCACGGCAGGACGACGCAGGGCCCGGTCGACGACGACCGGGCCCTGCGCGCGTCCGCGACCGTTCCGGGTCAGGCGCCGACGAGACGCTGCGCGAGGTAGCCCGCGACCTGGTCGAGCGCCACGCGGTCCTGGGCCATCGTGTCGCGGTGGCGGATCGTCACCGCCTGGTCGGTGAGCGTGTCGAAGTCGACCGTCACGCAGTACGGCGTGCCGATCTCGTCCTGGCGGCGGTACCGCTTGCCGATCGCCTGCGTGACGTCGTAGTCGACGTTCCAGTGCTGGCGCAGCTCGGCGGCGAGCTTCTCCGACGTCGGCAGCAGCTCGGCCGACTTGGACAGCGGCAGCACGGCGGCCTTGACCGGCGCGAGCCGCTCGTCGAGGCGCAGCACCGTGCGCTTGTCGACGCCGCCCTTGGTGTTCGGCGCCTCGTCCTCGGCGTACGCCTCGACGAGGAACGCCATGAGCGAGCGCGTCAGGCCCGCCGCCGGCTCGATGACGTACGGGTAGTACTTCTCGTTCGACACCGGGTCGCGATACATCAGGTCCTTGCCCGAGTGCTTCGCGTGCGTCGACAGGTCGAAGTCCGTGCGGTTCGCGATGCCCTCGAGCTCGCCCCACTCCGAGCCCGTGAAGCCGAAGCGGTACTCGATGTCGACCGTGCGGGTCGAGTAGTGCGACAGCTTCTCCTGCGGGTGCTCGTACAGGCGCAGGTTCTCCGGGGAGATGCCCAGGCCCGTGTACCAGGCCATGCGCGTGTCGATCCAGTACTGGTGCCACTCGGCGTCGGTGCCCGGCTCGACGAAGAACTCCATCTCCATCTGCTCGAACTCGCGCGTGCGGAAGATGAAGTTGCCCGGCGTGATCTCGTTGCGGAACGACTTGCCGATCTGCGCGATGCCGAACGGCGGCTTCTTGCGCGCGACCGACGCCACGTTGGCGAAGTTCACGAAGATGCCCTGCGCCGTCTCGGGGCGCAGGTAGTGCAGGCCCGACTCGTCCTCGACCGGGCCGAGGTAGGTCTTGAGCATCATGTTGAAGTCGCGCGGCTCGGTCCACTGCCCCACCGTGCCGCAGTGCGGGCAGGCGATCACGGCCAGGCCGCCCTCGGGCTCGCGGCCCTTGCGCTCGGCGAACTCCTCGATCATCTGGTCCTCGCGGAACCGCCGGTGGCAGCTCAGGCACTCGGTCAGCGGGTCGGTGAACTCGCCCACGTGGCCCGAGGCCACCCACACCTCGCGCGGCAGGATGACCGAGGAGTCGAGGCCGACGACGTCGTCGCGACGCGTCATGGCCTTCCACCACTGCTGCTTGATGTTCTCCTTGAGCTCGACGCCGAGGGGCCCGTAGTCCCACGCGGACCGGGTTCCGCCGTAGATCTCGCCGGACTGGAAGACGAATCCCCGCCGCTTGGCGAGGGAGACGACGGCGTCGAGCTTGGCGGTCGCGGACGGTGCTGCCACGGATCACTCCAGGATGTCGGGCCCGCAGGTGGCTCCTGCGGAGCATGAAGAGTTGGGCGCCGGGCGGCGCCAGTCGCCCAGCCTACCGGCACGCGCTTTGACATCCGTTCTCATGAGGACTGAGAATCGTTCTCATGCCACGTCGTCGCGCGCTCCTCTCCGCGCCCCTGCTCGTCCTGCCCGTCGCCCTCGCCGGCTGCGCGGGCCCGTCGGCGTCGGGCGGTGGGTCCGGAGGGACCGACGACGGCGTCCAGGTCCTCGCCTCGTTCTACCCGCTGCAGTACGTCGCCGAGCACGTCGGCGGGGACCTCGTCTCGGTCTCCAACCTCACGCCTCCCGCGTCCGAGCCGCACGACCTCGAGCTCTCGCCCGCCCAGGTGCGGCGCGTCGGCGAGGCCGACCTCGTCGTCTACCTCACGGGCTTCCAGCCCGCCGTCGACGAGGCCGTCACCTCCCGCGCGCCCGAGCACGTGGTCGACGCGGCCGACGTCGTCGAGCTCGAGGAGAACCCGGGCAGCGTCGAGCACGCCGCGGACGGCGCGCACGCCGCGGACGGCGCGCACGCCGAGGACGAGCACGCCGAGGGCGAGCACGCCCACGAGGAGGGCGACGGCCACGACCACGGCACGCTCGACCCGCACTTCTGGCTCGACCCGAGCCGGATGATCCCGGTCGCGCACGCGGTCGCCGAGCAGCTCGCTGCGGCCGACCCGGACAACGCCGACACCTACGCGGCGAACGCCGACGCGCTCGAGCAGCGCCTGACCGCCCTCGACGACGAGCTCGCCGCCGGTCTCGAGCAGTGCCACGGCGCCACCCTCGTCACCGCGCACACCGCGTTCGGCTACCTCGCCGAGCGGTACGGGCTCGAGCAGGTCGGCATCTCGATCGACCCCGAGTCCGAGCCGTCGCCGGCCCGCCTGCGCCAGATCGGCGCTATCGTCGAGTCGCACGGTGTCGAGACGATCTTCACCGAGACCCTCACCAGCCCGAAGGTCGCCGAGACCCTCGCGAACGACCTCGGCGTCGCGGCCGACACGCTCGACCCGCTCGAGGGCCTCTCCGACGACGCGACCGCGTCCGGCGAGGACTACGAGTCGGTCATGCGGGCCAACCTCGCCGCCCTCCAGGAAGGACTGAGCTGCTCGTGACCTCGGTCGCCACAGCACCGTCGGCCTCGACGACGGCCTCCGCGCCGGCCGTCGAGGCCGCCGGCGTGCACGTGCACCTCGGGGCGAGCCACATCCTGCGCGGCGTCGACCTGACGGTCGCGCGCGGAGAGGTCGTCGCGCTCCTGGGCGCCAACGGCTCGGGCAAGTCGACGCTCGTGCGCACGCTCGTCGGCGTCATCCCGCCGTCGGCCGGCACCGTGCGCGTGCTCGGGCACCCGCTCGGCAACACCGTGCCCTGGGGCGACGTCGGCTACGTCCCCCAGCGCGTGAGCGCCGCCACCACCGTCCCCTCGACCGCGGCCGAGGTCGTCGCGTCGGGCCTGCTGCACGGCCGGCGCCTGCGCCTGCCCCGCGGCTGGCGCGCGCGCGTGCACCACGCGCTCGAGCTCGTCGGGCTCGCCGACCGCGCCCACGACGCCACGAGCCGCCTGTCGGGCGGGCAGCAGCAGCGCGTGCTCATCGCGCGCGCCCTCGTGCGCGAGCCCGAGCTGCTTGTGCTCGACGAGCCCGTGGCCGGAGTCGACCGCCCGAGCCAGGAGGCGTTCGCGGCGACCATGGCCCGGCTCGTCGACGAGGGCCTCACCGTGCTCGTCGTCCTGCACGAGCTCGGCGAGCTCGCACCGCTCGTCACCCGCTGCGTCGTCCTGCGCCACGGCCGCGTCGTGCACGACGGCGCTCCCCCGCGCCCGCACGGCGGCCACGACGCCGTCGGGCACGAGCACGTCCACCCGCACGAGCCGGCGCACCTGACCGGCGAGCACGGCCTCGCGAGCGGGCCGATCCCCGGCGCCGTGCCGGGCGCCCCCGGCACGGAGGCCCGCCCGTGACCGTGATCGAGGAGCTGGGCTACATGCTCGGCGACCCGCTGATGCGGCGGGCCCTGCTCGCCGCGCTGCTCGTCGGGGTGAGCGCGCCGATCGTCGGCACCTACCTGGTCCAGCGGCGGCTGTCGCTGCTCGGCGACGGCATCGGGCACGTGGCGCTCACCGGCGTCGCGCTCGGCTGGATGATCGGCGCCGCCATGGGCCTCGCCCCCACCGACGCGCTCGCCGTCCCCGGCGCCGTCGTCGCCGCGATCGCCGGCTCGGTCCTCATCGAGGTCGTCCGACGCCGCGGCCGCACGTCGGGCGACCTGGCGCTCGCGATCATGTTCTACGGCGGCATCGCCGGCGGCGTCCTGCTCATCGGGCTCGCGGGCGGCTCGTCGGGCAACCTCATGGCGTATCTGTTCGGCTCGATCTCGACCGTGACGTCGACCGACCTGCTGCTCACGGTCGTGCTGTGCGCGGTCATCCTGCTCGTCGGCCTCGGGCTGCGCGCCGCGCTGTTCTCGGTGAGCCACGACGAGGAGTTCGCGACGGCGTCGGGCCTGCCCGTCTGGGCGCTCAACATGGCCGTCGCGGTCGTGGCGGCCCTGACCGTCACGGTGGCGATGCGCGTCGTCGGGCTGCTGCTCGTCAGCGCCCTCATGATCGTGCCCGTCGCGGTCGGGCAGCTCGTGACGCACTCGTTCCGCCGCACGATGCTCGTCGCGTCCGTCGTGGGCGTGACCGTGTGCCTCGTGGGCCTGAGCATCACCTACTGGAACGACGTGTCTCCCGGGGCGACGATCGTCGTGCTCGCGATCGGCGTGTACGCCGCGGTGGCCCTCCTGCGCCCGCTCGTCGCGCGCCGCCGCCCCGCGGGCGACCCCCACCCGGACATCCCCGACGACGTGCGCGTCGCGGGCCGACCCACCGCCGGCGCGTCCGCCACGAGCGCGGCCGGCAGCGACGAGGAGTGCGTCGGATGAGCGACACCCGGACCACGCCCACGCGCATGACCCGCCAGCGCGCGGCCGTCGCCGAGGTGCTCGGCGACACCGACGAGTTCCGCTCGGCCCAGCAGCTCCACGAGCTGCTGCGCAGCCGCGGCGACAGCGTCGGCCTCGCGACCGTGTACCGCACGCTGCAGACCCTCGCCGAGGGCGGCGAGGTCGACGTGCTGCGGGCCGAGGACGGCGAGTCGCTGTACCGCCGCTGCGCCCGCCGCGAGCACCACCACCACCTCGTGTGCCGCTCGTGCGGACGCACCGTCGAGATCGACGGCCCGACGGTCGAGGCGTGGGCCACCCAGGTCGGCGCGACCCACGGCTTCGACGACATCGAGCACACCATCGAGCTGTGGGGGACCTGCTCGACGTGCCGGGAGAGCTGACCGCGGCGGCCGGCGAGGCCGGCGTCTTCACCATCGCGGGCGTGCCGTACTGGGTCGTCTACCTGGCCGCCTTCGGCATCGTGCTCGTGCGGGCGCAGGCCACCTACTGGGCCGGGCGCGGCGTCGCGCGCGGCACGGCCCGCACGCGCCTGGCCGAGCGGTTGTCCTCGCCCCGCGCGGTCGCGTGGGTCGAGCGCGTCCACCGCTGGGGCCCGCCCGCGGTCACGCTGTCGTTCTTCACCGTCGGCATCCAGACCGTCGTCAACCTCGCCGCCGGCTACCTGCGCATGCCGTACCCCCGCTACCTGGCGGCCCTCCTCGTCGGGTGCGCGGCGTGGGCGGCGATCTGGACGACGGTCGGCACGGCCGCGGTCAACGGCGCCGTCGCCCTGGCGGCCCGCTCGCCGCTGACGCTCGCCGTCCTCGGGGCGGGGCTCGTCGCGTCGCTCGCGTGGGCCGCGGTCCGCGCCCGACGACGGCGCGAGGCACTGCGCGACGCCTGATCCCGCCGTGTGACGGACGTCTCGGCACGCACCCGGTGGCCTGTGTCAGACTTAGGCAATGCTTACCTCACATCATGGAGGTCGGGCCCTGCCATGACCGCTGCGCTCGCCACCCCGTCGCGCCCGGCGGACCTCGTCGCCCGGCGTGCGCGCCGCCGTCTCGCCGCCTGCCTGACGGCGCTCGCGGTGCTCGCGCTCGTCGCGGTGGCCAGCCTCGTGCTCGGCGTGCGCGACCTGGACCCGGCCACGGTGTGGCAGGCGCTGACCGCCCCGGTGACGGGCGACGTCGACCACCAGGTCGTGCGGGGGCAGCGCGTGCCCCGCACGCTCATCGGCCTGGCCGCGGGCCTCGCGCTCGGCGTGGCCGGCACCCTGATCCAGGGCGTGACGCGCAACCCGATCGCCGACCCGGGCCTGCTGGGGCTCAACGCGGGCGCGTCGCTCGCGGTCGTCTGCGCGGTGTGGCTCCTCGGCGTGACCTCGCCCCTCGGCTTCGTCTGGTTCGCGTTCCTCGGCGCGGCCGTGGCGGCGGCGCTCGTGTTCTCGATCGGCGCCGGGCAGCCGGTCAAGCTCGCGCTCGTCGGCGCGACCGTCACGGCGCTCATCACGCCGCTCATCACGATCGTGCTGCTGCGCGACCCGACGGCGTTCAACATGTACCGCTTCTGGGCCGTCGGCTCGCTCACGGGGCGCGGGCTCGAGACGATCGAGCGGCTGTGGCCGTTCCTGCTGGTCGGCGTGGTGCTCGCCGGCACGCTCGCGCACCGGCTCAACATGCTCGCGCTCGGCGACGACGTCGCGCGGGCGCTGGGCCAGCGCGTCGGCGTCACGCGCGCCCTGGCCGGGGCCACGATCGTCCTGCTCGCCGGCACGGCCACCGCGCTCGCCGGGCCCATCGCGCTCGTCGGGCTCGCCGTGCCACACGCCGCCCGCCGCCTCGTCGGTACGGACTACCGCTGGGTCGTGGCGCTCTCGGCGCTGCTCGGGCCGGTGATGCTGCTCGGCGCCGACGTCATCGGCCGCCTGATCCTGCCGCACTCGGAGCTCGAGGCCGGCGTCGTCGCCGCCGCGCTCGGCGCCCCGGTGCTCGTCGCCGTGGCCCGCGGCCGGACCGTGGCGGGGGTGTGAGATGACGACGACCCTCCCCGGCACGCCCGCCCCCGCGCCGGTGCCCGCCACCACGCCCGTCGCCGCGCTCCGGGCGCGCCGTCGACGCCGGCTCGCGCTGGTGCTGGTGACGCTCGCGGCCCTGCTCGTGGCGCTCGCCACGCTCGCGCTCACGCTCGGCGCGGCGTCGCTGCCGGCTCCCCGCGCGCTCCTCGCGCTGCTCGGCCTCGGCGACCCGCAGGAGACGTTCATCGTCCAGCGCCTGCGGCTCCCGCGCATCGAGGCGGCCGTCCTCGCCGGCGCCTCGTTCGGCCTGGCCGGCGCGCTGTTCCAGTCGACGCTGCGCAACCCGCTCGCGAGCCCCGACATCCTCGGCATCGCGAGCGGCGCGTCGCTCGGCGCGGTGTGGGCGCTGCTCGTCGCGGGGCTCACCGGGTTCGCCGTCTCGGGTGCCGCGTTCCTCGGGGCGCTCGCCGTCGCGTTCTGCATCTGGTTCTTCGCGTGGCGCCAGGGCCTGCACTCGATCCGCTTCGTGCTCGTCGGCGTCGGGTTCGCCTACCTGTGCTCGTCGCTCCTCGCGTGGCTGCTCGCGAACGCCGAGGTGCGCGAGGCGCAGTCGGCGCTGCTGTGGACCGTCGGGTCGGTCGCCGACGTGCGCGGCACCCAACTCGGCACGCTCGCCGCCGGGTTCGTCGCCCTCGCCGCGGTCGCGACGGTCGTCGGGCGCTGGCAGGGACCGCTCGCGCTCGGCGACGACCACGCGCGCGGGCTCGGCGTCCCGGTCGACCTCGCGCGCGTCGGCTCCCTGCTGCTCGCCGTCGGGCTCGTCGCGCTCGCGACGTCGTTCGTCGGGCCGCTCGCGTTCGTCGCGCTCGTGGCGCCCGCCATCGCGCGCCGGCTCGTCGACGACGGCGGCCCCGCGCTCACCGCGTCCGCGCTCACGGGCGCCGCGCTCGTCCTGGCGGCCGACGTCGCGGGGCAGCACGGGCTGTTCTTCGGCGTCTCCGCCCCCACCGGCATCGTCACCGGTCTCGTCGGTGCGCCCTACCTGCTGTGGCTCCTGGCCACCCACGGAAGGAAGTCCCAGGCATGACGGACGTCCGCACCTCCCCCGCCCCCGTCGCGACCCTGCCCTCGACCGGCGAGCCCGTCGGCGTGCCGGCCGCCGGGGCGCCGCAGGGCGCCCCGCTGCGCGCGCACGGCGTGAGCATCGGCTACGACGGCCGCCGCGTCATCGAGGACCTCGACCTCGAGCTTCCGGCGGGCCGCGTGACGGCCATCGTGGGCCCCAACGCGTGCGGCAAGTCGACGCTGCTGCGCGGCCTGGCACGGCTGCACCCCCTCACCTCCGGCCGCGTGACCCTCGGCGACCGCGACGTCACCGGGATGTCGCGCAAGGAGCTCGCCAAGGTCGTCGGCGTGCTCCCGCAGTCGTCCGTCGCACCCGACGGCGTCCGGGTCGCCGAGCTCGTGGGCCGCGGCCGGTACCCGCACCAGGGATGGTTCGGCCGGCACCGCAGCGACGACGACGCCGTCGTCATGCGTGCGCTCGAGGCCACGGGCACGGCCGACCTCGCCGACCGTCCGGTCGCCGAGCTCTCCGGCGGCCAGCGCCAGCGCGTCTGGATCGCGATGGTGCTCGCGCAGGAGACCGACGTCGTGCTTCTCGACGAGCCGACGACGTACCTCGACGTGGCGCACCAGGTCGAGCTGCTCGACCTCCTGCGCGACCTCAACCACGAGCGCGGCACGACCGTCGTCATGGTGCTGCACGAGCTCAACCTCGCGGCCCGCTACGCCGACCACCTCGTCGTCATGAGCGCCGGGCGCGTCGTCGGGCAGGGCGAGCCGTCGCGCGTGCTCACCGAGGACGCCGTGCTCGGCGCGTTCGGGCTCGAGTCCCGCGTCGTGCCGGACCCGGTGTCCGGGACGCCGCTCGTGGTCCCCGTGGGGCGGCACCGCCGCGCCTGAGGCGCACCACGCGCGAGCCCCGGGCGACCGTGTGAGCAGGATCACCGGCACGGCGCCGTCCGGCAGCCGGACGGGGGTCCACACCGCGCCGTAGTGAGGTTAGGCTTCCCTCACCTTCATGTTCCGCCTCACAATTCGTGAGCCCACCGAGGAGATCCCGTGCGTCTTCGCCGTTCTCTCACCACCGTCGTCGGCCTCGCCGCAGCGACCGCCCTGACCCTGGCAGGCTGCGCCTCGTCGTCCGAGCCCGGCTCCGCCGACGCCTCGCCCGAGGAGACGTCCGGCGCCGCGGGCGGCGCCACCGACGAGTTCCCGATCACGATCGAGCACGCCTTCGGCGAGACGGTCGTCGAGGCGGAGCCCGAGCGCGTCGCCACCTGGGGCTGGGGCTCCACCGAGGCCGCGGTCGCCGCGGGCGTCTACCCCGTCGCGGTCGCCGAGCAGGTGTGGACCGTCGGCGAGGACGCGCTCCTGCCGTGGGTCGAGGAGGCCTACGACGAGGCCGGCGTCGAGCACCCCGTGATCCTCAGCGACCCCGAGGGCGGCGCCACCGTCCCCTACGAGGAGTTCGTCGAGGTCGCGCCCGACCTCATCGTCGCCCCGTACTCGGGCCTCACGCAGGAGCAGTACGACCTGCTCAGCGAGATCGCGCCCGTCGTCGCGTACCCGGAGGCCCCGTGGCAGACCGAGTGGGACGACATCATCACGATCACGGCCGACTCCCTGGGCCGCAGCGCCGCCGGTGAGCAGGTCGTGGCCGACATCGAGCAGTACCTCGCCGACGAGGCCGCCGCGCACCCCGAGTTCGAGGGCGTCACGTTCGCCGCGATCGTCGACTCGCCCTCCGAGGGCCTCGTCTACGTGTACGACTCGGTCGACCCGCGCGCCGGCTTCCTCGAGGGCCTGGGCCTCGAGATCGCGCCCGCGGTGAGCGAGCTCTCGCCCGGCGACGGCTCGTTCTTCTACACGCTGTCCTACGAGGAGCTCGACAAGCTCGAGAGCGACGTCATCGTCTCCTACACCTACACCGAGGAGCAGGCCGCCGAGCTGCCGACCAAGCCCGAGCTGCAGGCGCTGCCCGCCGTCGCGGACGGCAAGGTCGTCCAGCAGGTCGGCCAGGTGCCGGTGTCTGCCGTCTCGCCGCCCACGGCCCTGTCGGTGACGTGGCCCGACGGCATGCCGGCGCTCGTCGACTCGCTGGCCGAGGTCCTCGGCTGACCTCCCTCTGACGCGAGATAGCGATCCGTCGTCGAGGTAGCGACCCGCCGTGACGGCGGGTCGCTACCTCGACGACGGATCGCTATCTCGCGTTCTCGGACGAGCGCGCGACGCCGTCGACCGCGCCGCCGTAGCGACGGTCGCGTCGCGCGTACTCCTCGACGGCGCGCCACAGGTGCCGGCGGTCGACGTCGGGCCACGGCTCCGGCAGGAACACCATCTCCGCGTACGCGGCCTGCCAGATCATGAAGTTCGACGTGCGCTGCTCGCCCGAGGAGCGCAGGAACAGGTCGACGTCGGGCAGGTCGGGCTCGTCGAGGTAGCGCTGGATCGTCTTCTCGGTGATCCGCTCGGGGTTGAGCCGGCCCGCGACGGCGTCGCGCGCGATGGCCGCCGCGGCGTCGGCGAGCTCGGCCCGCCCGCCGTAGTTGACGCACATCGTGAGGGTGCAGCGGTCGTTGTCGCGCGTCATCTCCTCGGCGATCTGCAGCTCCTTGACGACCGATCCCCACAGGCGCGGCTTGCGCCCCGCCCAGCGGATGCGCACGCCCCACGAGGCCATCTCGTCACGGCGGCGCCGGATGACGTCGCGGTTGAAGTTCATGAGGAAGCGCACCTCGTCGGGCGACCGCTTCCAGTTCTCGGTGCTGAAGGCGTACGCCGAGACGTGCTTGACGCCGATCTGCACGGCGCCCGCGACGACGTCGAGCAGCGACTTCTCCCCCTGCTTGTGCCCCTCGACGCGCGGCAGGCCGCGCGCGTTGGCCCACCGGCCGTTGCCGTCCATGACGATCGCGACGTGGTTCGGCACGAACTCGGCGGGGATGTCCGGCGGCGTCGCGCCCGATGGGTGAGGGTACGGCTCGGCGTAGGTGCGGGGCGGCATCAGGCCTCTCTCTCGATCATCCGCAGGGAGCGCAGCGTGCGCTCGAGGTAGTACTGCGAGTACGCCGCGACGAGCCCCGAGGCCTCCCGGCGGTGGCGCGCCTCCGACCCGTCGGCGACCTCCCAGTCGCCCACGAGCAGGGCGGCGAGCAGCTCGAAAGTCTCCGGGGCGGGCGACGTCGAACCCGGCGGGCGGCAGCGGCCGCACACCGCACCGCCCTGCGCGACGGAGAAGTTGCGATGCGGGCCCGGCTCCGCGCACCGGGCGCAGTCCGTGAACGACGGCGCCCAGCCGGCGACGGCGAGCGCGCGCAGCAGGTAGGAGTCGAGCACGAGGCCCGGCGAGTGCGCCCGCTCGGCGAGCGCCCGCACGCCGCCCGCGAGCAGCCAGTACTGCTGGACGGCGGGCTCGTGCTCGGCCGCCACGAGGCGGTCGGCCGCCTCGAGCATCGCGGCGCCCGCCGTGTAGAGCCCGTAGTCGGCGCAGATCGCGCCCGCGTACGGGCCGACCGTCTCGACCTGCGTCACCGTGTCGAGGTTGCGGCCCGTGTGCAGCTGCACGTCCACGGCCATGAACGGCTCGAGACGCGCCCCGAAGCGCGACGACGTGCGGCGCACGCCCCGGCCGACGGCCCGGACCTTGCCGTGCTCGCGCGTGAGGAACGTGACGATGCGGTCCGCCTCGCCCAGCTTCTGGGTGCGCAGGACGATCGCGTCGTCTCGGTACAGGGGCACCCGCCCATTGTCCCAGGTCCGACCGACACCGCGGCGCAGCCGCTCTCTCCTCCCCCCGCGAGTTGTCAGGCTCACGCCCGGGTATTCCACGGCGTGAGCCTGACAACTCCGGGGCGCCGGACGTTGTCAGGACCAGGCCTGGGTATACCCGGGCCTGGCCCTGACAACTCGCGAGAGGAGAGCGGAAGGCGTCAGGCGCGTGCGGCGCGGTTGACCGCCGAGACGATGGCACGCAGCGACGCGGTGGTGATCGACGGGTCGATCCCCACGCCCCAGAGCACCTGGTCGCCGACGGCGCACTCGACATAGGCGGCCGCCGTCGCGTCCCCGCCCTCGCTCAGCGCGTGCTCGGCGTAGTCGAGGACCTGGACGTCGATGCCCACGTGGCGGATCGCGTCGACGAACGCCGCGACCGGACCGTTGCCCTGGCCCGTGAGCGTGTGCTCCTCGCCGCGGTCCACCACGTCGACCGACAGCGTCGTCGTGCCGTCCTCGGCCGCCGTGGTGCGCGTCTCGCGCAGGCGCAGGCGGCCCCACGGCTCGAGCCCGGCCGGGTTGCCCGGCTCGACCGGCAGGTACTCGTCGGTGAACATCCGCCAGATGTCCGCGCCCGTGACCTCGGTGCCCTGCGCGTCGGTGTGGCGCTGCACCACGCCGGAGAACTCGATCTGCAGGCGGCGCGGCAGGTCCAGGCTGTGCTCGGTCTTGAGCAGGTACGACACGCCGCCCTTGCCGGACTGGCTGTTGACGCGGATGACGGCCTCGTAGGTGCGGCCCACGTCCTTGGGGTCGATCGGCAGGTACGGCACGGCCCAGGTCAGCTCGTCGACCGGCTTGGCCTCACGCTGGGCGCGGGCCTCCATGTGCTCGAAGCCCTTCTTGATCGCGTCCTGGTGCGAGCCCGAGAACGCGGTGAAGACGAGGTCGCCCACGTACGGGTGCCGCTCGTGCACGGGCAGCTGGTTGCAGTACTCGACCGTGCGCCGGATCTGGTCGATGCCGCCGCCGACGGTGAAGTCGATCTGCGGGTCGATGCCCTGGCTGAACAGGTTCATCCCGAGCGTCACCAGGTCGACGTTGCCCGTGCGCTCGCCGTTGCCGAACAGGCAGCCCTCGATGCGGTCGGCACCGGCCTGGTAGCCGAGCTCGGCCGCGGCGACCGCGGTGCCCCGGTCGTTGTGCGGGTGCAGCGACAGCACGACGTGCTCGCGGTACGCCAGGTGGCGGTTCATCCACTCGATCGAGTCGGCGTACACGTTGGGCGTCGCCATCTCGACCGTGGCCGGCAGGTTGACGATGACCGGGCGCTCCGCCGTCGGCTCCAGCACCTCGAGCACCTCGTTGCAGATGCGCGCGGCGAACTCGAGCTCCGTGCCGGTGTACGACTCGGGCGAGTACTCGTAGTACACGGTCGTCTCGGGGACGGTCTCCTCGAGCTTGCGGCACAGGCGCGCGGCCTGCACGGCGATGTCGACGATGCCGTCCATGTCGCTGCGGAACACGACCTCGCGCTGGAGGATCGACGTCGAGTTGTAGATGTGCACGATCGCCTGCTTGGCGCCGCGGATCGCGTCGTACGTGCGCTCGATGAGGTGGTCGCGGCACTGCGTCAGGACCTGGATGACCACGTCGTCGGGGATCCGGCCCGACTCGATGAGCAGCCGGACGAAGTCGAAGTCCGTCTGGGAGGCCGACGGGAAGCCGACCTCGATCTCCTTGTAGCCCATCTGCACGAGCAGCTCGAACATCCGCAGCTTGCGCTCGGCGTTCATCGGCTCGATGAGGGCCTGGTTGCCGTCGCGGAGGTCGACCGCGCACCAGCGCGGCGCCTTCGTGATCCGCTTGTCGGGCCACGTGCGGTCGGGCAGGTCGACGGTGATCTGCTCGTGGAACGGCACGTAGCGGTGGTAGGGCATCCCGGACGGGCGCTGCGGGTTCGTGGCCGCGATGCCGGTCGGGGCAGGGGTCGTCGCAGGGGGTACCTGGTTCTGCATCGGGTCGTCCTTCGGGTGGGGCTCGGTGTCGGCCGGCGCACCAGTGTCCACCGCGGCGAGGAACCGGCCTCGGATCAGGCCTCGCCGCGGCAGCGAAGGAGAAGGATCACCGTGCTGTGCACAGACACACCGTACACCCTGTGTGCCGCACGTCACCCTGCCCGTCCACGCCCCGCGACGGAGCGCGCCTCGCCCTGCCTCGGCGTCAGCGGCGGGAGCGCAGCGCGGCGTCGACGGCGGGGTCGCCGAGCGCGCCGAGCCAGTCGAGCAGCGCGGGGTACGTCGACGGGTTGGCCGCGACGTGCGGGCGCAGGTGCGGCGCCTCCTGCACGATGAGCGCGAGGTCGGCGAGCGGCGTCGTCGGGTCGAGCGCCTGGGCGGCCGTCCACCGGGAGCCCGGGACGTCGGCCACGGGCGGCAGGGCCTGGGTCGCGTCGGCGTCCTGCCCGACGGCGGGGCCCGGCTCGCGGTCGCGGCCGCCGGCCTGCGGGTACCCCGGCTCCGGCTCGTAGCCCGGCCACGCACCGTAGCCCGGCTGCGGCTCGTACGGTTGGGGCTCGTACGGCTGCTCGTGGTGTGCCTGCGGATACGGACCGCTCACGGGCGGCATGGCCTGCGTCCGCTCGGCGGGCGCCTCCTGGACCGCCCCGACCGGCGGCAGCGACTGCGTCTCGTCGGCGGGCGCCCACGCGCCGCGCCAGGCCGACGCGGGTGCGGTGTCCGGGCCGGACGGGCCCTGCGCGTGCCACGCGGCGGGCTGCTCGCCCTGCGCGGAGGGTGCGGACGCCGCCGAGCCGTCGGCGCCCACGGCGGCAGCGGCCGCGGTCACGCGCCGCTCGCCCGACACCGGGGCCGCGCCGGCGCTCACGAGCTCGCGCACCGACGGCGGCACGAGCAGCACGGCCAGGACCATCGCGGGCAGCCCGAACGTGACGAGCAGCTCCTCGACGTTCGACCGCGTGCCCACGCCGGAGCGGGCAACGACGATGACGAGGCCCAGCACCACGAGCACGCACGCCGCCCCGACGGCGGTGGTGTGGCCGCCGCGCGGGTCGCGCACGAGCGCGCGTCGCGCCAGGACGGCCACGAGCGCCATGAGGACGCCGACGACGATGCGCAGGACGAGGTTGACGGCCACGCCCTCGGCGACCGTGCGCATGCCGTCGGCGACGATGCGCACCAGCGCGACGAGCGCGACGAACGCCGCGACGAGGATCACGAGGTCGAGCAGGCGCACGGCCACGGCGACCCACAGCCCGGCGTTCCCCTCGGGTCGCGCGAACGCGGGGCGAGCGGCGTCGAGCACGCGCGGCACGGCGAACGCGGCGACGACGGGCAGCAGGACGAGGCCGATGCGCTCGGCGTGCGCGCTCTCGAGCCACGGACGCTCGGACCCGCCGCCGAGCGTCGCGAGCTCGAGCGCGACCGCCGCCCCCACGCCGAGCAGCACGAGGCCACCGACGAGGTCACCGCGCAGCAGCGCGACCGCCGTGAGCCACAGCACGCCCGCGACGAGGACGAGGTTGAGCACCGACCCGATGACCGTGGCGCCGGCGGCGCCGTCGACCGCGGAGAGCAGCGGCGAGGCGAGCGACAGCCCGCCGACCACGGCCGTGGCCGCGGTGAGCGCGTGCGGCCAGCGCGGCGCGGCGCCGAGCGCCACGCCGGCGAGCCCGAGCGCGAGCCCGGCGCCCACGCCGCCGGAGTCGTCGCCCGGGCGCACGAGGTCGAGCACGAGGTAGACGGCGACGACGACCGCGTACGGCGCGCAGCCGAGGACGCGGGCGCGCGCGGTCGTGAACCGCTCCCACGTCGCGGGCAGCATCCCGCTCCGCAGCGCGTACGGGGCGGCGAGCGTCGCGAGCGCGAGGAACGTGGCGAGCACGACCTCGAGCCGGTCGGTCCCGCGGTGCGCGGCGTCCCACGGCAGGGGGAGCGCGACGAGGAGCGCCATGACCGCGAGGACGTCCCGCACGACGTCGCGCGCGGCCACGCCCGCGAACGGTGCGCGGTCCCGTGGGACGGTCGGTGCGGCGTCGTTCATCGTGCTGCCTCCTGAAGGTCGGGTGGGCCGGACGGCCCGCATCGTTTCTACCCGATCCCGCCACCGTACGTCGGGCGGGGTGCTCCCGCGTTCGTCACACCCCGTCAGATGCCCAGCTGGTACACGCCCCAGTACGCGAGCATGAGGAGGAGGATCACCGCCCCGACGACCACGCACCAGAACGTCAGGTGCGCGGGCCACCCGCGCGCCACCCCGAACGCGGCGCGGCGGGCGACGGCGTCGGGCACGTCGCCGCCGGCCGCCACGACCGACGCGATCGCCGGTGCCCGCGCCGCCCGGCGCGCCGCACGTGCGTCGATCACGCGCAGCACGACGACGGCGCCCGCGACGGCGGTGACCACGCCGAGCAGGCGCACGCCGACCCAGCCGCCCTGCACCACGAGGTCGTCGCGCTGGTAGTCGAGCGCGAGGCGCGCCACGGTCAGCAGGTAGACGACGAGCGCGACCGTCGTCGCGGCCGAGCCCGCCCCGAGGACGAGCAGCGCGCGGCGCAGGCCGGGCGCGAGCCGCGGCGCGGGCGCGGCCGACCGCCGCATCACGGCCCGGCGCACGAGCGCGTGCGCGGCCCACACGAGCGGGCCGAGCACGATGAGCCCCGCGCCGGCGGCCACGGCACCGAGCACGATGTCGCCGTTGCCCCACCACCGCGGCTGCGGGACCGGTCCGGCGAGGTAGAGCTGGTTCGGCGTGTCGCCCGCGATGCGCGGCGGTGCGGTCGCCGTGCCGGGCAGACCCTGGACCCACGTGGCGACGTCGTCGGCGAAGTCGGGGTGCAGCCGCTGCACCCGGACGCCGTCCGCGGTCTCGTCGCTGACCTTGATCCCGTGGTTGGCGCCCGCGTAGTACCGGACCGTCACGGGCGCGTCGTCGCCGCGCACGGCGGTGTCCGCGATGATCCGGCGCGCGCCCTGCTCGACCGGCATCGAGGGGTCCGCGGTGCCGTAGACGACGAGGACGGGCGCGGTCTGCCGCTCGAGCCAGGGGCGCACGTCGAAGTCGACGTAGTCGAAGCCGCCGCCGGGCAGCTGCATTCCGACGGCGCGCGGGATCGCGCGGAAGACCTGCTCGGGCACGCCGGTGTTGCGCAGGTAGTTGTCGACCGCGAACGCGGCCTGCTCGCGCGGGGGGACGACGGGGGCCGAGACGAGGATCGTGAACGCGACCCGCGGGTCCTCGGCCTGCATGACGGGCACGATCCACGTGCCCTCCGACTCCCCGTACACGCCGACACGCGCCGGGTCGACCCCCTCGACGGCGCGCAGGACGTCGACGGAGCGGGCGTAGTCCGCGGCCATGGCGACGTAGTCCCGCTCGCGCGTGGAGTAGGTGTCGAGGCGCTTGTCGGGGACGAGCGTCGTGACGCCCGCGCTCGCGAGCGCGCTCGCGATGTCGGTGAACGCCTCGGCGAACCGCCCGGTGCCCGCCCCGTGGACGAACACGACCCCGGGCGTCCCGGGGAGCGGATCGCCGCGGTCGTCGAGCGGCTGGCGCAGCAGCGCGTCCACCTCGGTGCCGTCGAGCGGCACCGTCAGGACGGTCTCCCGCACCTCGTGCTCGCCCACGGACCCGATCTCGGCGGCACGCCCGGCGTCGACCCCGCGGATCGCGGTGTCCGACGTCGCGGGCTGCAGGTGGTCCGCCACGGGGACCGGGTTCCACTGGGGACCCGCGACGGCTCCCACCACCGCGAGCGAGACCAGCAGCGCGGCGCTGGTCGCAATCGTCCGGAAGACCACGGAGGGATGCTACCGGCGCTCAGAACCCGAGCCGCTGCAGCTGCTTCGGGTCGCGCTGCCAGTCCTTGGCGACCTTGACGTGCAGGTCGAGGTACACGCGCGTGCCGAGCAGCCGCTCGATGCCGCGCCGCGCCGTCGTGCCGACCTCGCGCAGGCGTGAGCCGCCGCGGCCGATGACGATCGCCTTCTGGGACTCGCGCTCGACGAAGAGGTTGACCCGCACGTCCAGCATGGGCGGGCGGCCCGCGGACGGCTCGCCCGTGCCCTCACGCTCGACGATCTCCTCGACGACGACGGCGAGCGAGTGCGGCAGCTCGTCGCGCACGCCCTCGAGCGCCGCTTCGCGCACGAGCTCGGCGACCATGACCTGCTCCGGCTCGTCGGTGAGCTCGCCGCCCGGGTAGAGATCGGGCCCCTCGGGCAGGTGCGCGACGAGGACCTCGGTCAGCTCGTCGACCTGGTAGCCGTCGCGGGCCGAGACCGGGACGATCGCCGAGAAGTCGCGGTCGACCGACCGCGCGAGCTGGTCGACGGCGATGAGGTGCTCGGCGAGGCGTCCCCGGTCCACCAGGTCCGCCTTCGTCACGACGGCGACCACCGGCACCGCTCGCCGACCCTCCATGAGGGGCGCGAGCTGGTTCATGATGAACCGGTCGCCCGGGCCGATCTTCTGGTCGGCCGGCAGGCAGAACGCGACGACGTCGACCTCGCCGAGCGTCTCCTTGACCAGCTCGTTGAGCCGCTCGCCCAGCAGCGTGCGCGGGCGGTGCAGCCCGGGCGTGTCCACGAGCACCAGCTGCGCGTCCTCGCGGTGCACGATCCCGCGGATGGTGTGCCGCGTCGTCTGCGGGCGCGCCGACATGATGGCGACCTTCTCCCCCACCAGGGCGTTGGTCAGCGTCGACTTGCCGACGTTCGGGCGCCCGACGAGGCAGGCGAAGCCGGAGCGGTGGACGGGTGCGTCGGGGCTGTCGGTGGTGCTCATGCGTGTTCCCTCTGGTCCGGCGGCACGACGGCGTCGTCCGCTGCTTCGGTGGCGGTCCTGCTGACGAGGATCGTGGCGAGCTGCTTGCGGCGGCCCTCGACGCGCTCGCCGACGAGGCGCAGGCCGCCCACGTCGGCGGTCGAGCCGACGAGCGGCACCTTGCCGATCGCCTTGGCGAGGAGCCCGCCCGCGGTGTCGACGTCGTCGTCGTCGAGGCGCAGGTCGAAGAGCTCGCCGAGCTCGTCGACCGGCATCCGCGCCGGCACGCGGAACGTGCCGTCGCCGAGGGCCTCCGGCTCGGCGACCTGGACGACGTCGTGCTCGTCGGTGAGCTCCCCGACGAGCTCCTCGATGACGTCCTCGACCGTGACCAGCCCGGCCGTGCCGCCGTACTCGTCGACGACGATGGCGATGTGCGACCGCGAGGCCTGCATCTGGCGCAGCAGGTCGTCGACCGGCTTCGACTCGGGCACGAACACCGGCGGGCGCGCGACCTCGGACACCGGCCTGTCGCCGGCGTCCGGGTCGTTCTCGAGCACGCGGGCGACGTCCTTGAGGTAGGCGACGCCGAGCAGGTCGTCGACCGACGCCCCGACGACGGGCACGCGCGAGTAGCCCGACTTGAGGAAGAGCCGCATGACCTTGCGCAGCGGTGTCGCGGCGTCGGCCGTGACCATGTCCGTGCGGGGCACCATGACCTCGCGCGCGAGGGTGCCGCCGAGCTCGAACACGGACCGGATGAGCTCGCGGTCCTCGGCCTCGATGGCCTCGTTCTCGCGCACCCGGTCCGCCATCGCGCGCAGCTCCTCCTCCGACGCCGTGGCGTCGGGGGCGCGCGCGGCCGAGCGGCGGGTGAGCCACGCGGCGAGCCTGTGCACGGCGGTGAGCGGGCCGGCGAGCGAGAGCAGGACGCGCACCGGGCTACGGAAGCCGAGCGCGCGCGGGCTGAGCCGCACGAAGACGATGCCCGCGACGAGCCCGACCACGGCGGCCGCGGCGAGGACGCGCCACCACTCGTCGAACCAGTCGGCGAGCAGCAGCGTCGCCGCGGCGAGCGCGACGGTCTGCGCGAACACGCGCACGAGCGCGAACGACGCGACGGCGGCCGTCGGGTCGACCGCGAGCGCCTGGGCGCGTCGCACGCGCCGCACGCGCGCGACGCGCGCCTGCTCGGGACGGTCGTCGTCGGCCTCGGCCTCGGCGCGCGCGTCGGCGAGCGAGGCCCGCGTCACGCGCAGGACGGCGGCCTCGCCGGCGGACAGCATCCCGGCCAGGGCCAGGCAGACGAGCGCGACGAGGGCGAGCAGCGGGTCGGGGACGTTCATCGCCCGGCGAGGAACGTGAGCAGCAGCTTGCGCTGCAGGCCGAACATCTCCTTCTCCTCCTCCGGCTCGGCGTGGTCGTAGCCGAGGAGGTGCAGGATGCCGTGCGTGGTGAGCAGCAGGAGCTCCTCGACGGTCGAGTGGCCGGCGACCTTGGCCTGCTCGACCGCGACCTCCGGGCAAAGCACGACGTCGCCGAGCGTGCCGGGCGGGGTGACCTCGCCGTCGCGGCCGGGGCGCAGCTCGTCCATGGGGAAGGACAGCACGTCGGTGGGCCCGGGCTCGTCCATCCACTGCTGGTGCAGCTCGCTCATGGCCTGGGTGTCGACGAAGAGGATCGACAGCTCGCTCTGCGGGTGCACGTGCAGCGTGTCGAGCACGAAGCGGGCGAGCGCCGCGAACTCCGCCTCGTCGACGTCGAACCCGGTCTCGTTGTTGACCTCGATGCTCACCCGCGCGCCTCCCGGTCGCGGCGGCCCTGGCCGCGGCGGTCCTGCCGGTCGCGGCCGTCCTGCGGGCGGGCGACGTCCCACCGCGCGTACGCGTCGATGATGTCGCTCACGAGCCGGTGGCGCACGACGTCGGACGACGTCAGGCGGCAGAACTCGACGTCGTCGACGCCCATGAGGATGTCCTCGACGACGCGCAGGCCCGACGTCGTGCCGCCCGGCAGGTCGACCTGCGTCGCGTCGCCCGTGATGACCATCTTGGAGCCGAAGCCGAGGCGCGTGAGGAACATCTTCATCTGCTCGGTCGAGGTGTTCTGCGCCTCGTCGAGGATGATGAACGAGTCGTTGAGCGAGCGGCCGCGCATGAACGCCAGGGGCGCGACCTCGATCGTCCCCGCCTCGATGAGCTTGGGGATCGCGTCGGGGTCCATCATGTCGTGCAGCGCGTCGTACAGCGGGCGCAGGTACGGGTCGATCTTCTCGGTGAGCGAGCCCGGCAGGTAGCCGAGCTTCTCGCCGGCCTCGACGGCCGGGCGCGTGAGGATGATCCGGTTGACCTGCTTGGACTGCAGCGCCTGCACGGCCTTGGCCATGGCGAGGTACGTCTTGCCCGTCCCTGCGGGGCCGATGCCGAACGTGATGGTGTTGGCGTCGATCGCGTCGACGTAGCGCTTCTGGCCGACCGTCTTCGGCCGGATGGTGCGCCCGCGGTTGGACAGGATGTTGAAGGTCAGCACCTCGGCGGGACGCTGCGCGGACGCCGCGGTGAGCATCTTGACCGACCGGGTCACGACGTCGGGCGTGAGCTGCGTGCCCGACTCGACGACCTCGACGAGCTCGTCGAGCAGCCGGGACACGAGGGCGACGTCGCCCGCCGGCCCGCTCACGACGATCTCGTTGCCGCGTGCGTGGACGTCCACGCCGGGGAACCCGTCCTCGACGGCCCGCAGCACGGAGTCCCGGCTGCCGAGCAGGGCGACCATGGGCACGTGCGGCGGCACCACGATGCGGTGCTCTGTCGAACGCTCGGTGGAGCGCGTGCTGGGTGTGGATGTCATGGGCCGGCTGGCGCCGATGCACTCCTTCGGATGACGGGCGAGGGCCGGTGGGGCCTGGGTCCGAGTCTATCGAGCAGGTCCCGCGCACGGCACGCGGATTCGCCGTCGGCGCACCGCACGCCGCGGCTCAGGCGGGCGACCAGCCGAGCTGCTTGCCCGCGATGACGTGACCGTGCACGTGGAACACGCTCTGCCCCGCACGCGGGCCGCTGTTGAAGATGAACCGGTACTGGCCGTCGGCCAGGTCGTGCGCGACCTGGTCGGCGACCTCCACGACCTCGGCGAGCAGCTGCGGGTCCGCGGCCGCGAGGACCGACACGTCGCCGTGGTGCTCCTTCGGCACCACGAGCACGTGCACCGGGGCCTGCGGGTCGATGTCGCGGAAGGCGATGACGCGCTCCGAGCGCGCCACGACGTCGGCCGGGAGCTGTCCGGCGACGATCTTGCAGAAGAGGCAGTCGTCCTGCTCGGAGTTCATGGGCGCCACGCTACCGATCGGCCCGCGCTCACGCCCAGCGGCCGAGCCGCTCGCTGAGCAGCGCGACCGCGACGGGTCCGGCGGTCGACGTGCGCAGCACGTGCGGGCCGAGCCGGGCGGCGACGGCGCCGGCGTCGATCAACAGCGCGAGCTCGGCGTCGGAGATGCCTCCCTCGGGCCCGACGACGACGAGCAGCTCGGGCGCCGCTCCCGCGTCGCCGCCGGCGTCCCTGTCGACCACGCCTGGCAGGACGACCGCGCCCAGCGGCGTCTGCGCCTCCTCGTGCAGCACGACGACGGCTCCCCCGGCCGCGACGACGTCGCGCGTCCGGACGGCGAGCTGCTTGGTCGTGACGGGCTCGGCGACCGGCGGCACCCACGCGCGCCGCGCCTGCTTGACCGCGGCGCGCACCGTCGCGACCCAGCGGGCGTGCGACTTGGCCGCCCGCGGCCCGCGCCACACGACGATCGACCGCTCGGCCTGCCACGGCACCACGGCGTCCACGCCGACCTCGACCGCGGCCTCGACGGCGAGCTCGTCGCGGTCACCCTTGGCGAGCGCCTGGACGAGCGTGAGCACGACGCCGGGCGCCGGCTCGCGCACCACCTCCGCGACGCGCAGCTGCACGCCGTCGCCGGTGACCTGCTCGACGACGCAGCGCAGCCGCACGCCCGCGCCGTCGACGACGTCGAGCCGCTCGCCCGGGCCGCGCCGCTGCACGACGCCGGCGTGCCGCCCCTCGGTCCCGTCGAGCAGGTACGCGTCGCCCGGCGCGACGTCGGCGAGCCCGCCGCCCTCGGCGAGGAAGACCGGCGCGCTCACGTCAGCGGCCGCTCAGCTTGTCCCGCAGCCGGGAGAACACGCCCGGGTGCGCGGCGGCGAGGCGCGGGTCGGGCCGCTCCTCGCCGCGCAGCTTCGCGAGCGCGCGCAGCAGCTCGGTCTGCTCCTCGTCGAGGCCCGTGGGGACCTGGACCTCGATGTGGACGTTGAGGTCGCCACGGCCGCCCGCGTGCAGGTGTCCCACGCCGAGGCCCTTGAGCGTGACGACCTGACCGGGCTGCGTGCCGGGGCGCAGGTCGATCTCCTGCGGCCCGTCGAGCGTCTCGAGCTCGAGCACCGTGCCGAGCGCGGCGGCCGTCATGGGCACGGGCAGCGTGCAGTGCAGGTCGTCTCCGCGGCGCACGAAGACCTCGTGCGGGCGCTCGCGGATCTCGACGTACAGGTCGCCGGCCGGGCCGCCGCCCGGGCCGACCTCGCCCTGCGCGGTGAGCTTGATCCGGGTGCCGGTGTCGACGCCCGCGGGCACGTTGACCGTGATGGTGCGGCGCGAGCGCACGCGGCCCTCGCCCGAGCAGTCGGCGCACGGCTCGGGGATGATCGTGCCGAAGCCCTGGCAGTCCGGGCAGGGCGACGTCGTCATGACCTGGCCGAGGAACGAGCGCGCGACGCGCTGGACGTTGCCGCGGCCGTGGCACACCTCGCACGTGCGCACCGACGTGCCCGGCCGGCAGCCGTTGCCGCCGCACGTCCCGCACACGACGGCGGTGTCGACCTGGAGCTCGCGCTTGGTGCCGAACGCGGCCTCGGCGAGGTCGATGTCGAGCCGCACGAGCGCGTCCTGGCCGCGGCGGGCGCGCGGGACCGGGCCGGACTGCGCCGCGCCCCCGCCGAAGAACGTCTCGAAGATGTCCTGGAAGCCGAAGCCGTTGCCGAACCCGCCGCCGGCGCCACCACCGGGCGCGGTCGGGTCCACCCCCATGTCGTACTGCTGGCGCTTCTCGGGGTTCGAGAGCACCTCGTACGCGCGCGCGACGTCCTTGAACCGCTCCTCGCCGTCCGCGCCGGCGACGTCGGGGTGGAGCTCGCGGGCCAGGCGGCGGTAGGCCTTCTTGATCTGCTCGGGCGTGGCGTCGCGCGGGACGCCGAGGATCGCGTAGTAGTCGGTCACAGGTCTCTCTCTGCGCGGAGTCGAGGTCGGGGTGGTCCGTCGGGCGGCGGGCGCTCAGCTCGGCAGGACGCGGGACAGGTAGCGGGCGACGGCACGCACCGCGGCGATCGTGCCGGGGTAGTCCATGCGGGTCGGGCCGACGGAGCCGAGGATCGCGACCGTGTCGCCGTCGGTGCCGTACCCGGACGCGACGACCGACGTCTCGGCGAGGCCGTCGAGCCGGTTCTCGTGCCCGATGCGCACGGCCACGCCGTCGGCGGCCATCTCGGTCAGCAGCCCGAGCAGCACGACCTGCTCCTCGAGCGCCTCGAGGACGGGGCTCAGGCCCTGCTCGAACCGCATCTCGGCGCGCGCGAGGTTCGCCGTGCCGGACAGCACGATACGCTCCTCGCTCTCCTGGCCGAGCGTCTCCACGATGAGGTCCGCCACGCCCTGCACCACCGGGCGCAGCGCGGGCTCGACCGAGTCGACGACCCGCGCGAACGCGGCCGCCAGCTGCGAGAGCCGCTTGCCGGCCGCGGCGGCGTTGAGCCGCGCTCGCAGCTCCCCGAGCGTGGCCTCGTCGAGGTCGAGCCCGTCGGCCGGGACGCCGGGCTCGTGCCCGGCGTCGAGGAACCGCTGCTCGACACGGCCGGTGTCGGTGATGACGACGACGAGCAGCCGGCGGTCGCCGAGCGGCACGAGCTCGAGGTGGCGCAGGCCCGAGAGCCGCAGCGACGGGTACTGGACGACCGCCACCTGGCCCGTGAGCTGCGCGATGAGCCGCCCGGCGCGCGCCAGGACGTCGTCGAGGTCGACCGCCTCGGACAGGAACGTCTCGATCGCGCGCTTCTGCGCGACCGACAGGGGGCGCACCTCGGCCAGGCGGTCGACGAACAGCCGATAGCCCTTGTCGGTCGGGACGCGGCCCGCCGAGGTGTGCGGCTGGGCGATGTACCCGGCCTCCTCGAGCGCGGCCATGTCGTTGCGGATGGTCGCGGGCGACACGCCGAGCCCGTGGCGCTCCGTGAGCACGCGGGACCCGACGGGCTCACGCGTCTGGACGTAGTCCTCGACGATCGCCCGCAACACCTCGAGCCGGCGTTCCTCGCTCACGGTCCTCCCCTCCCGGCGTGCGTGATTAGCACTCGAACCTACCGAGTGCCATTCTACGCGGGAGCGCCGCCCGTGGCCCTTCGCCCGGGGCGAACCACCGGCCCGTCGCTCGCCTCTGAGGCACCCCGAGGCGCGAAGTCTGCGCATCTGCCCGATCCGCGGGCCTACCTCAGGCGCGGAGGGTGGGGTCATGAGCACGAACCTGGACGCCACCCTCCACTACGAGACCTACCGGCTGCGCGAGGCCGAGGTCGCGCGCGACGTCGAGCTGCGGCGCCGGGCCGCCGAGCGCGCCGATCTCGAACGCCCCGCGCGCTCGGGCGGCGCGCGACGGTGGGCCCGGGCCATCGCCCCGGCCGCGCTGCGTCGCCGCCTCGGCGCGCCGTGGCGCGGCCGGCGTCGCCCGGCATGACCGCCGCAACCGTCCCCGGGTCGCCCCCGGCTGACACGATGGAGGCATGCTCGCACCGACCGCACTGCTCGTCGGACGCTCCTACGAGCTCGAGGCGCTGCAGGCGGCGCTGGCCGAGGCCCGCCGGGGGTCGACGCGGACGGTCGTGGTCGCCGGCGAGGCCCGCATCGGCAAGACGCTCCTGCTCGATGAGCTGGTCTCGCGCGTCGGCCCGGAGGCGGCCGCCGTCGTCGGCCGCTGCGTTGACTCCGGGTCGGGTCCGCTCCCCCACGCGGCCGTCGCCGCCATCGTCCTGGCCCTGGTGCGCGAGCTCGGGCGCGACGAGGTCCTCGCCGCGGCCGGCGCCGGTGCGGACGTGCTCGGAGCCGTGGTCCCCGGGCTCGTCGAGATGCGTCCCGGCGCGGCGCTGGACCGGCTGCCCGACGTCCTCGCCGACCTCGTCGCCTCCGTCGCGGCGAGCCGGCCGGTCGTCGTCGTGGTCGAGGACCTCCACTGGGCGGACGGCGCCACGCGTGCCGCCGTCGCACGGCTCGCGCGGCTGCCCGGTGACGCCCGGGTGCTGGTCGTGCTGAGCTACCGCTCGGACGACGTCGGCCGCGGCCACCCGTTGCGCCCCCTCCTCGCCGAGCTCGAGCGCAGTCGCCTGGCCACGCGGGTCGAGCTCGCACGGCTCTCGGCCGGGGAGGTCGCCGAGCTCGCCCGCGCGCTCGGCGACGGCGGGCTCGACGCCCTCGACGTCGAGCGCATCGCGGACCGCAGCGAGGGCGTGCCGTTCTACGTCGAGGAGCTCGTGAGCTTCGTCGGGACGGCGCTGCCCGAGTCGCTGCGCGACGTGCTGCTGCTGCGCTACGAGCAGCTCGACCCCGGCGTCCGGACGTTCCTGCGCACGGTCGCGGCCGGCGGCGTCAGCGTGCCGCACGACGTGCTGGCGGCCGCCGTCGGCGATCCCGACGCGCTCGACGCCGCCGCGCGCGCCGCGGTCGAGGCGCACGTGCTCGTGGCCGCCGGGGCCGAGTACGCGTTCCGGCACGCGCTCGTCCAGGAGGCCGTGTACGGCGAGCTGCTGCCCGGGGAACGGACCCGCATCCACGCCGCCTACGCCCGGGCGTACGAGGCCCGGCCCGCGACCGCCCGCACGCTGGCGGAGGTCGCTAACCACTGGTGGCGCGCCCGCGTGCCGGACCGCGCGCTGGCGTCGGCGGTCACGGCCCAGGCCGCGGCGGAGGCGACGGGCGCCACCTCGACCGCCGCCGAGCACGGGGAGCGCGCGCTCGAGCTGTGGCACGAGGTGCCCGACGCCGAGGCCGTGGCGGGCGTCTCCCACCACGAGCTGCTCGCCCGCGCGCGCTCCGACCACGCCTGAGGTACCTCAGGGCCTGCCGGCCCGAGCCGCCGAGCAGGAGGTTCCCCATGCATCCCGACCTGTACGCGGTGGTGCACCGGCAGCACGAGGCCGAGATCGCGGCCGCGGCCGAGCGGCGCCGCCAGGTCGCCGAGCGGTCGGAGGAGATCGCCCGCGGCTCGCCGCCCTCGGCGCGGATGCCGGCCCGACGTCCGCCCCGGGTGCCCGCGAGTCGCGGTGGTCCCGCTGGCTGCGCCCACGGCGCGCTCCGCTGAGGCGCGTGTCGGTCGGCCGGGCCGTGGGCGCCCGACCGTAGGCTCGCCGTCGTGCACGACCGCTACGGCTCCGACGTCCTGTCCCTCGCGTCCCCGGGTGCGCCGACCGGCTCGGCCCACCACCGCCGCCGGCCGGTGTCCCGGCCGCAGCCGGCGGAGCCGGGCCTCGTGGTCGAGGAGGTGCAGACCGGCTGGGTGGGCGCGGTCGTGCGCGTGGAGAAGTCGGGCGGCATGCACGTCGTCGTGCTCGAGGACCGGCGCGGCCGCACGCGGTCGTTCCCGCTCGGGCCGGGGTTCTGGGTCGACGGACAGCCGGTCGAGCTGACCGCCCCGGTGACGTCGCGCGCCCCGGCGGCCCCGGCCCGCACGGCGTCGGGGTCCGTCGCGGTGCGCGGGCAGCGGGCGCGCGTCGCGCGCGGCAGCCGCATCTGGGTCGAGGGCAAGCACGACGCCGAGCTGGTCGAGAAGGTGTGGGGCGACGACCTGCGCGTGGAGGGCGTCGTCGTCGAGATGCTCGACGGCGTCGACAACCTCGCCGAGGCCCTCGCCGAGTTCGGCCCGACGCCGGAGCGCCGCGTGGGCGTGCTCGTCGACCACCTCGTGCCGGGCTCCAAGGAGCAGCGGCTCGCCGACGCCGCCCTGCGGACGGTGCCGCGGGGCACCGTGCTCGTGCTCGGCCACCCGTACGTCGACGTGTGGCAGGCGGTCAAGGCCGAGCACGTCGGGCTGTCCGCATGGCCGGCGATCGAGCGCGGCACCGAGTGGAAGCGCGGGATCCTGCGGGAGCTCGGGTGGCCCGCGGCGACGACCGAGGACGTCGGGCGCGCCTGGCAGCGCATCCTCGGGCAGGTGCGCGACTACCGCGACCTCGACCCGGCCCTGCTGGGCCGGGTCGAGGAGCTCATCGACTTCGTGACCGCCTGAGCCTTCGTGACCGCCTGAGCCGCCGGGCGGCCCTGCGTCAGACGGGCGCGACCGGCTCGCCGACGAGGCGCCGGTAGACGTGCGCGCCGAGCAGCACGGCGATCGGCACCGCGACGAGCAGGCCCACGACGAGCAGCAGCGCGCCGACGAACGTCACGACGACCGCGAGGAGCACCGTGATCAGGACGGTCCCGAGGTTGCGCGACACCAGCCGGACGCTCGACCGGATCGCCGTGATCGCGTCCTGCTCCTTGTCGATCACGAAGAAGATCGCCGCGGCGAGGAAGAACGAGACGACGAGCTGGAGCACCCCGCCGAGGAACGGCAGGAACGACAGCACGAAGCTGATCGCCGCGGTGATCAGGCCGTACACGAGCACGCCGGCCAGGTTGCGCAGCGCGAAGAAGTCGCCGAACGAGGCGGTGCCCTTGCGCGTCGCGGCCAGGGCCCCGGTGACGAGCAGCGCGAACAGCACCGTGTTCACGAGCGAGCCGAGCGCGGACAGCAGCGTCTCGGTCGTGCTCACGGGCGTATTGACGACGGCGTCGAGCGCCGCTGGGTCGCCGAGGTTGGTGACCGTGTCGCGCAGCGACGGCGTGAGCAGCCACGAGGCCGCCATCGCGATCGCCCCGAGGACGAGCGTGGCGCCGATCCACGCCCCGGCGCTGCGGCCGAAGCTCGCCCATGCCCACGAGAACGCGGTGCCGACGCGGACCGCGCCGGCGTCGGGCGCCTGACCGTAGGCCGGCCCGCCGTAGGGGTCGTGGCCGGCCGGGGGCGGCGCCCAGCCCTCGGGCGCGTACTGCCCGTACGCGGGCGGCTGCGAGCCCGCCGCCGGCGGCGGGTACGCGCCGTACGCCGGCGGCTGCGAGCCGGGCGGCGGCTGCGAGCCGGGCGGCGGCTGCGAGCCCTGGGGCGGCTCGGGCGCCTCCCAGGGGTCGTGCCCGTCGGCAGGGCGGCGGGCGTGGGGGTCCTCAGGGTCGCGGGGCGGGACCCCGCCGGTGTTCTCGCTCATGCGCTCCTCGTCTCGCGTGGGTGGCACCTCCACTCTTCCGGTCGGGCACCGCCCGTGCCACCGGGACACGCCGGATGATGACGCGCGGGCACCTGGGGAGATAGGTTCGAGACGACGCCCGCCCCGCGACGCTGGAGACCCCGATGAGCGTGCCGACCGACCCGCCTCAGCAGCCGCCCTCGTCGGGCCAGCCGCCGTACCCGCCGCAGCCCGTCGGCCCCGCGCCGCTCTCGCGCGAGGACGAGCGCACGTGGGCGATCGTCGCCCACCTCGCCCCGCCCGTGCTCGCGATCCTCAGCGTCGGCACGCTCGGCTTCCTCACGCCGCTCGTGGTCTGGCTCGTCTTCCGCGACCGCAGCCGCTTCGTGGGCGACCAGGCCAAGGAGGCGCTCAACTTCCAGATCACGCTGCTCATCGCCTACGTGGTCGGGTGGCTCCTGGTCTGGGTGCTGATCGGCTTTGTGATCCTGGCCGCCGTATGGGTCTGCTCGATCGTGTTCGGCGTGCTCGCCGCGGTCGCGGTCAACCGGTTCGAGCCGTACCGCTACCCGATCAACATCCGCTTCGTCCGTTGACGCGGGCGGTGCGCTCAGGCCGTGAGCTCGCGCACGACGGCGTCGGCGAGGAGCCGGCCGCGCAGCGTGAGCACCGCGCGCCCGCGCACGGCGGCGACGCCGTCGAGCAGCCCGCGCGCGACGAGGCCAACCACCGCGTGCCGCCCGGCGTCGGTGAGCACCGCGAGGTCGAGGCCCTCGCGCAGCCGCACGCCGAGCATGACGCGCTCGAGGTGCGCCTCGTCGGCCGTGAGCAGCTCGCGGCCCGCGCCCGGTGACCGCCCCTCGGCGAGCAGCGCGGCGTAGCGCCGGGGGTGCTTGACGTTCCACCAGCGCACGCCCGTGCCGTCCGGCGCGCCGACGTACGAGTGCGCGCCCGGGCCGATGCCCCACCAGTCGTGGCCGCGCCAGTACGCGAGGTTGTGCCGGCACGCCCGCGCGTCGTCGCGCGCCCAGTTCGACACCTCGTACCAGGTGAGCCCGGCGGCGGCGAGGAACTCGTCGGCGAGCTCGTACTTGGTCGCCTGGTCGTCCTCGTCCGGCAGGGCGAGCAGCCCGCGGCGCACCTGGGCGTGCATCTTGGTGCCCGGCTCGACGACGAGCGCGTACGCCGAGACGTGGTCGACGCCCGCGGCGACGACGGCCTCCAGCGAGGCGCGCCAGTCGTCGAGCGACTCCCCCGGCGTGCCGTAGATGAGGTCGAGCGAGACCTCGAGTCCGGCGTCGCGCGCCCAGCGCACGACGTCGGGCACGCGCGCCGGGTCGTGCGTGCGCTCGAGCGTCGCGAGCACGTGCGGGACGGCCGACTGCATGCCGAACGACACGCGCGTGAACCCCGCGTCGGCGAGCGCGGCGAGCGACGCGGGGGTCACCGAGTCGGGGTTGGCCTCGGTCGTCACCTCCGCGCCCTGCGCCAGGCCCCACGCGTCGCGGACGCCGCCCAGGATCCGCGCGAGGTGGCCCGGGGGCAGCATCGTCGGCGTGCCGCCGCCGAAGAAGACGGTCTCCACGGGCCGCGCCAGCCCGGCGTCGTCGAGCACGCGCGCGGCCAGGTCGACCTCGCGCAGCGCCGTCGCGGCGTACTCGACCTGCGACGCGCCGCCGCCGAGCTCGGCCGCGGTGTACGTGTTGAAGTCGCAGTACCCGCACCGCACCGAGCAGAACGGCACGTGCACGTAGACGCCGAGCGCGGCGTCGCGCGTCCGGGCGGCGCCGTCGGCGACGGCGCGGACCCGGTCGGGCAGCGCGCCGTCGGGAGGGACGGGCACGCCCTCGGGGAGGGCGGGCACTACTTCTTCTTGTCCTTGGCGTCCTTGCCGCCCGAGGAGTCGGAGGACAGCGCCGCGATGAAGGCGTCCTTCGGGACCTCGACGGACCCGATGTTCTTCATGCGCTTCTTGCCCTCCTTCTGCTTCTCGAGCAGCTTGCGCTTGCGGGAGATGTCGCCGCCGTAGCACTTGGCCAGGACGTCCTTGCGCATGGCGCGCACGGTCTCGCGCGCGATGACCCGGGCGCCGACGGCCGCCTGGATCGGCACCTCGAACTGCTGGCGCGGGATGATCTCCTTGAGCTTGGCCGTCATGAGCACGCCGTAGTCGTACGCCTTCTCGCGGTGCACGATCGCGGAGAACGCGTCGACCTGCTCGCCCTGGAGCAGGATGTCGACCTTGACGAGGTCGGCCGCCTGGTCCCCCGCCGGCTCGTAGTCGAGCGAGGCGTACCCGCGCGTGCGCGACTTGAGCTGGTCGAAGAAGTCGAAGACGATCTCGGCGAGCGGCAGCGTGTACCGCAGCTCGACGCGGTCCTCGGACAGGTAGTCCATCCCGAGCATCGTGCCGCGGCGGTCGTTGCACAGGCCCATGACGGTGCCGACGAACTCGCTCGGCGTGAGGATCGTCGCGCGCACGACCGGCTCGCGGACCTCGCGGATCTTGCCGCCCGGGAACTCGGACGGGTTCGTCACCTTGACCTCCGTGCGGTCCTCGAGCGTCACCTCGTAGACCACGTTGGGCGCGGTCGAGATGAGGTCGAGGTCGAACTCGCGCTCGAGGCGCTCGCGGACGATCTCCAGGTGGAGCAGCCCGAGGAAGCCGACGCGGAACCCGAAGCCGAGCGCGACTGACGTCTCCGGCTCGTAGTTGAGGGCGGCGTCGTTGAGCTTGAGCTTGTCGAGCGCGTCGCGCAGCGCCGGGTAGTCCGACCCGTCGATCGGGTACAGGCCCGAGAAGACCATGGGCTTGGGGTCGCTGTAGCCGCCGAGCGCCTCGGCCGCGGGCTTGGCCGCGTTCGTGACGGTGTCGCCGACCTTGGACTGCCGCACGTCCTTGACGCCCGTGATGAGGTAGCCGACCTCGCCGACGCCGAGGCCCTTCGTCGGGATGGGCTCGGGCGAGATGATCCCGATCTCGAGCAGCTCGTGCGTCGCGCGCGTCGACATCATCTGGATGCGCTCGCGCGGGTTGAGGTTGCCGTCGACGACGCGCACGTACGTCACGACGCCGCGGTACGTGTCGTAGACCGAGTCGAAGATCATCGCGCGCGCCGGGGCGTCCGCGTCGCCGACCGGGGCGGGCACGCGCTCGACGATCCGGTCGAGCAGCACCTCGACGCCCTCGCCGGTCTTGCCGCTGACCTTGAGCACGTCGGCCGGGTCGCCGCCGACGAGGTTCGCCAGCTCCTCGGCGTACTTCTCCGGCTGCGCCGCGGGCAGGTCGATCTTGTTGAGCACCGGGATGATCTCGAGCTCGTTCTCCATCGCCAGGTAGAGGTTGGCGAGGGTCTGGGCCTCGATGCCCTGCGCGGCGTCGACGAGCAGGATCGCGCCCTCGCACGCGGCGAGCGAGCGCGACACCTCGTACGTGAAGTCGACGTGGCCCGGGGTGTCGATCATGTTGAGCGCGTACGCCTCGTCGCCCACCTGCCACGGCATGCGCACTGCCTGCGACTTGATCGTGATGCCGCGCTCGCGCTCGATGTCCATCCGGTCGAGGTACTGCGCGCGCATGGCCCGCGGCTCGACGACGCCCGTGAGCTGCAGCATGCGGTCCGCGAGGGTCGACTTGCCGTGGTCGATGTGCGCGATGATGCAGAAGTTGCGGATCAGCTCCGGCGCGGTGGAGTGCGGCTGGATGCGCGCGCTGAGCGCAGGTCCGGGGATGGGCAACGCGATCTCGCTCCGTGGGTCGGGTTTCGCTGGGTGCGGGCGGCCGTCCGGCACGCTCGGGACATTCTCCCACGCCGCCGTGCAGGTCCCGGCGGGTCGTGCCTAAGGTCGAGTGACCGACCGGTATCCCGACGGAAGGAGCACGACATGGCCGACCTCACCGGAAAGCGCGTCTTGACGATCGTGACGTCCTACGGCGTCGAGCAGGACGAGCTCGTCGTCCCGCTCGAGCACCTGCGCGACGCGGGAGCCGACGTCGTCGTGGCGGCGGACGAGCGCGGTGAGGTCCGGACGCTCGTGGGCGACAAGGACCCCGGCCGCACCGTGCCTGTGGACACCACCTACGACGACGTCGCGGCCGGCGACTTCGACCTGCTGCTCGTGCCCGGCGGCACCATCAACGCCGACACGCTGCGCCTGCAGGACGACGCGATCCGGCTCGTCAAGGACTTCGCGGGCGCCGGCAAGCCCGTCGCCGCGATCTGCCACGGGCCGTGGGCCCTCGTGGAGGCGGGCTGCGTGGCGGGCGCGACCCTCACGTCGTACCCGTCGCTGCAGACCGACGTCCGCAACGCGGGCGGGACGTGGGTGGACCAGTCCGCGGTCCGCGACGCCGGTGCGGGCTTCCCGCTCGTCACCTCCCGCACGCCCAAGGACCTCGAGGACTTCCTCGCGCAGGTCGACGCGGTGCTCGGCGCCTGAGCTGGACCGCACCCGGACCGCGACGCCCGGCACCGCACGTCGGTGCCGGGCGCCCGTCCGCGCCCGCGTGTCGGTGCCGGGCGCTACGGTGCCCGCATGAGCGCGCCCGGCGTCGACGACCTCCCGCTGCTCGGCCGGCTGCAGGCCGCCTTCCTCGACGGCACCCGGACCGCGGACCTGTCCGCGCGCGTCCCGGCGTGCGGGCGGTGGCGCACGCGCAACCTCGTCGAGCACCTCGCGCGCATCCATCACTGGGCCGCGGCCCAGGCGAGCCGCACGCGCGAGACCCCGCTCGGGCGCGGCCCGTTCGACCTGCCGGAGCTCTACGAGCGCTGCGCCCGCGAGCTGCTCGAGACGCTCGACGCCGTCGGCCCCGACGCCGAGTCCTCGACGCTCGTGGGGCGCGGCCCCGCACGGTTCTGGCGGCGGCGCCAGGTGCACGAGACCCTGGTGCACCTGCACGACCTGCGCGCGGCGGCGCTCGGCTCCGCCGAGGCGGTCGCGGCCGAGCACCCGATCGACGTCGGGCCCGAGGTGTGGGCCGACACGGTCGACGAGGTCGTGACGATGTTCCAGCCGCGGCAGGTGCGCCTCGGCCGCACGGAGCCGCTCGCACGCACGGTCGCGCTCACGGCGACCGACGTCGGCACGAGCTGGGTGCTCGGTGCCCACGAGGACGGGCGCGACGCGTCCCAGGCACCGGCCGCGACGGTCGCCGCACCGGCCCGCGAGCTCGCGCTCGTCCTGTGGCGGCGCCTCACGCCCGAGCAGTCGCGGGTGGTCGTCGACGGCGACCGCTCCGCGCTCGACCACGCGCTGGCGGCCCGCATCACCCCGTGACCGGCTCCCTGGCGAGGCGCTCGTCGTCCGCCCGCGCCGAGCCGTCGACCCGTAGGCTCTGGTCGTGGCCTCCAACCGCTGGATGAACCTGTTCGTCGACGTCGCGCGCGCCGTCCTCTCCTCGACCCCGCGGTCCGCGTCGGGTGCGGCGACCGACGAGCGCCGCCGCACGCCGTCGTCCCGCAGGCCCGCCCGCCGGGCGCCCGGGCCGGCCGCGTCCCCGCGCCCCGCACCGCCGCGCGAGCGTCCGGGCGTCACGGCGTCGAGCAGCGCGGTCGGCACGTACCCCGGCGACTACACGGGCGTCGTCGACGCGGTGTACTCGCCGCACCTCGACGGCGAGCCCGACCCGGGCGAGGTCGTGTGGACCTGGGTCCCCTACGAGGACGACCACACCCAGGGCAAGGACAGGCCCGTGCTGCTCGTGGGCCGCGACGGCCCGTGGCTGCTCGGCCTGCAGCTCACGAGCAAGGACCACGATCGCGACGCCGCCCAGGAGGCCCGGCACGGGCGGCTGTGGATGGACGTCGGCAGCGGTCCGTGGGACTCGCGGGGGCGGCCGAGCGAGGTGCGCGTCAACCGTGTGATCCGCGTGGCACCCGACGCGGTCCGGCGCGAGGGCGCGGTGCTCGACCGTGCCACGTTCGACCAGGTCGTGGCCGCCGTGGCGCGCGCGAGGCGCTGACCCGCACGGATTTTCCTCGCGGCGCGGCGCGCTGCTATTCTTGGTCGCTGCGTGTCCGCCCAGGTCGGCGGGCACCGTCACAGCTCCTCTCCACGGGTCCCCCACCCCAGTCCCGGGGTTGTGACCGCCCTCTACGACCTATCCGCTCGCCGTCAGGCGAACACACCAGGAAGTCCACCAGTGGCAAACATCAAGTCCCAGCTCAAGCGCATCAAGACGAACGAGAAGGCGCGCCTGCGCAACAAGGCCGTCAAGTCTGAGCTCAAGACGTACGTTCGCAAGGTCCGCGAGGCCGTCGCCGCCGGCGACAAGGAGGCCGCGGCCGTGGCGCTGCGCGAGGCCTCGCGCAAGCTCGACAAGGCCGTCTCGAAGGGCGTCATCCACGCCAACCAGGCCGCGAACCGCAAGTCGGCCATCGCGAAGGCCGTCGAGAAGCTCTGATCTTCCTCGCGAGGTAGCGCGCGGGCGTCGAGGCCGCGCGCGACCGTCGAAGGAGAACGCCCCTCCGTGCACCGGCACGGAGGGGCGTTCGGCGTTCGCGCGGCGCGTCAGGAGCGCCGGGCCCGGGCGATCGCCAGGACGGCCTTCTCGACCGCGTAGACCGGGTCGCGGCCGCCGCCCTTGACGTCGGCGTCCGCCTGCGCGACGGCGGTGATGGCGCTCGCGAGCCCCTCGGGCGTCCAGCGGGCCAGGTCGCGGTTGGCGTTGCGCACCTGCCAGTCCTGCAGGCCGAGCTCGCGCGCGGTCACGCCCCCGCCGCGGATCGCCGCGACGCGCGCGAGGGTCCGCAGCCGCGTGGCGAGCGCGCCGACGATGGGCACCGGGTCGGCACCGGTGTCGAGTGCGTGCCGCATCAGCGCGACGGCGCCGCCCGCGTCGCCCGCGACCGCGGCGTCGGCGACCTTGAAGCCCGTGGCCTCGACGCGGCCGCCGTAGTACCGGTCGACGACGGCCTCGCTGATCGTCCCGGTCGTGTCGGCGACGAGCTGCGAGCAGGCCGCGGCGAGCTCGCGCAGGTCGCTGCCGAGCGCGTCGACGAGCGCCCGCACCGCGGCCGCGTCCGCGCGGCGGCGGGCGGCGCGGAACTCGGCCGTGACGAACTGGACCTTGTCGGCGTCCTTGGTGATCGGCTCGCACTCGAGCACGGGTGCCCCGGACGCGACGACCGCGTCGAGCATCTTCTTGCCCCGCTGGCCGCCGCCGTGCACGACGACGACCGTCGTCTCCGGGTCGGGCGCCGCGACGTAGTCGACGACGTCGGACACCAGGTCGTCGGTGCACGCCTCGGTGCCGCGCAGCACGACGACCTTGGCCTCCCCGAAGAGCGACGGGCTCGCGGCGACCGTGAGCTGGCCCCCGGCGTACGTGGCGGCCTCGAGCTCGACCTTCTCGACGTCCGGGTCGCGCTCGCGCGCGAGCCCGACGACGCCGTCCACGGCACGCTCGGCCAGCAGCGGCTCGGCGCCGCGCACGAGCACGACGGGCGCGAGCGTCGGGTCGTCCCAGGGGCGGGCGTTCGCGGCGGCCCGGGCGGGCCGGCGGGTTCGGGTCGCAGGTGGCACGGGCACCAGCCTGCCACGACGCACCCACAGGACCGGCCGGCCGTCCACCGTCCTCGCGAGCGCACGGAGGTCAGTCGGTGCACGCGAGCGCGATGCCCCCGCCGCGCGCGACGAGCACGGCCGTGCCGCACTCGTCGGTGCGCACGAGCGCCGAGCCGACGCCCGCATAGAGGTCGAGCGCCGCGTCGGTCGGGTGCCCGTAGCCGTTGCCGTCCCCGACGCTCACGACGGTGACCCGCGGCCGCAGCAGCGCCGCCAGCGCCTCCGACTGGTCGGCCGACCCGTGGTGCGCCATCTTGACGACGTCGACGCCACCGGCCCATCCCGCCGCGCGCAGCTCGGCGAGCAGGGCCTCCTGCCCCGGGCGCTCGAGGTCACCCAGCGTCACGACGTCGAGCCCCGCGGCGGTCCGCAGCGCGAGCACCACGCTCGCGTCGTTCGCGCCGTCGCCCTCCTCGCCCCTGCCCGACGCCGCGGCGCGCGCGCCCAGGACGTGCCACGCCATCGTGCCCGCGACGCCCTCCTGGCCAGGTGCCGCCACCGTCACCGGCACGCCCGCCGCCGCGAGGTGGGCGCGGGCACGCTCCGCGGCGGCGGCCGGGAGGTCGAGGGGCGACACGAGCGCGGCGGCGACCTCGCTGCGCGCGAGGACGGCCTCGAGGCCGCCGACGTGGTCGGCGTGGAAGTGGCTCAGGACGAGGAGGTCGACCCGCTCGACGCCGAGCCGCGCGAGGCAGCGTCCCGCCGCGTCCCCCGGCGGTCCGACGTCGACCACCACGGCCGACGCCGCGCCGGTGCGCACGACGAGCGCGTCGCCCTGGCCGACGTCGCACGCCGCGAGCTCCCAGTCCTCGGGGACGCCCCCGACGGGCGCGAGCGCCCGTGGCAGGACGAGGACCACCGCGACGACGAGCGCGGCCCCGACCGCGAGCGCCACCGTCACGCGCTCGCCCGGCGGGCCTCCCGCGCGCGGGTGCCGGAGCGACCGCAGCGGCCGGCGTGCCGCCTCGCGCCAGGTGCGCGGCCACCCGTCACCGACCGGCCGGCGGAGCACCGCGGCGAGCACGCCCGCCGTCGCCGCCGCGAGCAGCAGCGCACCGCCGATGCCGCCCGGCCACGGCACCGCCGCCCCGGGGACCTCCGCGAACCAGTGCGCGACGAGCGCGATCCAGCCCGTGGCGAGGCTCGCGAGCCACGCCACCGCATGGGCCGGCCCGGGCGCGACGGGCGCCAGCAGCGTGGCCGCGAGGCCGAGCACCGTGGCGGGCACCAGCGCCGGCGTGGCGAGCAGGTTGGCCGGGACGGCCGTGGTCGGCACGCTCGGGTCGAGCAGCACGAGCACGGGACCGACCGCGGCCTGCGCGGCGAGCGGCACGGCGAGGGCGAACGCGAGCGGCCGCCCGAGCCACGGCGCGAGGCGGGCGGCGAGCGGTCCGGAGAGCAGCACGAGCCCCGCGGTGGCGGCGCACGACAGCGCGAAGCCGAAGGACCGCGCGAGCCACGGGTCGACGACGAGCAGGACGGTCGAGGCGGTGGCCAGGGCGGCCGGGCCGGCGGACGGCCGGCCGAGCGCGACCCCGAGGAGCGCGACGGCGCACGTCCACGCCGCGCGCAGCACGCTCGGCTCGGGCCGCACGAGCAGGACGAAGCCCACCGCGGCGGCCGCGAGGACGCCGACGCGGACCGCGCGCGGTGCCCGCAGGGCGGCGCACGCCGTCGTGAGCGTCGCCACGACCACGGCGAAGTGGGCGCCGGAGACCGCGGTGACGTGCGTGAGCCCGGTGACCCGCATCGCCTCGGTGAGCTCGGGCGGGACGCGGCTCGTGTCGCCGACCGCGGCGCCGGGGACGAGTCCGCGCGCCTGCGGCGACAGGTCCGCGGTGACGTCGAGGAGCGCCGTGCGCAGCACGTGGGTGGCGGCGAGCGCGGCACCGGGCGGCGCGGTGACGGTCGCGACGCCGTCCGCGACCGCCCTCGCCGCCGTGTCGCGGCCGGGCTGCTCGGGGCGCAGGCGGGCGGAGACGCTCACGGCCGCACCGAACGCGGGCGCGGGCGGCGGGGCGGTGACCTCGACGGCGGCGGCCGTGCGCGTGGTCACCCCGCGGGCGGTCACGCGCTCCACGGACAGGACCCAGCGCAGGTCGTCGCCGAAGGTCGCGGGCCGCGGTTCGCTCACGACGCGTCCCTCGAGCCGTGCGGTCGCGCCGAGGTCCGCGAGCGCCTCGAGCGGTGCCCGGTCCGCGGCCTGGACGTGCACGCCGGCCGCGACGGCGAGCACGCACGCCGCGGCGAGGAAGCCATGCGCGAGGACGGGGCCGCGCCACCGCACGGCGGCGAGGCCGAACCCCACGAGCAGCGCCGCGCCGACCCCGGCGACGCGGCCGGCGAGACCGGGCGACCCCACGAGCCACCACGCGGCCGCCCACGCCGTCAGGGCCGCGGGCGCGAGACGCAGGTCGGCGGTCATACGCGCGCGGCGTCGCGCAGCCCGGCGAGGATCGACGGGCCGATGCCCGACACCTCGCCCAGCTCGTCGACGCTGGCGAACGGCCCGTGCTCCGTGCGCCACGCGACGATCCGCTCGGCCAGGACGGGTCCGATGCCGGGCAGCGTCTCCAGCGTCGCCGCGTCGGCGGTGTTGAGGTCCACGAGCCCGCCGGCCCCCGGGCCACCCGTGCCCGTGCCGCCCGCGCCCGCGGCCCCGGCGGGCGCACCGGTCCCGCCCGCCGGGCCCGCCGTCGCCGGCAGCGGCTCGCCGGGCGCCGGGACGTACACCTGCTCGCCGTCGACCACCGCACGCGCGAGGTTGACCGCGGCGAGGTCGGCCTCCGCCGTCGGGCCGCCCGCCGCGTCGAGCGCGTCCGCGACGCGAGCGCCCGCCGGCAGGGTGACGATCCCCGGCGCGGCGACCTGGCCGACGACGTGCACGACGACGCTCGCGGCGGCCGCGTCCGTCCCGCCCGCCGCGCCGCCGAGCGACGCCGGGCCAGGAGCCTCGGCCGCGCCCGCCCCGGTGCCCTCTGCGGACGCCTCGGTCGCCGTGCCGGGAGGGGCGACGTCGGAGGCGCCCGTGCCCGCGGCCGCCGCGCCGTCGGCGACCGGCAGCAGCTCGACGCCGCCGCGCGGCCACAGCGTGACCACGCCGGCGGCCAGCCCGACGACCAGCACGGCGGCCCCGGCGACGGCCGCGGCCCGCGTCCCGAGGGCCCAGCGGCGGCCGCCGCCGGGCGTCTCGTCGTCGTGGCCGGCGCCGGGCCCGAGCGGGTGCCCGTGCACGGCCGAGTACGCCGCGGCGACGTGCCCCGCGGACCGGCGGGCCCGCAGCCGCTCGGCCAGCGCGTCGTCGGGGCGCTGGTCGCCGGGCGGCGCCGCGTCGCCCGGCCCGGGGGCGCCCGGCCGCGCGGACCGCGTGCAGGCGGGCGACCGCGTCGTCGAGCTCGGCGTCCGGGGCGGGCGTCCGCGGCACGGGTGGGAATGGGGAGGTCGTGCTCACGCGCCGGACGCTAGGCGGCTCCCGCCCGCGCACGGCGCCCGGGCGCCCACCCCTGTGGAGGACCCGAGCCTGGGGGCGGCCTCGGACCCGCCGGTCAGTGCCGGTGCGTGCCGAGCTCGGCGACCGCGACCGCGAGCGCGCCCGGTCCGGCGTGCGCGCCGAGGACCGCGCTCACGGGCGACACGACGACGTCGACGCCGAGCCGCTCGTGCAGCTCCTCGGCGACCTCGTCGGCGCGGTCGGGGACGCCGAGGTGGTGCACCGCGACGCCCGGGCGCTCGAGGCCCTCCGCGTGCCGCGCGGCCCGCTCGACGAGCCGGGCGGTCGCGGCCGCGCGCGTGCGCACGCGCTGGAGGAGCTCGATGCGCCCGTCGCGCACGCCCAGCAGGGGCCGCACGCCGAGCGCGGTGCCGAGCGCCGCGGCCGGCGCGGACAGGCGTCCCCCGCGTCGCAGGTGGTCGAGCGAGTCCACCAGGAAGACCGTCTCGCTCGACCCCGCGACCTCGGCCGCCCGCGCGGCCACGTGCGCGGCGTCGTGGCCGGCGGCGGCGCACGCGGCCGCCTCGGTGGCGGCGAAACCGAGCGCCATGGCGACCGTGCCGGAGTCCACGACGCGCACGGGCAGCATCGCCCGGTGCCCCGCGTGCTCGGCCGCGCCGACCGTGCCGGACAGCGCGCCCGACAGGTGCACGCTGACGACCGCGCGAGCGCCGGCCGCCGCGGCCTCGCGGTACGCGGCGAGCAGGGCGGCGGGCGGCGGCTGCGACGTCGTGAGCCGCTCCCCCGCGCCGATGCGCCGCGCGACCTCGTCGGGGCTGATCTCGACACCCTCGCGCCACTCGTCGTCACCCGCGAGCACGCGCAGCGGCACGACGGCGATCCCGGCGTCGCGCGCGGCGGCGTCGGGCAGGCAGGCCGTGGAGTCGGTGACGACGCGCACCGCGATCGGTTCGGACATCGGGCCTGGAGTGTAGCCCGCTGCCGTCACCGACCGCCGTGCCGCTCGCCGCGCACCCGCGGTCGGCTCGCGCTACCGTGCGGGCCATGTCGCAGCAGACCCCCGACGACGCCGAGCTCGCCGCCCTGCGGGCCGCCGCCGCCCAGGCCGCCGCCGAGGCCGCCGAGGCCAAGGCCGCCGCCGCCCAGGCCGCCCTCGAGGCCGCCGAGGCCGCCGCCCGCGGCCAGGTCCCTCCGGGTGAGCCGGCGCCGGTGGCCGCGCCCTCGCCCGACGCGGCGCCCGAGCAGACCCCCGGCGAGGCCGCCGCGGCACGCTCGGAGACGCCGTCGGAGGCACCGTCGGACGCCAACGGCGCCGGGCTTTCGGGCTACGCCGAGCAGGTGCGCGCCGCGTACGCGCACGCCGGCCCGACGCTCGCGCTCGGCGCGCTGCTCGAGGGCGAGCCGGGCGGCGAGCCGACGCCGGTCGCCACGGCGCAGGTGGGGTTCCCGCTGTCGATGCTCAACCGCCACGGCCTCGTCGCGGGCGCGACGGGCACGGGCAAGACCAAGACGCTCCAGGGCATGGCCGAGGGCCTGTCCGCCCAGGGGGTGCCCGTCTTCGTCGCCGACATCAAGGGTGACCTGTCGGGCCTGGCCGTGGCGGGCGCGGCGAACGAGAAGATCGCGGCGCGTGCGGCGAGCATCGGCCAGGACTGGCAGCCGACGGCGTACCCGGTCGAGTTCTACTCGCTCGGCGGCCTGGGCACGGGCGTGCCGATCCGGACGACGGTGACCGACTTCGGGCCGCTGCTGCTCAGCAAGGTGCTGGGCCTCAACGCGACGCAGGAGTCGAGCCTCGGCCTGATCTTCCACTGGGCCGACGAGCAGGGGCTGGCGCTGCTCGACCTCAAGGACCTGCAGGCCACCATCGCCTACCTCACGTCGGACGCGGGCAAGGCCGCGCTCAAGGGCATCGGCGGCATCTCCTCGGCCACGGCCGGCGTGATCCTGCGCGAGATCGTCGCGCTCCAGTCGCAGGGGGGCGACGTCTTCTTCGGCGAGCCGGCGTTCGAGACGGCGGACCTGCTGCGCACCACGCCCGACGGTCGCGGCGTGATCTCGGCGCTCGAGCTGCCCGCCGTCCAGGACCGCCCGGCGCTGTTCTCGACCTTCCTCATGTGGCTGCTCGCGGACCTCTTCCAGGAGCTGCCCGAGGTGGGCGACCCCGAGAAGCCGCGGCTGGTGTTCTTCTTCGACGAGGCGCACCTGCTCTTCGCGGACGCGTCCGAGGACTTCCTGCAGCAGGTCGTCCAGACGGTGCGGCTCATCCGCAGCAAGGGCGTCGGCGTCTTCTTCGTGACGCAGTCGCCCAAGGACGTGCCGGCGGACGTGCTCGCGCAGCTGGGCAACCGCGTCCAGCACGCGCTGCGCGCGTTCACGCCCGACGACGCCAAGGCGCTGCGGGCCGCGGCCCGCACCTTCCCGCACTCGCCGTACGACCTCGAGCGGCTCCTGCAGTCGCTCGGCACCGGCGAGGCGGTGGTCACGCTGCTGAGCGAGAAGGGCGCGCCCACCCCCGTGGCGTGGACGCGCGTGCGAGCGCCGCAGGCCTCGATGGACCCCGCGCCGTCGTCGGTCCTCGAGGCGACCGTCGCGGCGTCGCCGGGCCAGGCCGCCTACGGGGCGGCGGTCGACCGCGAGTCCGCGTTCGAGCTGCTGCGCGCGCGCAGCGAGCGCGAGGCCGCGGCGCGTGAGGCCGAGGAGGCCGCCGAGGCGCGCCGCGAGGCCGAGGCGCGGGCGTAGCGCGACCGCGCCACGCACGACGTCGCGGGGGCGGTCGCGCACGTCGCGCGGCCGCTCGGGCGACCCGCTCGAGAAGGTCCTGTCGACGGTGGGCACGACGCTCGCCCGCGAGATCACGCGCTCGATCTTCGGCACGCGCCGCCGCCGCTGAACCTCTCGGGGTGTCAGAACCCTGGTGGGACAGGGCCCACCAGGGTTCTGACAGCTCACTCGCCGTTCGCCGGGAGCGGCTCGGCGTGCCAGATGCGGTCGAGGTAGTCGCGCATCGACCGGTCGGACGAGAAGAAGCCCGTCCGCGCGACGTTGAGCACGGCCGACCGGCTCCACGCGTCGGGGTCGGCGTACGCGGCCTCGACGCGCTCCTGGGCGTCGAGGTACGACTGGTAGTCCGCGAGCACCATGAAGCGGTCCTCGTCGAGCAGGTTCGACACGACGGGCGCGAACGTGGCCGGGTCGCCGCCCGAGAACGTGCCCTTCGCGATCAGGTCGATCGCGCGGCGCAGCGACGCGTTCTCCTCGTAGTACGACGACGGGCGGTAGCCCGCCTCCTGCATCGCGCTCGCCTCCGGCTCGGTCAGGCCGAAGAGGAAGAAGTGCTCGTCGCCGACGAGCTGGCGGATCTCGACGTTCGCGCCGTCGTCGGTCCCGATCGTCAGCGCGCCGTTGAGGGCGAACTTCATGTTGCCGGTGCCCGACGCCTCCTTGCCGGCGAGCGAGATCTGCTCGGACAGGTCGGCGGCCGGCACGAGCGTCTCGGCGACCGTGACGTTGTAGTTCGCGGGGAACGCCACGCGCAGCACGCGTGAGACCTCGGGGTGCGCGTTGACGACGGCGCCCACGTGGTTGATGAGCGCGATGATCTCCTTGGCCATCCGGTAGCCGGGCGCGGCCTTGGCCCCGAACACGACGGTGCGGGGTGTGACGTCCTCGACCGCGAGCTCGCCGGAGGTGATCCGGTCGTACAGCGTCACGACGTGCAGCAGCTTGAGCAGCTGGCGCTTGTACTCGTGCAGGCGCTTGACCATGACGTCGAGCATGGTGCCCGGGTCGACGTCGATGCCGTCGCGCGTCGCGAGCAGGCGCACGAGCCGGTCCTTGTTCGCGGCCTTCACCTCGCGGAACCGGCGCCGGAACTCGGCGTCGTCGGCGAGCGGCTCGAGCTCGCGCAGCCGGTCGAGGTCGGTGACCCAGCCGTCGCCGATCGCCTCGGTGATCAGCGCCGACAGCCCCGGGTTGGCCAGGCGCAGGAAGCGCCGCGGCGTGACGCCGTTGGTGACGTTGGTGAACTTCTCCGGGAAGTGGTCCGCGAAGTCGGTGAGCACCTTGTCGCGCAGCAGCTGGCTGTGCAGCTCCGCGACGCCGTTGACCTTGGCGCCCGCGACGGTCGCCAGATACGCCATGCGCACGGCCCGCTCGGGGTGCTCGGCGATGATCGACATGCGCCGTACGAGCAGCTCGTCGCCGCCCGAGGACTCGCGCACCTCGTCGAGGAAGTCGTCGTTGATCCGGTAGATGATCTCGAGGTGGCGCGGCAGCAGCCGGCCCATGAGCTCGACCGGCCACACCTCGAGGGCCTCGGGCAGCAGCGTGTGGCACGTGTACGCGAAGCAGCGCCGCGTCACGTCCCACGCCTCGTCCCACTCGAACCCCTGCTCGTCGACGAGGATGCGCATGAGCTCGGGGATCGCGATGACCGGGTGCGTGTCGTTGAGCTGGAAGACGATCCGCTCGGGCAGCCGGTGCAGGTCGAAGCCCTCGGGCAGCAGCTGGTCGATGAAGTCGCGCAGCGAGCACGCCACGAAGAAGTACTGCTGCTGCAGGCGCAGCTCCTTGCCCTGCGGCGTCGAGTCCTCGGGGTACAGGACCTTGGAGATGTTCTCCGCGAACGTCTGGGCGCGCACCGCCTCGGCGTAGTCGCCGTAGTTGAAGATCTTGAGGTCGAACGCGTGGGTCGCGCGGGCGCTCCACAGGCGCAGCGTGTTGACGCGGCCGTTGCGGTAGCCCGGGACCATGTAGTTGTACGGGACGCCGAGGACCTGCCAGCCGGGCACCCAGCGCGTGCGCTCGCGGCCGCTCGGGTCGGTGTACTTCTCCGTGTGCCCGCCGAAGCTGACGGTGACCTCGTGCTCGGGGTGCGCGAACTCCCACGGGGAGCCGCGGTCGAGCCAGTTGTCCGGCTCCTCGACCTGCCGGCCGTCGACGAACGTCTGGCGGAAGATGCCGTACTCGTACCGGATGCCGTACCCGATCGCCGGGACCGACATCGTCGCGAGGGAGTCGATGAAGCACGCGGCGAGACGGCCGAGGCCGCCGTTGCCGAGGCCCGGCTCGATCTCCTCCTCGCGCAGCTCGTCGAGGTCGACGCCGAGCGAGGCGAGGCCCTCGCGCGCGATCGACTCGAGGTCCGAGGCGATGAGCGCGTTGTCGAGCTGGCGGCCGAGCAGGAACTCGGCCGACAGGTACGCCACGGCCTTGGGCTGCGTGCGGATCTGGTCGGCCGTCGTGCGCATCCAGCGCGCCATGAGGTAGTGGCGCACCGTGCGCGCGAGCGCGAGGTACTTGTCGTTGACGCTGGCCCGCTCGAGCACGGTGCCCTGGGAGAAGTTGAGCTCGCGCAGGTACTCGCGCACGAACCCCTCCACGGAGTGCTCGGGGGTGGCGATGAGCGGTGTCGACTCGGTCACGGGTCGACCCTACACAGCGCTCCTGGGCGCGGTCGCGGCGGCGGTCACTCCCCCACGAGCGTGACGAGCCGCGAGCGCCCCGTCTCGTCCTTGACGGCCTGGATCACGACGTCGACGTGCGGCTCGAGCGCGCTGACCTTGTCGAGCGGCGCGCCCACGACGAGCTGGAACCCGAGCCCGCGCCACGCGCCGACAGCACGGCCCGCGAACCGCGCGTCGGCCTTGATGAACGCCTCGTCGAGGAAGACCGGCGCGTACCGCGGCCGCTCGGCTCCCGCGTCGCCGAGCTGGTAGCGCAGCGCGGCGCCGACGATGAACGCGACGAGCTCCTGGGACTCGCCGCCGGACTTGCCGGCGATGTGGTCGTAGACGCTCACGTGGTTGCCCTCGAGGTCGACGCACTCGGCGCTGATGCGCACGTGGTCGCGCACGTCGACGAGCCGACGCCGCTCGGGCGAGTCGGGCCGGATGCGGTCGATGAGGCGTGCCATGCGCTCGTAGCGGCGCTGCCGCTCGGCGGGCGTCTGGTCGGCGGGCGGTGCCTGCGCGAGCTCGCGCAGCTGCCGGCGGAACGACGCCACGTCCTGCGCCTCGGTCACGGTCGCGGTGATGCGCAGCCGGTGCCGGTCGTCGCGGAACGGCAGCGTCGCGAGGATCGCGTTGACCGGCTCCATGCGCTCGCGGATCTCGGCGACCGCGCGGTTCATGACGTTGCCGAGGAGCGTGAGGTCGTTGCCGGAGAGCCGCCCGATCGTGCGCGACCACCGCTCCTGGAGCTGGTAGAGCCGCTGGTCCTCGATCTCGGTGTAGATGCGCAGGAAGTCGTCGTAGGACGCGTCGGGGTCGGTGCCGAGGTTGGGGTTGGGCCAGGCGTCGCAGAACCGCTCGAACACCGAGCGCAGCGCCGCCCGGGCGGTGCGCTCGGCCTCCGCGGCGGCCTCACGGTCGCGCGCGAGCTCGCGCACGACGGCGGTGGTCGCCGCGGTCAGCCCGGCCAGGCCGAGCTCCTCGACCGGCCCGGGCGCGACCGCCGCGAGCGCCGCCTCGAGGCGCTCGCGCTGGGCGTCCGACGGGGCGACGCCCTCGCGCGCGGCCCGCTCGACGGCGTCGGTCACGTGGTCGACGAGCTCGGTGATCGCCGCCCACTGCTCGCCGAGCTCGCGCACCCGGTTCTCCGCGTCGGCGCGCTCGCGGTAGAGCTCGGTGAGCCGGGAGCGCAGCCCCTTCTCGTCGTCGGCGAGCGCGCGCAGCACGTCGGACCCGTCGCGCAGCGTCTCGAGGCGCGCGCGGCGCTCGGCGAGCGCGGCCTCGGCGCCCGCGACGTCGACGTCGTCCCACGCGAACCGGAGCACCTGGCTGTAGGCGACGAACCGGTCGGTGTGCGCGGCCTGGCGCAGCCGGGCGCCCTCGAGCGCGGCGCCCGCGTCGCGCAGCGCGGCGCGCGCGGCGGTGACGTCGTCGGCGAGCCGCTCGAGCCGGCGCGCGTTGCTGAAGCCGAGCACCGAGGCGCGCCCCGTCCCGCCGTGCGCGCCGCGCGCGCCGTCGGACGTCTGGCCGGTGCGGGTCAGCGCCCGGGGGTGCCGGTGCAGCTCGGCCGGGTCGTCCACGCACACGTACGCGAACCGCTCGGCGAGCCGGCGCGCGAGCCAGCCGCCGAACGGGCCGGCCTTGACCTCCAGGCGGCCGGGCAGCGTGCGCGGGTCCGCGTCGACGTCGAGCGGCAGCCCCGTCTCGACGCCCTCGAAGCGCAGGCGCCGGCGCAGGGGCACGCCGTCGATCGCGGCCCGGAACGCGGCGAGCCGGTCGGCGTCGACGAGCAGCGTCGTCGCGAAGCCGCCGAGCGCGAGCCCGATCGCGTCGCGCCACGGCTCGTACTCGCCGCGCACCTCGAGCAGCTCGCCGACGAACGGCAGCTCGTCCACGTCGAGGCCCGCCGCCTCGGCGAGCGCGCACCGCGCGGCGTGGTCCTCGGCCCCGACGTTGCCGCGCCGCTGCGCGAGCGACGCCTGCTCGCGCTCGAGCGACGCGAGCCGGCGCTCGGCGTCGGACACGGCCTGGCGCGCGGCCCAGACCTCCTCCTCGAGCGCCGCGGCCTGCTCGGCGCGCGCCTCGACGAACGCCCGGGCGTCGCGCTGGAGGCGCTCGAAGTCGGCGCGGCTCGCGACGTCGTGCTCGACGACGGCGAGCTGCGCGTCGAGCGCGGCGCGCGCGGTGCGGACCTCCTCGAGCCGCTCGGCACGCCGGCGCACGTCGCGCTCGGCCGCCTCGACCGCGTCGCCGCCCTGGCGGCGCTGGTCCTCGCGGACCTCCTCGAGCTCCGCCTCGGCCTGCGCGATGCGGCTCGCCGCCGCGGCGCGGCGCTCCTCGGCCGCGCGGTGCGCGCTGCGGTTCGCCTCCTCCTCGGCGCGCACGAGCGCGAGCCGTCGGCCGTCGCGCCACGCCGTGAACGGGGTGGGCGCCGCGCCGACACGGTCGGCGTCGTCGGCCCGCACGCCGAGCGTGTCGAGCAGCGCGGCGGACGCCGCGGCCTCGTCGATCTGCCGGCGCAGCGCGACCATGGGCCGCAGCACCTCGACCTGCCTGCTCGCCGTGAGCATCTCGGTGCGCACCGCGCTGAGCTCGTCGAAGTGCTCGACGGCGCGGTCGGCCACCTCGAGCGTCTCGGGCTCCTCGAGCACCATCGCCTTGTACAGGGCGTCGACCGTGGTGATCTGCTGGCCCGCCTGGATGCGCCCGAGCAGCTGCATGGCCTTGTGCCCGTCGCCCGCGGCGCCGATGCCGAGCGCGGCGTGCAGCCGGGTGGCGAACGCGACGTCGGTGTCGAACAGCGCCAGCCCCGCCTCCGCGAGGCCGGCCCGCGCGAAGCGCCCGGCCGCGAGCGGCTCGAGGCGGCGCAGGTCGAACGGGCCGTCGTGCGTGGCGCGCACGACGACGCAGTCCTCGTTGCGCTGCGCGCCGCGCGGCACGTACCAGGCGCGCAGGGCGGTGAGCGTCTCGCCCGTCTGGTCGGCCCACGTCATCGCGATGGCCGACCACGTGTCGACGCCGTCGCCGCGCAGCACCCGGTCGCGCGACGTCGTCTGCCCGTCCTCGCGCGACTCGTCGAGCTTGCCGCGCGCGTAGGACAGGACGTTGCGCTGCTCGCGGCCGCGCGCCCGGCCCGCGGTCGCGCCGTTGGACGCCCCGTTGAACGGCGTCGTGTGGCTCATCATCAGGGCGATGTAGGCGTCGAGCAGCGTCGACTTGCCCGAGCCGGACGCGCCAGACAGCAGCGTGGCCGTCGTCGCGAACCGGACCTCGTGGTGCCCGTGGTAGCCGCCCCAGTTGACCAGCTGCATGCTGCGCGCGGTCCACTGGCGGCCGTCGGACGCGGTGGGGATGAGCCCGAAGAGCGACTCGCTCATCCGCGGCGCCGTGATGCTCACTCGTCGTCCTCGCTCTCGGGGGAGCTCTCGGCGGAGGCCTCGGGGACCGCCTCGTCGCCGGGCGCGGTCGGGGCGCCGCCGGAGCGCAGCCAGGCGGTGAGCTCGCGCAGCCGGTCGACGGGCAGCAGGACCTCGACGACGGGCAGGATCCGGTACCGGCCCGTCGCGACCTCGGCGATCACGTGCTCGCGCGCGAGCGTCGCGATCGCGTTGTCGATCTCCCGGCGCCGTGCGGCGAGGTTGGTCTCGTCGTGCGCGAGGAAGCCGAGCGCGTAGTCGACCATCTCCTCGGCGTCGACGAACGCCGCCGTCTCCCCCGCCCCGCGCTCCTGGCGGAACCGGTTGCGCACGAACAGCATGAGGAGCGTCTCGACCCGCTTGTACGGCTCGTCCTTGAGGAGCACGGGGATCGCCAGGCCCTCGGAGCGCACCTGCCGCTTGTAGGCGATCTCGTAGTCGCGGTCGACCACGAGCTCGACGAACATGTCGTGGCAGCGTGACTCGAGCACCTGCTGGTGCGCGAGGAGCGCCTTCCACTCGGCCGGGTGGTCGGCCGCGGCGAGGTAGCGCCGCTGCAGCACGAGCGCGAGCACGCGGCGCGCCTCGAACGGCAGCGTGCCGGTGTCGCCCGCGAACAGTCCCGGGTCGTCGTCCTCCATGGGCCGCGCCTCGACGAAGCCCTCGGGCGCCTCGACGGGCGCGTCGACGGTGTCCGTCATCGGTCCTCCTGGTCCTGGTGCGTGCTGAGGGGGGTGCGCGGCAGCACGAACTCGCGCTCGGTGCCGTCGGCGCGCACGGCGCGCACACGCTCGAGCGCGTGCGCGGGGACGTCGCCCGACGTCGCCTCGTCCTCGGGCAGGCCGCCGGCGCCCGCGAGCTCGAGGTAGCCGAGCAGCTCGACGGGCCGGCGCAGCTCGACCGGCGCGCGCGAGAACGCCTCGCCGACCGTGAGTCCCTCGGCGTCCGCGCCGGACGAGAGCGCCGCGAGGTGAGCCTGGATCTGCGCGTGCTGCGGCCCGCCCATCGCACGCAGGTCGTCGAGCGCGGGCCCGTCCGCGTCGTCAGAGGCCGCCCAGTCCTCGAGCTCGGCCGGCGGCGTCTCGGGGCGCAGGTCGTGCAGCGAGTCCCGCAGCCTGCCGAGGCGGGCCCGCTCGAACCAGCGCAGCGGCTCGACGCGCGCGGCCCGGCCCGACGCCGGGAACCACTCGGCCATCGCGGCCGTCGCCTCGCGCAGCGCGGTGTCGAGCTCGCGGTCGCGCAGCGGGTTGTGGTGCCGGATCTGCGCGGTCACCGTGCGCGAGGCGCGGGCCTGCGCGGCGAGCACGACCTCGATGGCCGACACGAGCCGGGCGCGCAGCGCCCGCAGCGCGGCGCGGCGCTCGGCCGGGAGATCCGCGGCGAACGGGTGGGAGAGGACGGCCTGGACGCGCTCGTCGAGCGCGTCCAGCATCCGCGCGTCGCCGAGGAGCTCCATCGCGCCCGCGAACGCGCGTCCCTCCGCGGTCCGCTCGAGCAGGTTCTCGGACGCGTCGAGGTACTCGGCGACGACGACGCCGGTCGCGCGCTCGTCCTGGCGCAGCCGCGCGACGATCTCGCGCTGGAGCGCCGAGATCGACTCGGCGACGCGCGCGACGTCGGTCGGCAGCTCGCGCACGAGCCACAGCAGGTTGTCGTACCGCTCGGCGAGGCGCTCCGGCGCGACGGGCTCGACGTCGCCGCCCGCCTCGAGCCGGGCCAGCTCGGCCTCCGCCTCGTCGATCTGTGCGCGCAGCTCGCGCATGCGCGCCTCGCGGTCGGGCCGGGCGTCGCGGGCGAGGTCCTCGAGCGCGACGAGCAGGGTGCGGATGCGCGACTCGCTCACGAGCGCGCGCGTGCCCTGCGTGCGCGCGACGACGTCGAGCGCCTCCGCCGCGTAGCTGCTCACCTGGTAGCGCTCGCCGCCGTCGTCGTCGAGCGAGCGCACGAGCCAGCGCTCGCGCACCCACCGGGTGCACAGCACGCGCGCCGGCTCGTCCGGCACGGGCACCTGCACGGGTGCCTCGCCGCGCCCGGCCGCGGCACGGAGCTCGGCGAGCAGGTCGTCGACCTCGACGTGCAGCTGCTCGGTCGCGACCGCACGCCGGTCGGGCGTGAAGACCGACCGGAGCACGGCGACGACGAGCGGCGCCTCGGCCTTGTGCAGCAACCCGAGCGTGGGCGCGGCGAAGGCGCGCTCGACCTCCGCGAGCGCCCGGCGCAGCGCCGGACCCCGTGCCCCCTCGACGACCACGCGTCAGACCTCGTGGCCGTTCACACGACGATGTTGACGAGCTTGGGCGCGCGCACGATCACCTTGCGCACCTCGGCACCGCCGATCGCACGCACGACGTTCGGCTCGGCGAGCGCCGCGGCCGTGAGGTCCTCCTCGGAGATCGACGGCGCGACCTCGAGGCGCCCGCGCACCTTGCCCTTGACCTGCACCACGCAGGTCACGGTGTCCTCGACGAGGTAGCGCTCGTCGGCCACGGGGAAGGGCTCGCGGGCGAGCGACGTCTCGTGGCCCAGGCGCTCCCACAGCTCCTCGGCGATGTGCGGCGCGACGGGCGCGACCATGAGCACGAGCGGCTCGACGGCGGCGCGCGGCACGCGGTCCAGGCCCGTGAGGTGGTTGTTGTACGTGATGAGCTTGGCGATCGCCGTGTTGGGCCGCATGTGCTCCATCTCGGTGCGCACGTCGGCGATCGCGCGGTGCAGCGCGCGCAGCGTCGCGGCGTCCGGCTCGTCGTCGGTCACGGTGACCTCGCCGGTCTCCTCGTCGACGACGTTGCGCCACAGGCGCTGCAGGAAGCGCTGCGAGCCGACGACGGCGCGCGTCTCCCACGGGCGCGACAGGTCGAGCGGGCCCATCGACATCTCGTAGACGCGGAACGTGTCGGCGCCGTACTGCTCGTACATCTCGTCGGGCGTGACGACGTTCTTGAGCGACTTGCCCATCTTGCCGTACTCGCGCTGCACGACCTCGCCGTTCCAGCGGTAGACGACCTCGCCGTCGGGCCCCGGCTCCTCGGTGACCTCGGCCGCCGGGACGTACGCGCCGCGGGAGTCCGTGAACGCGTACGCCTGGATGTACCCCTGGTTGAACAGCGTGCCGAACGGCTCGAGCGACGAGACGTAGCCCAGGTCGTAGAGCACCTTGTGCCAGAACCGCGCGTAGAGCAGGTGCAGCACCGCGTGCTCGACGCCGCCGACGTACAGGTCGACGCCGCCCGCGGGGCCCGACGTCGGGTTGTGCCGGGGTCCCATCCAGTACTTCTCGAGCTCGGGGTCGACGACGCGGTCCCCGTTGGTCGAGTCCGTCGGGTCGAGGTAGCGCAGGTAGTACCAGCACGACCCGGCCCAGTTCGGCATGGTGTTGGTGTCCCGGCGGTACCGCTTGGGTCCGTCGCCCAGGTCGAGCGTGACCTCGACCCAGTCGGTGTTGCGGCCCAGGGGCGCCTCGGGCGAGGACTGCGCGTCGTCGGGGTCGAACGTGCGCGGCGCGTAGTCGGGCACGTCGGGCAGGTCGACCGGCAGCAGCTCCGTCGGGATGGCGTGCGGGCGGTCCTGCTCGTCCCACACAATGGGGAACGGCTCGCCCCAGTACCGCTGGCGGCTGAACAGCCAGTCGCGCAGCCGGTACGTCGTCGTGCTCTCGCCGACGCCGCGCTCGGAGAGCCAGGCGATGATGCGCTCCTTGGCCTCGGCGACGCCGAGCCCGTCGAGGCTCACCTCGTCGTTGGACGAGTTGATCGTGCGGCCCTCGCCGGCGTACGCGCCGGTGAAGCCCTCGGGGAACCCGCCCTCGGGCTCGACCGTGTGGACGACGGGCAGGTCGTAGGCCTCGGCGAACGCGAAGTCGCGCTCGTCGCCGCCGGGGACGGCCATGATCGCGCCCGTACCGTAGCCCATGAGCACGTAGTCGGCCGTGAAGACGGGGATCGTCTCGCCGTTGACCGGGTTGACCGCGAGGTGGCCGGTGAACACGCCGGTCTTCTTGCCGGCGTCGGCCTGCCGCTCGACGGCGGTCTTGGCGGCGGCCTGCGCGCGGTACGCCGCGACGGCCTCGGCCGGCGTCCGGTGCCCGCCGGTCCAGGAGCCGCGGGTGCCGTCGGGCCACGCGTGCGGCACCTCGTCGAGCAGCGGGTGCTCGGGCGCCACGACCATGAACGTCGCGCCGAACAGCGTGTCGGGGCGCGTGGTGAAGACCTCGAGCTGCCCGCCCGCGCCCGCGGCGTCGTCGTCCGAGGTGCCCACGACGTCGAACCGGATGGTCGCGCCCGTCGAGCGGCCGATCCAGTTGCGCTGCATCGCCTTGACCTTGTCGGGCCAGTCGATGAGCTCGAGGTCGTCGGTCAGGCGGTCGGCGTACGCGGTGATGCGCATCTTCCACTGGCGCAGGCTGCGCTGGAAGACCGGGAAGTTGCCGCGCTCGGACCGGCCGTCGGCCGTGACCTCCTCGTTGGCGAGCACCGTGCCGAGGCCCGGGCACCAGTTGACCGGCGACTCGTCGACGTAGGCGAGGCGCTGCGCGTCGAGCACGTCGCGGCGCTCGTCCTCGGACAGCGCGGCCCAGACGGCGCCGCCGGCGTTGTCGCCGTCGTGACCCGGCACGGGCCGCACCCCGGCGGCGAGCTCGTCGCGCAGCTCGGAGATCCGCCGCGCGGAGCCCGTGCCGCCGTCGGGCCGCACGAAGTCCGGGTCGTACCAGGAGTCGAAGATCTGCAGGAAGATCCACTGCGTCCAGCGGACGTACTCGGGGTCGATGGTCGCGAACGTGCGGCGCGGGTCGTGGCCCAGGCCCATGCGGCGCAGCTGGCGCCGCATGGTGGCGATGTTCTGCTCCGTCGTGACGCGCGGGTGCTGGCCCGTCTGGACCGCGTACTGCTCGGCGGGCAGGCCGAACGCGTCGTAGCCGAGCGCGTGCAGCACGTTGTCGCCGCACATCATGCGGAAGCGGCCGACGACGTCGGTCGCGATGTACCCGAGCGGGTGGCCGACGTGCAGGCCCGCGCCCGAGGGGTACGGGAACATGTCCATGACGAAGAACGGGGCGCCGAGCCCCTCCGCGGTGCGGCCCTCGCCGTCGGTGAGCCCGCCCACCGGGTTCGCGGCGTAGAACGTGCCGCGCTCCTCCCAGCGGTCCTGCCAGCGCTTCTCGATCTCCTCGGCGAGCGCCGGGGTGTACCGGAACGGGGGCTCCTTCGGAGCGGTGGCGGCCGCGGGGGCCACGGCGTCGGTGGGGGCGTCTGGCGTGCTCACCCGCGGAAGTCTACCGACGCACCGGGTCCCCGACGACGCCGTCGCACCCGCCCCGACGCCGCCTCAGAAGGAGCGCACGAGCTCCGGGCCGACGCTCAGGAGCAGCCACCCGACGGCCACGACGTAGCCGATCACGAGGATGATCCCGCGGTTGCCGACGAGCGCGCGGCGCAGGCCCTCGCCGACGGGGACCCGCCCCTCCTGGACCGCGTGCACGAGCTGGAACCACAGCAGCGGCCACATGATCGTCCAGACGACCATGCAGGCCGGGCACAGCTTGTGCAGGACGTAGAAGCTCGTCCACATGAGGAAGAAGATGAGCAGCTGGCCGAGCGCCGTGCCGGCGAGCAGGGCGTTGAGGTACCAGCGCGGCAGGCGTGCGCCCGTGAGGATGACGACGCCGGTCGTCACGACGACGGGGAAGGTCGCCAGGCCCAGGAACGGGTTGGGGAAGCCGAACAGCGACCCCTGCCACGAGCCCATCGCGGCGCCGCAGCTGAGGAAGACGTTGATGCTGCACGTCGCGACGCGGTCCGGGTCGAGCAGGGTGAGGTAGCGCTCGACCGACAGCCACGCGGACGCCGCGAGGCCGATCGCGCCGAGCACGGTCAGCAGCACGCCGAGCGTGCGCGTGGACAGGGGCCGGGGCCCGGGAACCTGGACGAGGTCGTCCTCGGAGGAGCGGGTCGCGTCCCCGCTCACCGTGCTGTGCGTCACGCGGGTGACGCTACCGCACCAACCTGTCAGAAATCTGAGGGGCCAGGGCCCACTGCGCTTCTGACACGGGTGGTGGTACGGCGGGTGGTGGCCAGGACGATCGCCAGCCCGAGCAGGGTGAGCACGACGCCGGTCCACGCGGGTGCGACGTACCCGTGACCGGCGGCGATGACGAGCCCGCCGAAGAACGCGCCCGAGGCGTTGCCGACGTTGAGCGCCGAGTGGCACAGCGCGGCGCCGAGCGACTGGGCCGCGGGCGACAGGTCCATGAGCCGCGTCTGCATCGCCAGCCCGAGCACCTGGGACGTCACCGCGACCGCGAACAGCGCCCCGATCGCGAGCGCCGGCGTCGACGCGACGAGCGCGAAGACCGCGAGCGCGACGGCGGTGGCCGCGAACGCCCCGATCACGGTGCGCAGCACGTGCCGGTCCGCGAGCCGGCCGCCGAGCAGCGTGCCGACCGTCATGCCGACGCCGAAGACCGCGAGCACCCACGGCACGGCGGACTCGGCGAGCCCGGTGACCCGCGTGACGGTCGGCGCGACGTACGTGTACACGGCGAAGAGGCCGCCGAACCCGATCGCCGCGGCGCCGAAGCTGATCCACAACGGCCCGTTGCGCAGCGCCCCGACCTCCTGGCGCACGCTCGAGTCCACCGCGCCGGCGTCGGGCACGAAGCGCCACAGGCCGAGCAGCGTCACCGCGCCGAGCACGCCGATGAGCAGGAACGCGACCCGCCAGCCGAACGCCTGCCCGACGGCGGTGGAGACGGGCACGCCGACGACGTTGGCGACCGTGAGGCCGGTCATCATCATCGCGACGGCGTGGCCGCGCCGTCCGGGTCCCGCGACCGCGGCGCCCACGGCCGCCCCGACGCCGAAGAACGCGCCGTGCGGCAGCCCGGCGAGGAACCGCCCGGCGACGAGCGTCGTGACGTCGGGCGCGGCGGCCGACAGCACGTTGGCGAGCGTGTAGGCGCCCATGAGCCACAGCAGCAGCCGCTGCCGCGAGACGCGCGCGGCCGCGACGGTGAGCAGCGGCGCGCCGACGACGACACCGACCGCGTAGGCCGTGATCGCGTGGCCCACGACGGGGTCGCTCACGCCCAGGTCGGCGCCCACCTGCGGCAGGAGCCCCATGGTGGCGAACTCCGTGGTGCCGATGGTGAACCCGCCCAGGGCGAGGGCGAACAGCGCGGCGCCGACGACGGCGGGCGGGGTGGGCGGCGCGGGGCGGGCCGGCTGGGACGCGGCAGCGGTCGTCACGGCACTCCTCTCGGGAGACACGAGGCTCGAAACGATTCGACGACGCCGCGCGGGACTGCGCGCACGTCGTCGGGGATGCCGCGATCCTACGCGGTCACGACCCAGATGCGCGAGGCCGCGAGCATGCCGAGGTCGACGGCGACCTGCTCGCCGTCGCGGACGAACGCCACGCCGAGCGTGCCCGCGTACTCCCGGCGCTGCGTGACGCGGACCTCGACGTCGAGGTCGAGCCCGAGGTCGGCGAGGTAGCGCAGCGCCTCGGGGTCGGCGTCGGAGATGCGCGCGACGACGCCCGAGGTGCCGTCCGCGAGGTCGACGAGCGGCACGGCCTCGGGCCGCACGACGCGCCCGTCCGCGGTCGGGATCGGGTCGCCGTGGGGGTCGCGCAGCGGCCGCCCGAGGCGCGCGTCGAGCCGCTCGACGAGCAGGTCGGACACCGCGTGCTCGAGCACCTCGGCCTCGTCGTGCACCTCGTCCCACCCGTACCCGAGCTCGGAGACCAGGTACGTCTCGAGCAGCCGGTGGCGGCGGACCATGGCCAGGGCGTACCGGCGCCCGAGGTCGGTGAGCCACACGCCCCCGTAGGGCTCGTGGCCGAGCAGCCCCTGCGTGGTGAGGCGTCGCACCGTCTCGGAGACGGTCGACGGGCCGACGCCGAGCCGGTCGGCGAGCAGGCCCGTCGTCACGCGCTCGGACGACCACTCCTGCGCCGACCAGACCGCCTTGAGGTAGTCCTGGGCCACGGGCGTGAGCTCGGCCGGGTCCGGGGTGCGGTCCGCCGGGGGACGGTCGTCCGGGGGCCCGGGCGTCGGGGCGTCAGGGGTCGGTGCGGCCACGGGACGAGCCTACGGTGCGGGCGTCGCGGAGGCGTCGGTGCCGACCTGCGGCTCGCCGTCCTCGTCGTCCGGCCCCCGGCCCTGGTCCTCGTCGCCTCCGTCGACGTCGTCCGGCGGCACCTCGGCGGGCGGCTCGACCGCGGGCACCGCCCGGCGGTCGTACACCGTCGCCTCGCCCGACGGGCGCACCTCGACGAGCTGCCAGTCGACGAAGCGCCGCGCCTCGGGGTCGAACCGCAGCAGCGTCATCTCGGCGGTGCCGCGCAGCGGTCCCACCGTCGGCTGGCCCGACGTCGCGCCCGCGGTGCTCGCGCTGACGTACCGGATGCCGAGCCCCACCTGCTCCGGGCCGGCGCGCCGGTGGCTGTGGCCCGAGACCTGGAACGGCACGCACCCCGACTCGAGCGCGGGCGTGCCGACCGTCGCCGTGTGCACGAGGAGCAGGTCGACGCCCTGCTCGTCCGCGCACGCCGCCTCGGCGAGCGCCTCCGACTGCTGCAGCGGCGTGACCTCGCGCGCGACGCCCGTCCCGGCACCGACGCGGGTCTCGAGGGCGTCGCGGTCGCCCAGGATGCGCACGCCCGCGACCTCGACGACGTCGCCGTCGAGGATCACCTGGCCGTGCGCCGCCTCCTGCGCCGACGTGATCGGCGAGTCGTGGTTGCCGTCCGCGACGACCATCCGCGCTCCCGCCGGGACGGTGGTCGCGAACGAGTCCACGCACACGCGCTCGACCGCCGTGCCGTTCATCGTGGTGTCGCCCGCGTTGAGCACGACGTCGACGCCGGCTCGCTCGGCGACCTCGCGGATGAGCGGCGTCATGCCCGTGTTGCAGTGCAGGTCGGCGACGACGAGCAGCGTGACGAGGTCCTCGGGGTCCGGCGACGCCGCCGGCGTCGTCTGCCCGGGCGACGGGGTCGGCGAGGTGGGCGCGGCCGGGGCGTCGGTGGCCGCGTCGGCCGGCGTCGCGTCGTCCCCGGCCGGGGTCGCGTCCGGGGTCGTGCCGTCGTCGTCGGGCGGCGGGACGGGCCGCAGCGGCGACTGACCGACCTCCTCGCGGGAGGTGCGGACCGCCTCGCGGATCTCCCACGCCTTCCACGCCCCGACGAGCTGCACGCGCGCGCCCTCGTAGAAGCGCTGGTTCTCCTCGTAGAGGCCGACGAGCTGGCCGCCGTAGGTGTCGATGACGCCCGCGAGGCGGCCGGTGATGCGCGCGCCCTCGAGCGCGGTGCCCTCGAACACCTCGGACGCGGGCCGGCCGCGCGGCGGCGCCTCGACGCCGGACGCGGAGGCGGTGACCGCGACGAGCGCCACGACGAGGGTCCCGGCGGTGAGCTCCCACGTGCGCGGGGCCACGCGCCCGGCCAGCTCGCGCCGTCGGGCCGGGCCGAGAAGGAGGCGCAGCCCAGCACCGGCGAGCACGACGGCGCCGGCCGCGAGGAGCGTGCGGCGCACCGCGTCCGCGACGAGCGCCCGCGCGATGGTCCCCACCGTGACGTCGGGGCTCGAGAAGAACTGCAGGTAGCTCTCGAGGTCGCCCGTGAGCGCGGCGAGGGTCGTCGCCTGGTCCACCGCCGACAGGTCGGACGGGATCTCCTTGACGACCACCTCGACGCCGAGGCCGAGCGGCAGCGGCGAGTCGATCTCGAGCGTGCCGAGCGGGCCGAGGTCGGCGACCACGAGCCCGTCGCTCGTCACGTGGTAGACGGCCTCGTGCGGGCCGAGGCTGAGGTGGGCGGTCGCGGTCGACACGCCGAAGCCGACGCACGCCACCAGGGCCGCGATCGAGGCGAGGGTCCACCGGACCCAGCGGGGCGGGGCGTGCCGACGGCGTGCGCGGGTCTGGCTCGGGCTCATCAGGGCTCAACTGTGGTCGAGTCCGGCGGGCGCGTCCACCGACGCACCCGGTCACCGCGCGACCCGCTCCTTCGTGTCCTTCGCGGAACCGGACCTCGAGCGCGAGCCGCCGCTCTTGCCCTTGCTCGTGCTCTTGCTCGTGCTCGTGCGGCCGGTCCCCTTCGCCGTGCCGCCCGACTCGGCGGAGCCGCCGGAGCCCTTGGCGCCGTCGGACCCCTTGGTGTCCTTGCCGCCGCCCTTGGCGCTCGCGACGCTGCGCTTGAGCGCCTCCATGAGGTCGATGACCTCGGCGCCCTCCTCGCCCTCGGGCTTGGCGCCGAACGTCTCGGCGGTGTCCACGGCCTCGCCCTGCTCGATCTTGGCCTCGATGAGCTGACGGAGCTGCACCTGGTACTCGTCCTCGAACTCCTCGGGCGTGAAGTCGGACTCGAAGCTCGTGACGAGCTGCTGGGCCATCTTGAGCTCGGTGCTCGAGACCTTGACGTCCTCGTCGAGCGACCCGAAGTCGGGCTCGCGGACCTCGTCGGCCCACAGCAGCGTCTGCAGCACGAGCACGTCGTCGCGCACGCGCAGCGCCGCGAGCCGCGTGCGCTGGCGCAGCGCGAACTTCACGACGGCGGTCCGGTCGGTCTCCTCGAGCGTGCGGCGCAGCAGCACGTAGGCCTTGGGGCTCTTGCTGTCGGGCTCGAGGTAGTACGTGCGGTCGTACATGATCGGGTCGATCTGCTCGCTCGGCACGAACTCCACGACCTCGATCTCGCGGTTGCTCTCGGCCGGCAGGGCCGCGAGGTCCTCCTTGGTGATGACCACCGTGTGCTCGCCGTCGTCGTACGCCCGGTCGATGTGCTCGTACGGCACCACCTCGCCGTCGAGCTCGCACACCCGCTTGTACCGGATGCGCCCGCCGTCGGCGTCGTGCACCTGGTGCAGCGGGACGTCGTGGTCCTCCGTCGCGCTGTACAGCTTCACCGGGACGTTGACGAGACCGAAGGTCACCGCGCCCTTCCAGATCGCCCTCATCGCTCCATGGTGGTCCGGACCGCGCCGTCCCGCCACCGCCCGGCCTGACCAGCGGCGTCGCGGGGACCGTGAGCGACGCCCGCCGGGTGGGTAGGGTGCGGCCCATGGCGACGGTGCTCCCCTTCGACGGCCACACCCCCGAGATCGACCCGACGGCGTGGGTCGCCCCGACGGCGACGCTCGTCGGACGAGTCCGGGTCGGCCCGCACGCGTCCGTGTTCTACGGCGCGGTGCTGCGCGGCGACATGGACGAGATCACGCTCGGCGAGGGCAGCAACGTGCAGGACAACTGCGTCGTGCACACGGACGAGGGCGTGCCGACACGCATCGGCGCGGGCGTCGGCGTCGGCCACGGCGCGATCGTGCACGGGGCCACGGTCGAGGATGGCTGCCTCGTCGGCATGGGGGCGACGCTGCTCAACGGCTCGATCGTGCGGACGGGCGCGTTCGTCGCTGCGGGCGCCCTGGTGCGCGAGGGGCAGGAGATCCCCGCCGGGCACCTCGCCGCGGGCGTCCCCGCGACGGTCCGCGGCGAGCTCGACGCGGCCATGGCCGCGCGCGTCGCGGAGAACGCCGTCGCCTACCGGCGGCTCGCGGCCCGGCACCGCGACTCGGTGGGCTGAGGAGCCGCGTCAGGTCAGCGTGAGGACGCCGAGCACGCCGACGGCGACCGCGAGCGCGAGCGACACCCCGATCAGGACCGCGTGCACGGTGTAGAAGCGGGTGCGCCGGCCGGCGTCGTCGCGGGCGCGCGGGTCCGCCGCGACGCGCCGGAAGAACCGCGGCCAGACGAGCAGGTTCCAGGCGGCGACGACGAGCAGCAGGACGGACCAGCCGAGGGGCAGGCTCACGACAGCCCGCCCGCGGAGGACACGGCGTCGAGCTTGGCGCCGAGCTCGGCGTCGGCCGGCTCGACGAGCACGTCGCCGTCGGGGAAGACGAGCACAGGGATGTTCTTGCGACCGCTGAGCGCCTCGGCGTCGTCGGCGCGCTCGGGCGCGGCCACGAGGTCGACGTAGTCGTACTCGACGCCGCGCGAGTCGAGGAGCCGCTGTGCGCGGCGGCAGTCGCCGCACCACGCGGCGCCGTACATCGTGAGGATCCCCGGTCGGGCGAGGTCGGACGCGGCACGCTCGGTCATGCGCAGCAGCCTACGACGCGCCACGATGGTCGGATGGCACGGTCCTCCGCCTCGGGCGGCACGACGAAGCAGACGGTGTCCGTCGAGGGCCACCGTCTCCAGCTGACCAACCTCGACAAGGTCCTCTACCCCGCCACCGGCACGACCAAGGGCGAGGTCCTGCACTACCTCGCCGAGATCGCGCCCGTGCTCATCCCCCACGCGGCGAACCGGCCCGCGACGCGCAAGCGCTGGCCCGACGGCGTCGACGGCCAGGTGTTCTTCCAGAAGAACGCGGACAAGTCGACCCCGTCGTGGGTCCGCACGCGCCGCATCGAGCACAAGACCAGCGCCAACGACTACGTGCTCGTCAACGACCTCGCCACGCTGACCTGGCTCGGCCAGACCGCGACGCTCGAGGTCCACGTGCCGCAGTGGCAGTTCGGCCGCACCGGCGTGCGGCACAACCCCGACCGGCTCGTGCTCGACCTCGACCCCGGCCCGGGCGCCGGCCTGCCCGAGTGCGCGCAGGTCGCACGGTGGGCGCGCGCGATCCTCGTCGGCATGGGGCTCGAGCCGATGCCCGTGACGAGCGGCTCCAAGGGCATCCACCTGTACGCGGCGCTCGACGGCAAGCAGGACTCCGAGCAGGTCTCCGCCGTCGCCAAGGAGCTCGCGCGCTACCTCGAGTCCGAGCACCCCGACCTCGTCGTGAGCGACATGAAGAAGTCGCTGCGCGGCGGCAAGGTGCTCGTCGACTGGTCGCAGAACAACGGCAACAAGACGACGATCGCGCCCTACTCGCTGCGCGGGCGCGACCACCCGACCGTCGCGGCGCCGCGCACGTGGGACGAGCTCGACGACCCGGACCTGCGCCACCTCGAGTACCCCGAGGTGCTCGAGCGCGTCGCGCGCGACGGCGACCTGCTGGCCGACCTCACCCAGGGGCACCTCGCGGCGCTCGAGCCCACGCCCGAGCACATGGCGAGGTTCGAGCGCCTCGAGGTCTACCGCTCCAAGCGCGACCCGGACAAGACCCCCGAGCCGTTCGGCCCGTCGTCGCCCGCGGCGGACGCCCCGCCGGGCGACACGAGACCGACGTTCGTCATCCAGGAGCACCACGCCCGTCGGCTGCACTGGGACTTCCGCCTCGAGCACGACGGCGTCCTCGTCAGCTGGGCGCTGCCCAAGGGCGAGCCGACGGATCCGGCGAAGAACCACCTCGCCGTCCAGACCGAGGACCACCCGCTCGAGTACGGGTCGTTCGAGGGCACGATCCCGGCCGGAGAGTACGGCGCCGGCGAGGTGACGATCTGGGACGCCGGCACGTACGACCTCGAGAAGTGGGTCGACGGCAAGGAGGTCATCGTCACGCTGCACTCCGAGCGCCGCGGGTCGCGGCGGCTCGCGCTCATCCAGACCGGAGGGCGGGACGGCGACGAGAACAGCTGGCTCATCCACCGCACCAAGGAGCAGCCGGGCGGCGCCGGTCCGGCCGAGGAGCCGGCGACCGGGCGTGACGGCCCGGGCCGCCGGCCGAGGTCGGGCACCGCGCGGCGCGCACCCGTCGAGCTGCCCGACCGGCCCATGCTCGCGACCGCCGCCACGCAGCGCGAGCTGCGCGGCCTCGACGCGGCCGAGTGGGCGTTCGAGATGAAGTGGGACGGCTTCCGCACGCTCGCGACCGTGACGATGCCCGACGACGGGACCCGGGGCGGCGAGCCGAGCGTGCGGCTCACGAGCCGCACCGGCCTGGACATGACCAAGACCTACCCCGAGCTGCAGGCGCTCGCCGGGATGCTGTCGCCGGACGACCTGCCCGCCGTGCTCGACGGCGAGATCGTCGCGCTCGACGCGCGGGGCCGCCCCGAGTTCCGCCGCCTGCAGCAGCGCGCCAACCTGCAGAAGAAGGGCGACGTCGAGGCCGCGCGGCGCCGCGTGAAGGTCGATCTCATGCTGTTCGACGTCCTGGCGCTCGCGGGCGAGACGCTCACGGACCGCACGTACGACGAGCGTCGCCGCCTGCTCGAGCGGACCGTGCGCCCGGCGCGGCCCGTGCACGTGCCGCCCGCGTTCGACGGCGACCTCGAGGCCGCCACCGACACCTCGCGCGAACTGCGGCTCGAGGGCATCCTCGCCAAGCGCCGGTCGTCGCGGTACGCGCCCGGGCGGCGGTCGCGCGAGTGGCTCAAGCTCAAGCACTCGCGCATGCAGGAGGTCGTCGTCGTGGGCTGGCGGCCGCTGCACGCGGGCGAGGCGCGGGAGGACGACCGGACGATGGGCTCGCTCCTGCTCGCGCTGCCCGCACCGCAGCACGGCGACGGCGCGCTGCGCTACGTCGGCAAGGTCGGCACCGGCTTCCGCGAGAAGGAGCGCACCCAGATCGCGACCCGGCTGCGCGGGATCGAGCGCGCGACGCCGCCGGTCGACGGCGTCCCGCGCGCGGAGGCGCGCCACGCGCGCTGGGTCACGCCGCGCCTCGTGGGCGAGGTCGAGTACGGCGACTGGACGGCCGACCCGACCGACCCGGACCTCGTCGACGAGGCCCGGCTGCGGCACGCGACGTGGCGAGGGTGGCGCGAGGACAAGGCCCCGGCGGACGTGCGCCCCGAGTGACTGGCACGCTGGGCCCATGACGCCCTTCCCCGCCCACGTCCACGCCGAGCGCCGTCGTCGCGCCGCCGCGCAGGCCACCGAGGCCGGGCTCGACGGCGTGCTCGTCACGCCCGGACCCGACATGACGTACTTCCTCGGGTACACGCCGTCGGCCGTGACCGAGCGGCTCACGATGCTCGTGATCGACGCGGGCTACCCCGACGCCGCGACCGCCGTCGTGCCCCGGCTCGAGGAGCACGACCTGGAGATCGGTGCGGTGGGTGGCGTCGAGACGCTCGCGTGGTCCGACGGCGAGGACGAGCACGAGGTCGCCGCGCGGCTCCTGCGCGACGGCGGCCGGTACGCGATCAGCGACACCGCGTGGGCGCTGCACGTGCTCGGGCTGCAGCGCGCGGCGCCGGAGGCGTCGTTCGAGGCCGTGACCCGGGCGCTCCCGCTGCTGCGCGCCGCGAAGTCGCCCGAGGAGGTCGCGCGCCTCGCGGCCGCCGGGGCCGGCGCCGACGCGGCGTTCCGCGAGATCGTGCGCCGTCCGTTCGCCGGCCGGCGCGAGCGCGACGTCGCGGCCGACCTCGCCGAGCTGCTCCGCGAGCACGGGCACGAGCAGGTCGACTTCACGCTCGTGTGCGCGGGCGAGAACGGCGCGGACCCGCACCACGCCGCGTCCGACCGGGTGCTGCGCGAGGGCGACACGGTCGTCATGGACTTCGGCGGCCTCGCCGACGGGTACGGCTCGGACACGACGCGCACCGTCCACGTCGGCGAGCCGACCGCGCTCGAGCGCGAGGTGCACGACGCCGTGCGTGCCGCCCAGCAGGCCGGCGTCGAGGCGGTGCGGCCGGGCGCGACGTGCGAGGACGTCGACCGCGCGGCCCGCGCCGTGATCGAGGAGGCCGGCTTCGGCGAGCACTTCGTGCACCGCACGGGCCACGGCATCGGCCTGACGACGCACGAGCCGCCGTACATGGTCACGGGCGAGACGACGCCGGTCGGCCCGGGGATGTGCTTCTCGGTCGAGCCCGGGATCTACCTGCCCGGGCGGTTCGGCGTCCGCATCGAGGACGTCGTCGTCGCGTTCCCGGTGGGCGTGCCCGGGCTCGAGGACGTGCCCGACGGCGCGGCACGCCTCAACACGACGACCCGCGAGCTTGTCGTGGTCGAGTAGGCGCCTCGGCGGTGCGTACGGCGCCGGCCACCCTGCCCGCTGCTCAGCCGGCCGCGAGCGCCGGTCCGGCGTCGTGCGACATCATCCCGTCGGACGCGGGCCGCGGCAGCCACAGCGGCAGCGACCGCTCCCCCGCCCACGGCGCGACGCCGAGCTGCTCGAGCCGCGCGTGGCTCGCCCACCGCCAGCGCGGCGCGGCGCGGCAGCCGGCCGCGACGTCGTCGAGGAACGTGCCGATCGGCACGGCGGGCGCGATCGCGTCGAGCACCCCCTCGGTGCGCCGCTCGGCGAGGAGCACGATCCACGCGGCGAGGTCGCGCACGTCGATCACCTGGACGAGGTCGCCGGGGTTGCCCGGGGCGAGCACGTCGGGCGGGCCGCCGTCGGCGACCCGCGAGAGGCGCGCGGGCCAGTACGTGAACCGTCCGGTCGGGTCGCCCGGCCCGACGATGAGCCCCGGGCGCACGACGACGGAGCTCGCCGCGCCGTCGCGCACGAGCTGCTCGCACGCGACCTTCATGGGCCCGTACGCGTCCGGGCGGGTGCGGAGGTCGACGTCGTCGTGCTCGGGCTCGTGCAGCGGCAGCGTGTCCGGACCGCCGTGCGGCGTCGCGTCGTCGGCGTACACGCTGATGCTCGAGACGAAGACCCAGTGCGCGTCCGCGAGCGCCGCGACGGCGGACCGGACGTGCGACGGCGTGCGCGAGACGTCGACGACGGCGTCGAACCCCTCGGCGGCGAGGTCGTCCGGGATGCCGTCGGCGCGGTCCAGGACGACGTGGCGTGCGCCGTCGGGCACGGTGCCCGAGCGGCCCCGGTTGGCGGCGACGACCTCGTGGCCGCGCTCGAGCGCCGCCTCCACGACCGCGCGCGAGAGGAACATCGACCCGCCCAGCACCAGCAGCTTCATGGGTGCCACGGTGCTGGCCGGCGCCCTTGGCCGCTAGTGGTTCCGCGGCCGGCAGAACCGGTCGTGTCGGTGGCGGGTGGGAGGCTGGGACCGTTCGCGGGGGCTCAGTTCGGCCTCGGCGAGGGCTTGTCCGTCCTCGAGCTGTCGGCCGCGGGTCCGTTCGCCGAGAGCGGACGAATCCGCCCGATTTGGACTAGAACGTATGTTCGATCCGCGCTAGTCTTGCCGCCATGACGGACCGGGCCGCTGACGCACCGGCCCCCGACGGCGGGGGCCGACTCGGCAATGGCCGCACGGGTCCGGGCGACGGCGTCGCGGGCGTCGGCTCCGACGTCGCCCGGCTGCGGGCCGAGCTCGACCGCCTGCTCTCGCTCGACCTGAACACCGACTGGCGGGTCCTGGCAGAGCGCGCGGTGCGGGAGGCGGCCGACCACATCGACCACGACTGGCCGACCGCCACCGGCGACGTCCCGGTCGCTCCGGCGCCCGGGACGGCCGAGTGGCTCGCGGCCGCGGGCGTGCCCTCGGGAGTCGTCGACGCGCTGGACGTCACGGGCCCGGCCTCGCTGCGCGACGTCGACGCGACATGGGACCTGCTCGAGGCCGTGCAGCGCAGCATCAACGCACTCGAGGCGGTGCGGGCCGTGCTGGTCGAGCGGGGCCGCCGCCAGGCCGAGCGCTGCCAGGACGCGCTCGTCGACGACACGGACCCGGTCGCCCGGACCGCGAGCGCCACGCGGCGCTCGGAGCTCGCGCAGCGCGCGACCGTGGCCGACCTCGCGGGCGTCCTGCACGTGGGCGAGACCGCTGCGGGCACGCTCATGGACCACAGCCAGACGCTGGCGACCAGGGCGCCCGGAACGCTCGCGGCGCTCGCGCGCGGCGACCTGTCGTGGCGTCACGCGACGGCGATCGCCAAGCACGTCGACGACCTCGACCCGGCCGCAGCCCGCCGCGTCGAGACGGCGGTGCTCGCCGGCGCGGGCACGCTCACGCCGCGGCGGCTGGAGGACCGCGTCCGCGCCGCGCGCGAGGAGGCCCAGCCGACGCCGCCCGACGTCCGGCACGCCGAGGCACGCGCCAACGCGGGCGTGTGGGTCGACCCGGCCAAGGACGGCATGGCATACCTCACCGCGTACCTGCCGGCCGCGTTCGCGTACGCCGCCTACGACCGCCTGACAGCGACGGCCCAGTCGGTGCGCGCGGACGGCGACGGGCGGAGCACCGGCCAGCTGCGCGCTGACGTGCTGTGCGACCTGCTGCTCGACGACGGCACGCTGGACGTGTCGACCGCGTGGGCGGCGGGCGGTCCACCACCTCCCGACGACACCGACATCGACGATCTACCGCGCCCCGGCGTCGGCTCGCTGGCGCCGCTCGCGCGCTCGATCAAGCCACGTGTGACGGTGACCGTGCCCGTCCTCACGCTGCTCGGCATGACCGACGCGCCCGCGACGCTCGAGGGCCACGTCCCCATCGACCCGGACACGGCTCGTGCGCTGTGCGCGCACGCGCCGTCGTTCCGGCGCGTCCTCACGCACCCCGAGACGGGTGCGCCGCTGTCGGTCGGCCGCAGCACGTACGCCGTGCCCGCCGACCTCAAGGCGGTGCTCGCCGAGCGCGACCGCACCTGCCGGTTCCCGGGCTGCACGCGACCGGCGCGCCGCACCGACGTCGACCACACGACGCCGTGGTCGCACGACGGCGTCACGGCCGCGGGCAACCTCGCGCACCTGTGCCGGCGCCACCACGTCCTGAAACACCAGACGGCGTGGAGCGTGCGTCACGTGTCGACGCCCGAGGCGGCGGCCGCCACCGGAGGCGTGCTCGAGTGGACCTCTCCCACGGGTCGGGTACAACGGACCTACCCCGAACGGCCGGCCGCCACGCGGCACGCCACGACGCCGCAGCCGTTCCTGCCGCCCGACCTCGCGGCCGACGAGGACGACGCCGGCGACCCACCCTTCTGAGTCCGCCCCGAGGTGCTACCGTCGCGGCGTGCCGACCACTCCCCCGCCCACCGTGACGTTCCGTGCCGCGACGCGCGACGACCTGCCGCGCATCGTCGAGCTCATCGCCGACGACGCGGTCGCCGCGGCGCGCACCGGCTCGTTCGGCCCGTCGCACGTCGCCGGCTTCGAGGCGATCGAGGCGAGCCCCAACGACGAGCTCGTCGTCGCCGAGCACGACGGCGAGGTGGTCGGCGTCATGCAGCTGACGTTCATCCCGGGCATCGCGCGCAACGGCGCGACGCGGCTGCAGGTCGAGGCGGTCCGCGTCGACCGGCGCCTGCGCGGTCAGGGCGTCGGCCGCCTGCTCATGGAGCACGCGCACGCCCGCGGACGCGAGCGGGGCTGCGCGCTGGCGCAGCTGACGTCGGACAAGGATCGCCCCGAGGCGCACCGGTTCTACCGGTCGCTCGGGTACGTACAGTCGCACGAGGGCTTCAAGCGGCCCCTCTGACCGCCCCTCGCGCGGGAGTCTCAGGCCTGCTCGATCTCGGCGACCGACCGCAGGATGCAGAACTCGTTGCCCTCGGGGTCGGCGAGCACGACCCACCCGGTGCCCGGGCCCGCGATGCCGCGGTGGTCGGCGACCTGCGTCGCCCCGAGCTCGAGCAGCCAGGCGAGCTCGTCGTCGCGCCGCCGCTCGGTCGGGCGCAGGTCGAAGTGCATCCGGTTCTTGACCGTCTTGCCCTCCGGGACGTTCTGGAACAGCAGGGCCTGCCCCTCGCCGTCGGGGTCGACGATCCCGACCTCGGCGTCGCCCGGCGAGCCGGGCTCATCGGGATCGTCGACGTAGCCGAGGACCTGCTTCCACCACTGTGCCTGCGCGTACGCGTCCCGGCAGTCGATCGTCACGTGCGAGATGAAGGCCACCATGCGCCGACGGTCCCACACGGCGCCCGCGAGCGCACGGACATTGCGACGCGCTCGCGCGTCGCCGCGTCAACGGTGGCGTCACCTCGGCGGGCGCGGCGCGCGTGCGCGCTACGGTCGTGCCGTGACACCGACCATCCGGCCGGCGCGGCTCGATCCTGCGGGCCTGGCCGCCGACGCGGCGGCGTGCGCCGCGATCTACGCCCCGTACGTGACGGGCACGTCCACGAGCTTCGAGGAGGTGCCGCCGTCGGCCGAGGAGATGGCGGCGCGCATCGCCGCGTGCTCGGCGACGCACGCCTGGCTCGTCGCCGAGCGGCCTCACGGCGAGCAGCCCAACGGCGAGCAGCCCAACGGCGAGCGGCGCGACGGCGAGATCCTCGGCTACGCGTACGGCAGCGCGTACCGCGCCCGCCCGGCGTACCGGTGGACGGCGGAGGTCACGGTCTACCTGGCGCACGACGCCCCGCGGCGCACGGGCGCCGGACGCGCCCTGTACGACGCCCTGCTGACGCGGCTCGCCGAGCGCGGCTACCACCGGGCGATGGCGGGCGTCACGCTGCCGAACGACGCGAGCGTCGGGCTGCACCGTGCGGTCGGGTTCACCGAGATCGGCACCGAGCGCCGCGTCGGGTGGAAGCTCGGCGCGTGGCGCGACGTCCTGCGCCTCCAGCGCGACCTCGAGGTGCCCGACGGGCGGGAAGGCGGCGGGAAAGAGCGCGCCGCGCCGGCCGAGCCCCGCTAGCGTGACGGCGTGACCTTCACCGTCCGCCGCACCGTGCTCGACGACGCGCCCGCGGCCCGCCGCCTCGGCGCCGAGGCGTTCGGCGGTTCCGCCCAGCAGCCCCCGCCCGACCCGCGGCTTCGCGAGCTGGACGCGCGGGTCGGGCTACGACCGCACGACCACGATCGAGGTCGACGACGTCGTGCGCGTCGTGCCCGACGACGTCCCGCCGTCGGACCCGGCCGCCGACCGGCTCACGTTCACGTCGGCCGGGATCGCGCAGGCGTACGCGGGCGCGCAGTCGTGCGCGAACCTGCGCCTCGCGGGCCACCTCACGGGCCCGACCGGCGACGACGCGCTCTGGGACGCGCTGTGGGGCGGCCGCCAGGTCCACGTCCGCGACTACTTCTGACGCGGCTACGGTGGTGCCCGTGACGACCTTCCGCGAGCGCCTGCGCGACCTGCCGGTCTTCCCCGAAGACCTGCCCGGGTGGGAGGTCGCCGACCTCGACGCCCTGCCCGCGACGCCGCACGAGCTCTTCGTCGCGTGGTTCGACGACGCCGTCGACGCCGGCCTGCTCGCCCCGCACGCCGCGACGCTCTCGACGACCGACGCCGCGGGCCGCGTGCACGCACGGACGCTGATCTGCAAGGAGGTGACCGACGACGGCTGGTGGTTCGCCGGGCACGCCGACAGCCCCAAGGGCCGCGACCTCGAGTCGAACCCGCACGCCGCGCTCACGTTCTTCTGGCGCGAGCTCGGCCGCCAGGTGCGCGTGAGCGGACCGGTGACGCCCGACGCCGAGGCCGGCGCCGCGGACTTCCGCGCCCGCCCGGACGCCTCGCGCGCCGCCGGGCTCGTGGGGCGCCAGAGCGAGCCGCTCGGCTCGCTCGCCGAGCACCGTGCCGCGTGGGCCGACGCGCTCGAGCGCGTACGCGCCGAGCCCGCGCTGGTCGCGCCGACGTGGACCGCGTGGGTGCTCGCGCCGACCGAGGTCGAGTTCTGGGCGACCGGGACGGGCACGGGGCAGACCCGCGTGCGCTACCGCACCGACCTCGCCGCCTCCCTCGAGGCCGGCGACCGCACACCCGCCCCCTGGACCAAGGAGCTGCTGTGGCCGTGACCCCCGCCGACGACGCCCGCGACGACGCCGTGCCGGCCGACGTCCCCGCCGACGTGCCCGCCGACGTCCCCGCCGACGTCGTGAAGCACGCGCGCGACGACGCCGCCGCGGCGCTCGACGCGCTGCTCGCCGTCGTGCGCGCACACGACGACGCGACGTGGCGCGAGCCGTCGCCCCTGCCCGGCTGGACGCGCGGCCACGTGCTCGCGCACGTCGAGGGCGTCGCCGGTGCGCTGGCCCGCCAGGCGGAGTACGCGCGGCGCGGCGAGAAGGTCGCCCCGTACGACGGCGGGCAGGCCGGCCGGGACGCCGCGATCGAGGCGGGCTCGACGCGCACGACGGCCGAGCACGTCGCCGCGCTCGAGGCGGCACGGTCGCGGCTCGCCGCGGCGTGGCCGGAGCCGGGCGACGCGCTGTGGTCGGCGCCGGTCGCCTACCGCGACGGGGTGCTCACGGGGGCGCTGCTCGCCTGGTGGCGCGAGGCGCGCATCCACGCGGTCGACGCGACGGCCGGCCTGCCGGACGCGATCGGGCTCGACACCTGGGACGAGCGCTTCCGCGCGCACCTGGCCGACTTCCTCGCCGTCCGGCTGCCCGACGACGCGGCCGACGTCGAGCTCGTCGGCGCGCCCGCCGACGTGGCCGCGTGGCTCGCCGGCCGCACGCCCGCGGGCGAGGTGGCCGCGCGCCGCGGCGGCGACGTCGTGCCGCTGCCGGACCTCGGCCCGTGGCCGTCCTCGGCCGCCCCGAAGGCCTGACCTGCGGCGTCGCTCGGGCGCCCTCGACGCGGCGTGTGACGTACGTCACTGCAGGTCAGCGACCTGTGTGACGTTGCTCTCATTCTTTGTGACAGTTTTCACGAAAGCCGTACGATGGCGGCGTGACCTCGCCTGCACAGACCCCCCGGGACGCCGCCTCGCTCGTCCAGAAGGACACGGTCGACGTCGTCCTGATCGGTGGCGGCATCATGAGCGCCACGCTCGGCACGCTGATCCAGCAGCTCGAGCCGACGTGGTCGATCCGCATCTACGAGCGCCTCGACGACGTCGCGCTCGAGTCGTCGAACCCGTGGAACAACGCGGGCACGGGGCACGCCGCGCTGTGCGAGCTCAACTACACCCCCGAGCGCCCCGACGGGTCGATCGACATCTCCAAGGCGGTGAGGATCAACGAGCAGTTCGAGGCCTCTCGCGAGCTGTGGCACCACCTGCTCGCGACCGGGCGCCTGGCGGACGACTCCTTCATCCACCGCACCCCGCACATGACGTTCGTGCGCGGCGAGGAGAACGTCGACTACCTGCGCCGCCGCCACGCGACACTGAGCGCGCACCCGCTGTTCCGCGACCTCGAGTTCACGACGGACCGCTCGGTCATCGCGCAGTGGGCTCCGCTGCTCACGGAGGACCGCGACCCGTCCGAACCGGTCGCCGCGACGCGCTCGACGGCCGGAACGGACATCGACTTCGGCAACCTCACGCGCCAGCTCGTCGCGGCCATGGTGGACCAGGGCGCCGAGCTCTTCCTCCAGCACGAGGTCCGCTCGATCAAGCGCACGCGCGACGGCCGCTGGCGCCTGCGCGTCAAGGACCGCTCGTGGAACGCCCCGCAGCGCCGCAGCACCGTCACCGCGCGGTTCGTGTTCGTCGGCGCGGGCGGCGGCGCGCTGCCGCTGCTGCAGTCGGCCGGCATCCCGGAGATCAAGGGCTTCGGCGGCTTCCCCATCTCGGGCGAGTTCCTGCGCACCTCCAACCCCGAGGTCGTCGCCCGGCACCACGCCAAGGTCTACGGCAAGGCCGACGTCGGCGCGCCGCCTATGTCGGTGCCGCACCTCGACACGCGCGTCGTCGACGGCAAGACGTACCTCATGTTCGGCCCCTACGCCGGCTTCAGCCCCAAGTACCTCAAGAAGGGCAAGTACCTGGGCCTGATCACGTCGCTGCGTCTCGACAACCTCGGCTCGATGATCGGGGCGGGCCTGAAGAACCTCGACCTCACCCGGTACCTCGTCGGCCAGCTCGCCGCCGCGCCGGAGACGAAGTTCCACGCGCTGCAGCAGTTCATGCCGACCGCGCACCCCAAGGACTGGGAGAAGATCACCGCCGGCCAGCGCGTCCAGGTCATCAAGAAGGACGCCGACGGCAAGGGCGTGCTGCAGTTCGGTACCGAGGTCGTCGCCTCGGCCGACGGCTCGATCGCGGGTCTGCTCGGCGCCTCGCCGGGCGCCTCGACCGCGGTCTCGGCCATGGTCGACGTGCTCAAGCGGTGCTTCCCCGACCGGTTCCGCACGTGGCGCGGCACGCTCGCCTCCATGATGCCGAGCCTCGACGGCGGCGTCCCGGCCGACGCCCGCGAGATCGAGACGACGCAGGACGCGGCCGCCGAGCTCTCGGCCGCCGAGATCACGCCGGGCCCCGACGGGGTGCTGCCGGCGTCGGTGTACGAGTCGCACGCCGACTCGCGCCTCTGACGGGAGGGCTCAGGCCGCCGCGGGCAGCGGCTTGGCCCACTCGCGCACGTGCACGACGACGGTGCGCCCGTCCGCGCGGGCGTCCAGTCCCTGCTCGGTGAGCGCCGCGACGACCCGCCCGACGACGTCGCGCACCGCGGCCTCGGCGCGAGCCTCGTCGGCGCGGAGCACGCCGCACCGCACGACCAGCCGGCCAGCGGCGAGCTGCTCGAGGTCGGGCTGCGTCACCAGGGCGTAGGCGCCGCCGTCGGGCAGCACCTCGCGCAGCTCCGCCTCACCGCACTCGCGGCAGCACGAGAAGCCCAGGCGTGCGGCGACACCCTCGCGCCCGAGCGCGGCGAACGCGCGCTCGACGCGGACGTGGTCGCTCGCGGCCGGGTCGGCCTGCGCGAGCGCCGCCGCCCGGACGTCCCACTCGTGGCGCACGACGCGCTCGACGCTGCCCGCGCTCGGCGCGTCGTCGGCCAGCGCGGCGAGCTCGAGCGCACGGCCGAGCACCTGCTCGAACGTGCAGCACCCGGCGCGGACCATGGCCCGGGCGGTGCTGCGCACGTCGGCGAGGACGTCGTCCGCGGTCAGCTCGACGGCCTCCGCCTCGTCGCCCCAGGAGCCCTCCGCGACATCGGCGGCATCGGCTGCGACACCCGGTGAGAACTCGTTCGTGCTCATGCATCCACGGTAGGTCGGCACGCCCGCACGGCGAGGTGCCACGCCGGGCGCGTACGGTGTGGCCCATGACGGATCCCGCACAGGTCGAGCTCGGCGTCGACACGTTCGGCGACGTGACGTTAGACGACGACGGCAGGCCCAAGAGCCAGGCGCAGGTGCTGCGCGACCTCGTCGAGCAGGGCGTCCTGGCCGACCAGGTCGGGCTCGACGTCATCGGCGTCGGCGAGCACCACCGGGAGGACTTCGCCGTCTCGGCGCCCGAGGTCGTGCTCGCGGCGATCGCGGCGCGCACGACGCGGATCCGCCTCGCCTCGGCGGTGACCGTGCTCAGCTCGGACGACCCGGTGCGCGTGCACCAGCGCTTCGCGACGCTCGACGGCGTCTCCGGCGGCCGGGCCGAGGTCATCCTCGGCCGGGGGTCGTTCGTCGAGTCGTTCCCGCTCTTCGGCTACGACCTCGAGCAGTACGAGGAGCTGTTCTCCGAGAAGCTCGACCTCTTCGCCGCGCTGCTGCCGCAGAAGCCGGTCACGTGGTCGGGGCGGCTGCGGCCGGCGCTGACGGGGCAGCGGGTGTACCCGCTCGTGGAGCACGGGCCGCTGCGCACGTGGGTCGGCGTCGGCGGCAACCCCGAGTCCGTCGTGCGCGCCGCGCGCTACGGCCTGCCGCTCGTGCTCGCGATCATCGGCGGCAGCCCGTCGCACTTCGTGCCGCTCGTGCAGCTGTACCACCGGGCTCTCGACACGCTCGGCCGCGAGCGGCTTCCGGTCGCGGTCCACTCCCCCGGCCACGTCGCCCCCACCGACGAGGAGGCCAAGGAGCAGCTCTGGCCGCACTACCAGGTCATGACCGAGCGGATCGGCCGCGAGCGCGGCTGGGGCCCGACGACGCGCAGCCACTTCGAGATGGCCGCGAGCCGCGAGGGCGCGCTCTACGTCGGCTCCCCCGAGACCGTCGCGCAGAAGATCGCGCGGACGGTGCGCGAGCTCGGCCTCGCGCGCTTCGACCTCAAGTACTCGAACGGCACGCTGCCGCACGCGGCGATGATGCGGTCGATCGAGCTGTACGGCACGCAGGTCGCCCCGCGCGTGCGCGAGCTGCTCAGCGGCGGCTGACGCGGGCGGCGAGCCGGCCGAGCAGCTCGTCGAGCACGGGCGTCGCGATCCCGTGCGCGGCCGCGCGGCGGGCGACCGCCCCGCCGATCGCGTCGAGCTCGCCCGGGCGCCCGGCCTCGAGGTCCGCCTGCAGCGAGGAGCGCATGGTCCGGTGGAAGCCCCGGAGGATGCCGAGCAGCTCGTCGCCCGTGGTCGGCACGCCCTCCGCGGTCGCGACCGCGGCGACCTCGGCGAGCAGCGCGGCTGCGAGCGCCGGGTCGGCGTCGAGCGCGTCGCCGACGCCCGAGCGCCACGTCGACGTGAGCAGCGCGTGCGGGGCGAGGAAGCGCAGCTTCTTCCACAGCACCTCGGCCTCGGTGCCGCCCGTGGTGACCTCGATGCCGGTGTCCCGCAGGGCACGCACGACGTGCAGGTCGGCCGCCGCGTCGGGCACGACGACGCGCAGCAGGTCGCCGCGGTGGCGCACGGTGAGCGCGCCGGTGTCGCCCCCGTGGTCGTGCCCGGTGCGCAGCGTCTCGCCCGCGATGGTCGCGCCCACGACCGGCGGGCCGTCCGCCGGCGCCCCGGGACGCCCGTCGCGCACAGCCCTGCGCAGCACGTTCATGTGCTCGAGCCCGTTGAGCAGCGCCACGACCTCGGTCGGCCGCGCGGCCGCGACGAGCTCGGCGGCGGCCGGCACGCCCTCGGCCTTGACCGCGACGACGACGCGCGCGCCGCGCGGGACCGCCGTCGTCGCGTGCAGCGGCGCGTGCCACGACCCGAACCGGTCGGTCACGATCTCGAGCCCGTGCTCCGCGACGCGGCGCGCGGTGCGCTCGCGGCCGACGAGCACGACCTCGTGCCGGGCGCGCTGGAGGAAGGCCGCCACGAGCCCGCCGATCGCGCCGGGGCCGACGACGGCGATCACGGGGTTGCGCGGGTCGCCCGCCGGTGCGGGCCCGCGGTCGGGGCTGGTCATAGTGCCTGGATGATCCTCTCGACCTGGTCCTTCGCGTCGCCGAACAGCATCGCGGTGTTCTCCCGGAAGAACAGCGGGTTCTGCACGCCCGCGTAGCCGGTGGCCATCGAGCGCTTGAACACGACGACGTCGCGCGCCCTCCACACCTCGAGGACCGGCATGCCCGCGATGGGCGAGCGCGGGTCCTCCTGCGCCGCGGGGTTGACGGTGTCGTTGGCGCCGATGACGAGCACGACGTCGGTGTCCGGGAAGTCGCCGTTGATCTCGTCCATGCCGAGGACGACGTCGTAGGGCACCTTGGCCTCGGCGAGCAGCACGTTCATGTGGCCCGGGAGGCGGCCCGCCACGGGGTGCACCGCGAACCGCACGCGGACGCCGCGGTCGCGCAGCTTCTCGACGAGGTCGGCGACGGGGTACTGCGCCTTGGCCACGGCCATGCCGTACCCGGGCACGACGATCACGGAGCCGGCGTTGGTCAGCAGCTCGGCGACCTCGGCCGCGAAGGTCTCGCGGTGCTCGCCCTGCTCGCCGGCGGCCGCGACCGTGCCGCCCTCGGCGCCGAACCCGCCGAGGATGACGGACACGAACGACCGGTTCATGGCCCGGCACATGAGGTACGACAGGATCGCGCCGGACGCGCCCACGAGCGCGCCGGTGATGATGAGCAGGTCGTTGCCCAGCATGAAGCCCGCCGCGGCCGCGGCCCACCCCGAGTAGGAGTTGAGCATCGACACCACGACGGGCATGTCGCCGCCGCCGATCGACGCGACGAGGTGCCAGCCGAGCGCGAGGGCGATCACGGTCATGAGGATCAGCGGCACCAGCCCGGCGCCGGAGCCCGCCGCACCGAGGTACCACGCCAGCAGGGCCGCCGACGCGACGACGGCCGCGAGGTTGAGCCAGTGGCGTCCCGGCAGCATGAGCGGCGCGGACCGCACGCGCGCCGAGAGCTTGAGGTAGGCCACGACCGAGCCGGTGAACGTGACGGCGCCGATGAAGACGCCGAGGAACACCTCGACGAGGTGGACGGTGTCAGCGCCGGGCTCGGACAGGGCGGAGCCGAAGCCCACGAGCACCGCCGCGACGCCCACGAACGAGTGCAGGAGCGCGATGAGCTCGGGCATCTGCGTCATCTCGACGTTCCTGGCCCGCCAGGTGCCGACCGTCGCGCCGACCACGAGCACGACGAGGATGAGCGCCGCGGTCACCTGCCACGGGCGGGCCGACTGCGCGAGCGCGAGCGCGACGGTCGCGGCGAGCGCGAGCGCCATGCCGATCATGCCGAGCACGTTGCCGCGGCGCGCCGACTCCTGCCGCGACAGCCCCGCGAGCGAGAGGATGAACAGGATGCCGGCCACGACGTACGTCGCCTGCACCACCGACGTCGTGCTCACGCGGTCACCCCCGTGCTCGGGCGGGCGGCAGCGGGCGCGCGCGTGTCCTTCCGGAACATCCGGATCATGCGGTTCGCGACGAGGAAGCCGCCGAAGACGTTGATGCTCGCGACCGACGCCGCCACGACGGCGAGCGCGGTGACGACCCACGACTCGTGGCCGATCTGCAGCAGCGCGCCGACGAGGATGATGCCGCTGATCGCGTTCGTCTGGGCCATGAGCGGGGTGTGCAGCGCGTGGGTTACGGCCGAGATGACGTAGAAGCCGACGACGACGGCGAGCGCGAACACGGTGAAGTGCCCGGCCGCCTCGGGCGGGGAGGCGGAGATCGCGAGCCCGGCGAGCACGGCGCCGAGCGCGGCCAGGACGGTCCGACGGCGCGTGCGGCGCGCGCGCTCGGCGGCCGCCTCGGCGGGGGTCGGGCCGGGCGCCGGCGCCGGGGACTCCTCGACCGGGGCCGCCGGTCGCGCCGCGGAGACCTGCACGGGCGGCGGCGGCCAGAGGACCTCCCCGTCCTTGGCGACGGTCATGCCGCGCACCACCACGTCGTCGAGGTCGACGACGAGCCGCCCGTCCGTGGCCGGCGTGAGCAGCGCGAGCAGGTTGACGACGTTCGTGCCCACGAGCTGCGACGTGTGCTGCGGCATGCGGGCCGGCAGGTCGGTGTACCCGAGGACGATCACCCCGTTGTCGCTCACGACCCGCTCGCCGGGGACGGTGAGCTCGCAGTTGCCGCCGCCGGGCGCCGCGAGGTCGACGATCACGGAGCCGGGGCGCATGGCCGCGACCATGTCGGCCGTGATCGTCGTCGGCGCCGTGCCGCGCACGAGCGCGGTCGTGATCACGATGTCGGCACCCGCCGTCTCGGCCGCGTAGGTGCGCAGCGCCGCGGCCTCCTGGTCGTCGGTGAGCGCCCGCGCGTACCCGTCGGCGCTCACCTCCTGCGTGGCGCCCTCGGCCCGGACGAACGTCGCGCCCATCGACTCGATCTGCTCCCCGACCTCGGGGCGCACGTCGAAGGCCCGCACCTGCGCGCCGAGCGAGGACGCCGTCCCGATCGCGGCGAGCCCGGCCACGCCGGCGCCGATGACGAAGACCGTCGCGGGCGGCGTCGTGCCGGCGGCCGTGACCTGGCCCGCGAACATGCCGCCGAACTCCTCGGCCGCCTCGACGACCGCGCGGTACCCGGCGACGTTCGACATCGCCGAGAGCACGTCGAGCGCCTGCGCGCGCGAGATGCGCGGGACGGCGTCGAGCGCGAGCGCGGTCACGTGCCGCGCGGCGAGCGCCTCGACGCGCGCGGGGTGCGCCGCGGGCGCGAGCTGCGCGACGAGCGTCGCTCCCGGCCGCAGCAGGGCGATCTCGTCGTCCGACGGCGGGTTGACCGCGGTCACGACGTCGCACGCCCACACCGCCTCGCGCTCGCCGACGCTCGCCCCCGCCTCGACGTACTCGCGCGTGGGCAGGTGGGCGCGCTCGCCCGCGCCGGCCTCGACGACGACGTCGTACCCCAGCTCGCGCAGGCGCCGGACCGTCGCGGGTGTCGCGGCGACGAGCCGCTCGCCCGCGCGGGACTCCCGCGGGACCCCGATCTGCATGCCGACACGCCTCCTCGCCTCGCGGACGCCCCGAACCTATCGCCTCGCGCGTCGGCGTGGGGCTCGCGGCGCGGGTGTCGCTGCGGACGTCGCCCGAGCGTGTGACGCTGAACCCATGCACACCCACCTGCCCGGCCCCGGACGTCGACTGCCCGTGAGCACCTACCGGTTGCAGCTGGGTCCGGACCTCACGTTCGCCGACGTCGAGAAGGCGCTGGACTACCTCGACGCGCTGGGCGTCACCGACCTGTACCTGTCCCCCGTGCTGCAGGCCGCGCCGGGCTCGACGCACGGGTACGACGTCGTCGACCACACGCGGATCAGCGACGTGCTGGGCGGGCGGGAGGGGCTCGAGTCGCTCGCGGCCGCCGCGCACGGGCGCGGCATGGGCGTGATCGTCGACGTCGTGCCCAACCACATGGCCGTGCCGACGCCCGCGTGGCACAACCGGGCGCTGTGGTCGGTGCTGCGGCACGGCACCGAGTCGCCCTACGCGCGGTGGTTCGACGTCGACCTCGACGAGGAGGCGGACGGGCTGCTCATGCCCGTGCTCGGCGCGCGCATCGGCGACGTCCTGGCCTCGGGCGAGCTGCAGGTGGACCGCGCCGTCGTGCCGGGCGAGGAGGCCGACGGCGAGCAGGTGGTGCTGCGCTACCACGACCACGTGTTCCCGGTGCGCCCCGAGACCGAGGACCTGCCGCTCGCCGAGCTGGTCGGGCGCCAGCACTACCGGCTCGCGTACTGGCGCGTCGCCGACGAGGAACTCAACTACCGGCGGTTCTTCGACGTCGGGACGCTCGCCGCGATCCGCGTCGAGGACCCCGAGGTCTTCGACGCGACGCACGCGCTGCTGCTCGAGCTGCACGGCGCGGGCGTGATCGACGGGTTCCGCATCGACCACCCCGACGGGCTCGCGGACCCGCGCGGCTACCTGCGCCGGCTGCACGAGGCGACCGGCGGCGCGTGGATCGTCGCGGAGAAGATCCTCGAGGGCGACGAGGAGCTGCCCGACGACTGGCCCGTCGCCGGCACGACGGGCTACGACACCGCGTGGCGCCTGCACGCGCTGCAGGTCGACCCGGCCGGGGCCGTGCCGCTGTCCACGCTGCAGCATGAGCTCACGGGCGAGTCGGCCGACCTGCACGCGGTCGTCGAGGAGGCCAAGCGGCAGATCGTCGAGACCTCGCTGTACGCGGAGATCCATCGCCTGACCACGCTGCTCGACGAGATCTGCGACGACGACGTGCGGCTGCGCGACCACACGTTCCGGTCGCTGCACGACTGCGTCGTCGAGCTCGTGGTGGCGTTCGACCGCTACCGCGCGTACGTCGTTCCCGGCGAGCCCGCCCCTCCCCTGGCCGAGCGCGTGGTGCGCGAGGCGGCCGAGGTCGCGCGCTCGCGCCTCGAGCCCGACCGGCACGACACGCTCGACGTCGTCGTCGACCTCGTGCTCGGCAAGGAGGTCGGCAGCGCGGGGCGGCGGGGCGAGGAGCGGCGTGCCGAGCTCGTGGTGCGCTTCCAACAGGTGTGCGGCGCGGTCATGGCCAAGGGCGTCGAGGACACCGCGTACTACCGCTGGACCCACCTGGTGAGCCTGTGCGAGGTGGGCGGCTCGCCGTCGCGGTTCGGCATCGACCCGGACGAGCTGCACGCCTTCGCGCGCCGGACGGCGGCGTCGTGGCCCGCGACGATGACCGCCGGCTCGACGCACGACACCAAGCGCAGCGCCGACGTGCGCTCGCGCATCGGGGCGATCGCGGCGCGCGCCGAGGAGTGGGTCGCCCTCGTGCGCCGCCTGCGCGAGGCGACCGCCGACCTGCGCCCGGCCGACCTCGACGGGCGCACCGAGAACCTCCTGTGGCAGACCCTCGCGGGGACCTGGACGCCCGGCGGCCCGATCGACACCGACCGTCTCACGGGCTACCTGCTCAAGGCGGCCCGCGAGCAGAAGACGTGGACCACGTGGACCGCGCCCGACGAGGCGCGCGAGGAGGCCATGACCGGCTACGCGACCGCGCTCCTCACGCACCCGGAGGTCGTCGAGGCGTTCGGCGCGTGGGTCGAGCGCGTGACGCCGACGGTGCGGCGCTCGGTGCTCGCCACGACGCTGCTCCAGCTCACCGTGCCGGGCGTGGCCGACGTCTACCAGGGCACCGAGGTCACGGGGACCTCGCTCGTCGACCCCGACAACCGACGGCCGGTCGACCTCGCCTGGCGCGCGCGGCTGCTCGCGATGCTCGACGGCGGCCGCAGCCCGCACGGCGACCTCGCGGCGGAGAAGCTCGCCCTGGTGGCCGCGGCGCTGCGGACGCGGCGCGCGCTGCCCGGCGCCTTCGTGGGCCCCGACGCCGGGTACGAGCCGCTGCCGAGCACCACGGGCCACGCGGTCGCGTTCGCCCGCACGCTCGCGGGTGAGCCGCGCGTCGCGGTCGTCGCCACGCGGCTGTCCGACGAGGGCCACGCCGCGCGGTCGCTCGCCGAGGCGACCGTCGTCCTGCCGGAGGGAGCGTGGCGCTCCGCGCTGTCCGGCGTCGTGCACGACGGGGGCGCCGTGCGCGTGCGCGACCTGCTCGGGCCGTGGCCCGTCGCCCTGCTCGTGAAGGAGGACCATGCCTGAGGTGACCGACCGCCCGCCGACGACACCGGTGCGGGTGTGGGCGCCGCGCGCCGACGCCGTGACGCTCGTGCTGCCCGTCGCCGGCGAGGACGCGCGCGAGGTGCCGATGGAGGACGACGGCGGCGGCTGGTGGCGCTCGCCCGAACCCCTGCCGCACGGGACCGACTACGCGTTCTCGCTCGACGGCGGGCCGCCGCGGCCCGACCCGCGCAGCCCGTGGCAGCCGCAGGGCGTCCACGGCCCGTCGCGCACGTTCGACACGGCGCTGCACGCGTGGGGCGACCACGCGTGGCAGGGCCGGTCGGTCCTCGGCGCGGTCGTGTACGAGCTGCACGTCGGCACGTTCACGCGCGGCGGGACGCTCGACACCGCGGTCGGGCGCCTCGACCACCTCGTGGACCTCGGGGTCGACATGGTCGAGCTCATGCCGGTGGCCGCGTTCCCCGGCACGCGCGGGTGGGGGTACGACGGCGTCGCGCTCTGGGCGGTGCACGAGGCGTACGGCGGGCCCGCGGCGCTGCAGCGGTTCGTCGACGCGGCGCACGCGCGCGGCATCGCGGTGTGCCTCGACGTGGTCGACAACCACCTCGGCCCGTCGGGCAACTACCTCGGCGAGTTCGGGCCGTACTTCACCGACCGCCACCACACGCCGTGGGGCCAGGCGGTCAACCTCGACGGCCCGGACGCGGCCGAGGTGCGCGCGTTCCTCGTCGACAAGGCGCTGCGCTGGTTCCGCGACTTCCACGTCGACGCCCTGCGGCTCGACGCCGTGCACGCGCTCGTCGACGACTCCGAACGCCACGTGCTCGCCGAGCTCGCCGACGCCGTGGCCGGCCTCGAGCGCGACCTCGGCCGGCCGCTGTCGCTCGTGGCGGAGTCCGACCTCAACGACGCGCGCATGGTGACCCCGACGTCCGAGGACGTCGAGGGCCGGCCCGGCTACGGCATGACGGCGCAGTGGGCCGACGACGTCCACCACGCCCTGCACGCGTGGCTCACCGACGAGACGCACGGCTACTACGTGGACTTCGGCTCGTCCGAGGTGCTCGCCAAGGCCCTCGTCGACGTGTTCGTGCACGACGGCGGGTACTCGACGTTCCGCGGCCGCGAGTGGGGGGCGCCGGTGCCGCCCGACGTCGACGGCCGCCGGTTCGTCGTGTTCGACCAGAACCACGACCAGGTCGGCAACCGCGCGCTCGGCGACCGGCCGTCGCGCACGCTGGCGCGCGGCGCGCTCGCCGCGAGCGCCGCCGTCGTGCTGCTCGGGCCGGGCACGCCGATGCTGTTCATGGGCGAGGAGTGGGGCGCCCGCACGCCGTTCCAGTACTTCACCGACCACTCCGAACCGGAGCTGGGGGCGGCGGTGCGCGAGGGCCGCACGGCCGAGTTCGGCACGCACGGCTGGTCGGAGCTCTACGGCCACGAGGTCGAGGTGCCGGACCCGCAGGCGCCGTCGACGTTCGCCGCCTCGAGGCTCGACTGGTCCGAGCGGGACACCGACGACGGGGCGCGGATGTTCGACGTGTACGCCGCGCTGGTGCACCTGCGGCACACGCTGCCGGCGGTCGCGTCGGGCGACCGGCGGGCGACGCACGTGCGCACGGGCGACGACTGGGTCGTGATGACGCGCGAGCCCCCGTACGGGCGGGGCGACGTCGTGGACGTCGTGGTGGTCCGCGCGGAGGGCGGGGCGACGGTGCCCGTCGAGGGCGGCCCGCACCGGGTCGCGCTCACGTGGGGCGCGGTGTCGCTCGACGACGACGCCGGGACCGTGCACCTGCCCGGTCCCGGCTTCGCCGTGCTGCTGCGCTGATCAGCGCCGGGCGGTGCCCACCAGCTCGGGCTCGGCGGCCACGACGCCGCGGCGCTTCGGCGCGGTGCGCCCGTGCGTCGCGTAGAGCGTGAGGCCGACGAACGTCAGGCCGCCGACGAGGTTGCCCACCACGGTGGGGATCTCGTTCCAGAGCAGGTAGTCGCCGATCGTGAAGTCGCCGCCGAGCATGAGGCCGGACGGGAAGAGGAACATGTTGACGATCGAGTGCTCGAAGCCCATGTAGAAGAAGAGCATGATCGGCATCCACATGCCGACGACCTTGCCGATGACGCTGTCGGACATCATCGCCGCGACGACGCCGGTCGAGACCATCCAGTTGCACAGCACGCCGCGCACGAACAGCGTGAGCATTCCGGCGGCGCCGTAGTCCGCGTAGCCGACCGTGCGGCCCTCGCCGATCTCGCCGATGGCCTGCCCGACGGCGCTCGGCTCGGTCGCGAAGCCGTAGGTGAAGTAGATCGCCATGAGGACGGCGACGAGGAACGCGCCCGCGAAGTTGCCGCAGAAGACGAGGCCCCAGTTGCGCAGCACGCCGGGGAACGTGACGCCCGGGCGCTTGTCGAGCCAGGCGAGCGGGGCGAGCGTGAAGACGCCCGTGAGCAGGTCGAACCCCATGAGGTAGAGCAGCACGAACCCGACCGGGAAGAGGATCGCGCCCGCGAGCGGCTGGCCCGTCTGCACCGAGACGGTGACCGCGAACGCGGCGGCCAGCGCGAGGATCGCCCCGCCCATGAAGGAGCGGATGAGCGTGTCCCGCGTGGACATGAGGACCTTGGACTCGCCCGCGTCGATCATCCGCGTGACGAGGTCGGTCGGCTTCACGTAGGGCATGGCCGGTACCTCCGGGTCTCGTCCGCGCGCCGGAGCGGCACGCGTCCTGTGTCCCGTAGGGTGCCGCACCGGCGTTTCGCCCGGCCGACCGCCGCGTTACGGCGACGGCGCGAGTTCCTCACCGCGCGCGCCGGGGCGCCGTGAGGCCCCGGCGGCGCGGCTCGCGCGCACGCGCCGCTCAGGCGCGCACGCGCCGCAGCGCGACGAGCGCGACCACCGCCGCGCACGCGGTCAGCGCGGCGCCGATGAGCGACGTCGTGCCGACGCCGCTCGCGAACGCGGCGTGCGCCGACTCGAGGAGCGCGTGGCCCTGGGCGGCCGGGAGCTCGCCCGCAACGCGCACGGCTCCCCCGAGGGTCTCCGACGCCGCGGCCGCGTCGGTGGCCGGCACGCCCGCCGGCACCTCGACGCCCCGGTGGTACGCCGTGGTGAGGATGCTGCCGAGCACGGCCGTGCCGAGCACCGCGCCCACCTCGTACGCGGTCTCGGAGATGGCCGACGCCGCACCCGCCCTCGACGGCGGCACGGACGACACGACGAGGTCGTTCGACACGGTCTCGGCCGCGCCCACGCCGACCGCGAGCAGGACGAACGCGAGCAGGAGCGGGCCGACGTCCGAGGCGCCCGCGACGACGGCGGTGACCGCGTACGCGACCGTCGTCAGGAGCAGCGCCCCCGCGACGACGCGCGCGGGCCGGACGCGGCGGACGACCCGCACGACCGCGAGCCCGGCGACCACCATGCCGACCGTGCCGGGCAGCAGCACGAGGCCCGCCTCCAGCGGCGACAGCCCGACCACGAGCTGGAGGTCCTGCGAGACGAACAGCAGGAACCCCACGAGCGAGAACACCGACAGCAGGTTGATCACCACGCTGCCGCCGAACTCGGGCACGGCGAACAGCCGGACGTCGAGCATGGGTCGCGGGCGGCGCAGCTGCCGGCGCACGAAGAGCGTCCCGGCGGTCATCGCGATCGCGACGGGCAGGACCGCCGCGGGCGACGCACCGTCCCTCGCGAACGCCTTGATGCCGAGGACGAGGGGCGCCATCGTCGCCATGACGAGCCCGACGGAGACCAGGTCGACCGGGACGGGAGCGGGGTCGCGCGACTCGGGGACCAGGCGCGGCGCGGTCGCGAGGAACACCACGAGCACGGGCACCGTGAGCAGGAACACCGAGCCCCACCAGAAGTGCTCGAGCAGCAGGCCGCCGACGATCGGGCCGACGGCCGAGCCTGCGGCGAAGCCGGCCGCCCAGACCGCGACGGCGAGCCGCCGCTCCTGGCGGTCGGTGAACACGTTGCGCAGGATCGAGAGGGTCGACGGCATGAGCATCGCGCCGAAGAAGCCGAGGCCGGCACGCGCGGCCACGAGCGCCGCGGCGGTCGGGGCGAACGCGGCGACGACCGACATCGCGGCGAACCCGCCGGCGCCCCACAGCAGGAGGCGCCGCCGTCCGACCCGGTCGGCGAGCGAGCCCATCGGCACGAGCAGCCCGGCCAGAACGAGCGGGTAGACGTCGACGACCCAGAGCAGCTGGGTGCCCGTCGGGCGCAGGTCCGAGGAGATCTGCGGCAGGGCGAAGCTCAGCACCGTGTTGTCGACCGAGACGAGCAGCACGGGGAGCATGAGCACGGCCAGCGCGGTCCAGCGGGCGGCGCGGTTCGTGAGGTCGAGGGGCGCGGGCTTGCGGCGCACCGCGGTCCAGGACGTGCGCGCCTTCGCCGAGCTGCTCACCGACGGCGGCGAGCGCGCGGCGACGCTCGACGCCGTCGCGGCGCGCGCGGGCGTCTCCAAGGGCGGCCTGCTCTACCACTTCCCCTCGCGCGACGCGCTCGTGGAGGGCCTCACCGCGCACCTGCGCGAGCTCACCGAGGCCGACGTCGCGGTCATGCGCGCGGCCCCCGCCGGCCCGGTCGACCACCTGCTGCGCACCTCGACCGACACCGACGGCGAGCTCGAGGTCGTCTACCTCGCCGTGTCGCGGCTCGCGCAGGGCGCCTACCCGCGCGCCCGCGCGGCGCTCGACGACGCGCACGACGCCTGGGTCGAGGCCGTGGCGGAGGAGGTCGGCGACCCGACGGTCGCCCGCGCCGTCGTGCTCCTCAGCGACGGGCTGTACGCGCGCACGGCGCTCGGCGCCGGCGGGCCGCGCGTGACCGACGCCGAGCTCGACGAGCTCGTGGCGCTCGTGCGGACGCTCGCCGCGGCGCGCCGCTCGTGACAGCCCGGCGCGCGCCACGGCGGACGGCCGACGTGCTCAGCCGGCGGCGCGCGCCCGCTCGATGCCGTCGAGCAGCAGGTCGAGGGTGAACTCGAACTCGGTCTGGCTGTCGCACCAGCCGAGCGTCGGGTCGCCGGCGTCGTGCAGCTCCGCGGCGACCATCGCCGTCAGGTGGGGCAGCGCCTCGGCCATGGCCGCGAGCGCGGCCTCGGCGGCGTCGTCGGCGTCGTCCGTCTCCGGTGCGCCGCCGGCGCCGGCCGGGCTGAAGAGCTCCTGCGAGAAGCCGAGGACCATGCTGCCGAGCGCGTGCATCGCCCGGTGCGCGAGCCGGTAGGAGCACCCGCCGCGCACCATCGCGCCGAGCACCTCCTCGTAGAGGCCGAACACCGCGGGCGGGATGCTCGTGCGGGTGCCGAGGAGCGCGGGCGCCCAGGGGTGGCGGAGCATGACCGTGCGGGCGGCGAGGCAGCGCTCGCGCACGACGGCGCGCCAGTCGTCGGCCGGAAGGTGCCGGCGACCGATCTCGGCGTGCACCTCGGACGCGACGACCTCGACGAGGCCGTCGAGCAGCGCCTCCTTGCCCTTGACGTGGTGGTAGAGCGACATCGCCTCGACGCCGAGCTCGGCCGCGACGTGCCGCATGGTCACCGTCGCGAGGCCGCCGGCGTCGGCGAGCAGGGCCGCCGCCCGCAGCACGCGGTCACGGCTCAGCGGCGTCCGTCCGGGGGCCCGCCGCGTCGGCTCCGTCGTCGTCATGCGCCTCCCCTCCTCCGACCGACCTTACGCCGTACGGCGGCCGGATCAGGCGCCGGCGCCGGGGCGCACGACGGCGCGCAGCAGCGTGGGGAGCGAGTCCCACGCCTCGCGCAGCGCGCGGTCGCGGTCGGCCGCCCCGGCGATCCACAGCGCGGCCTCGTTCATGGCCCTGCGCGACGAGGACTTCGGGCAGCGGCACTTCATCGTCGCCGCGCCCGACGGCGTGCTCGTCGACGTCATCACCCCCGTCGCTCCGTCCGCGGAGTACGCGGCGGGGTACGTCGGATGACGACGCTCCCGAGGGCTGCACCCAGGGTCGGACGTCAGGGTCCTCCCCCACCGGGCGTCATCCCGGCGTACGACGAAAGGTGGACCCGGAAACCGCCCGCAGGTGGATCCGCCCGGCACGGTGCGCGGCGCACGATGGGGACGTCATCGACGCACGTCGCCCGTGAACCCGAGGAGCCGCACACATGTCCCGCGTCTGGAAGACCGTCCTCGTCCTCGCCGCGACCGGCACCGCCGTCGCGCTCCTGCGCGCGCGGCTCGACGGCCGGGTCGAGCCCGCCACCGTGGAGCCCGCGCCGACGACGGGTGCGTGAGGACGTGGCCGTCGACGCACCCGTCCGCACCCCCGGCGCCGCGCGGCCGCCGCGCCCGCTCGAGCGGGTCCGGCGGGCACTCGCCGTGCCGCTGCTCGTGCTCGGCTCCCTGCTGGGCGCCGCGCTCGTCAGCGCGCTGATCCTCGCCGTCGACCGGCTGCTGCCCGCAACCCTGCTGCGCTGAGCGCGGCTCAGGCGCCGGCGCGCACGGCGTCCCAGACGCCGAGGAGGTACTGGATCCCGAGCGCACGGTCGTACAGGCCGTAGCCGGGCCGCGGGCGGTTGGTGGTGTTCTCGTCCCACAGGTGCCGGCCGTGGTCGGGCCGGACGTAGCCGGTGTAGCCGGCCTCGGCGTAGGCGCGCATGATGCCGACCGTGTCGACGTCGCCCTCGCACGCGCGGTGCGCGACCTCGGTGAACGTGCCGCCGCCGAGGTGCTTGATGTTGCGCACGTGCGTGAAGTGGATGCGGTCCATGAAGGTGCGCACGGCGTCGAGAGCGTCGTTCGCCGGGTTGGCCGAGAAGCTGCCCACGCACAGCGCCAGGCCGTGATGCGGGCTGTCGTTGAGGGACAGGACGCGCGCCAGGTCGTCCTTGGTCGACACGATGCGCGGCCACCCGAACAGGTCGAACGGCGGGTCGTCCGGGTGCACCGCGAGCCGGATGTCGTGCTCCTCGCACGTCGGCACGACGGCGTCGAGGAAGTACGCGTAGTTCGCGTACATCGCCTCGTGGTCGACGTCGGCGTACGCCGCCGCGAGCTCGGGCAGGTGGGCCAGGCGCTCGGGCTCCCACCCGGGCAGCGTGAGGTCGGGCGCGCCGGCGAGCACGGCCTCCGCGATGCGCGCCGGATCCATCCCGTCGACGACGCCCTGGTCGTAGAACAACGCGGTCGACCCGTCGGGCAGCGGGTGCCACAGGTCGGTGCGGAGCCAGTCGAAGACCGGCATGACGTTGTAGGTGACGACCTTGACGCCCGCCCGCGCCAGCCGCTCGAGCGTGACGACGTAGTTCTCGATCGCCTCGTCGCGGCTCGTCCCGAGGACCGTCCTGCCCAGCTTGATCGACTCGTGGACGTTGACCGACTCGACGACCTCGGCGTCGAAGGCCTTCGTCACGCCGCGCTCGCGCGCCTCGGCGGGGACGGTGGTGATCCGGGAGACCTCGGCGTCGATCTCCTCCTGCGACCACGCCTCGCCGGCCTGCTTGTGGTGCAGCGACCAGACGATGGTCTCCACGCCGGGCACCTGACGGATCTGGTCGAGCGAGACCGTGTCGTTGCCCTCGCCGTACCAGCGGAACCCCATCTTCATCCTCGGGAATCTCCCTCGCTCGGATGCAAACGTTTGCCACATGCTAGCGGCTGCGGTGCACAGCATGGTGCAAACGTTGGCAGGCCCAGACGGGAGAGCGAACGCTACGCGCGCGCCTCCAGGAGGCTCGCCAGCCGGGCGAGGTCCTTCGTCGTCGCACGACGCATCGCGGCCTCCATGACCGGTGCGGCCACCGACGCGAAACCCGACGGCTCGCCCGTGTTGCGCAGCGTCATGAGCGTGCCGCCCGGCGCCGCCGACCACGTGTACTCGGTGCGCATCGGGAACGGGCCCTGCGCCGTGGACATCACCAGCCGCTCCCCCGGCTCGAGCTCCTCCACCCGGTACGTGTACGCGATCCGGCGGCCCAGGAAGCGGGCGACGAACTCCATCTCCGATCCCACCGCGACCGGAGGGTCCGTGCGCCACACGACCGACTCGATGGTGGCGTACCACTCCGGCGCGGTGGTCGGGTCGGCGGCGTAGGCCGCGACCTCGTCGACGGGTGCACGGATCACGCGCTCGACACGGACGTCCACCGCCGCCATGAACCCTCACCTCGTCGCGTCTGCTGAGGCACATCACACCACCCCACCGGCGGGCGCGCGAGGCACGAGCGCCCTTCCTCCTGCAGAGACGCCGCGTTGCGGCCACGATGGAGGAACCGGCGGATGCGGGGGTGACCGGGTGCGGACGTTCGGCGTGGAGGAGGAACTGCTGCTGGTCGACGCGCGGACGCTCCTGCCGCTGGCCGCCGGGGAGGGTGCCGTGCACCACGCACGGGGGGACGAGGCGACCGTCCGTCCGGCGCCGACGCCGTCGGGCACCCACACGCTGACGCTCGAGTTCCAGCAGGAGCAGGTCGAGGTCGTGGGGCCGCCCTGCCGGACGCTCGCCGAGCAGCTCGCCTCGATCCACGACGGCAGGCTCCACGCCGACGAGTCCGCACGGGCGGTCCGCGGCCGGGTTGTTGCGCTCGCGACGCCCGTGTTCGGCGGCCTCCCGCACCTGGCACCGGGCGAGCGGTACCGCCGGATCCAGGAGCACGTCGGGCTGCTCGCCGCCGAACAGCTCACGTGCGGTTTCCACGTGCACGTCGAGGTCGACGACGCGGACGAGGGCGTCGCGGTGCTCGACCGCATCCGCGTGTGGCTCCCGGTCCTCCTGGCGCTCAGCGCGAACTCGCCGTTCTGGTACGGGGTCGAGTCGGGCTTCGCGAGCTACCGGTACCAGGTCATGCTCCGCTGGCCCACCGCCGGGCCGTACGAGGCGTTCGGTTCGCACGCCGGCTACGAGCGGCACGTCGGCTCGCTCCTGCGCTCGAGGGTCCCGCTCGACGACGGCATGGTCTACTTCGACGCCCGCCTCTCGACGCACGCACCGACCGTGGAGGTGCGGGTCGCCGACGTCTGCATGGACCCGACGCACGCCGCCGTGCTCGCGGCGCTCGCGCGCGCCCTCGTCGAGACGGCGGCGCGCGACCGGCGCCGCGGCGTCCCGCCCCAGCCGGTGAGCGTGACGGAGCTGCGCGCGTGGAGCTGGCGCGCGAGCCGGTTCGGTGTCGACGAGCTGCTGGTCAGCCCGACGACGGGGACGCCGGCGCCCGCGGGCGACGTCGTCACCGAGCTCCTCCTGCTGCTGCACCCCGTTCTCGACGAGTACGGCGAGGAGGAGCTCGTCCGGTCCGTCGTCACCTCGATCCTCGCGGACGGCGCCGGCACGCGGCGACAGCGTGCCGCCTACGCGCGCCGGCAGCGGGCCACCGACGTCGTCGCCGACGCGCTCGACGTCGGCACTCCCTCCGCGCAACCGCACCCGCGTGCGAGTGGTGCGCCGTGACCGCCCTCCCCGCCGTCGACGAGCGGGCGCTCGAGGACACGGTCGCCCGGGCGCGGTTCAGCGGCGTCGTCACCGTCGACGTCGGCGACCGCCGCGTGCTCGGCCGGGCCTACGGCTTCGCGCACCGCGCCCACCGCGTGCCGAACACCGTCGAGACGCGCTTCGGCCTGGCCAGCGGGGGCAAGACCTTCACGGCCGTCGCCGTGATGCGGCTCGTCGAGACCGGGGTCCTGGACCTCGGCGACCCGGTGCGCCGGTACCTCGGCGAGGACCTCCCGCTGGTCGACGACGCCGTGACGATCGAGCACCTGCTCGAGCACACGTCCGGCATCGGCGACTACCTCGACGAGGAGGCCGGCTGGGACGTCCACGACTACGTCCTGCCGGTGCCGGTCCACCTCCTCGACCGTACGGAGGCGTTCGTCCCGGTCCTCGACGGGTTCCCCCAGACGTCCGTTCCCGGCGAGCGGTTCGCGTACTGCAACGGCGGCGACGTCGTCCTCGCTCTGGTGGCCGAGCGCGCGTCGGGCCGCCCGTACCACGAGCTCGTGGAGCAGGAGGTGTGCGCGCGGGCGGGGCTCGCCCGGACCGGCTTCCCGCGCTCGGACGAGCTGCCCGCCGACGTCGCGCTCGGCTACCTGCACGACGACGGCGACCGGTCGAACGTCCTTCACCTGCCGGTCCGGGGCAACGGCGACGGCGGGATCTGCAGCACCGCGTCGGACCTCCACCGGTTCTGGCGGGCGCTGGTCGCCGGCGAGGTCGTGTCACCGGCGACGCTGGCCGCGATGACGCGCCCGCGGCACGACGTGCCCGCCGAGGACCTGCGCCACGGCCTCGGACTGTGGCTGCACCGCACGGGGCCCGCGCTCGTCATGGAGGGCTACGACCCCGGTGTGTCGTTCCGGTCGACGCACGACCCGACGACCGCCACGACCGTCAGCGTGCTGGGCAACACCTCCGAGGGCGCCTGGCCGGTCATCGGCATGCTCGCCCGGGCGTTCGACTGACGGCGCGGGCCCTCCGCCGGTCGCTGCCGGAGTCTCGACCTGCGCGCGGGACCGGCCCGCGTGAGGATGGGACCCAGCACACCTGCGCCCGGCGCGTCGAACGCCACCGGAGCCACGGACCGTCGAAGGAGACACGTGCCGAGCATCCCGATCGTCGACGAGCGCGCCGCGAGCGGCGGCATCGAGCTCCACGACCACTCCTGGGTGATGTGGGGCGAGTTCGACCACGGCACCGCGCAGCTCCTCGAGGGCCGGGTGTCCGAGCACCTCACGCACGTGCGGGGCAGCACCCTCGACGTCGACGCGTCGCGCGTCACGTTCCTCGACGCCGGCGGGCTGCGGCTGCTGTGGCGTGCCCTGTACGCCGCCGACCGCGTCGTCCTGACGCGTGTCAGCAAGCCGGTCCGTGACGTGCTCGAGCTGAGCGGGACGGCCGACCTGTTCGAGATCCTCGACGTCGGGCATCTCCAGCTCGGCACGGACGCCGAGCAGTCGGATCTCGCGGCCGGGCTCGATGCCCGCGGCCGCGAGCGCGAGCACCGCGGTCGTGAGGTCCTCGAGCGACCGGGCCGGCGTGCGCAGCTTCCTCGGGGCGCGTAGCGCACCTTCCAGACCCACGCGGACGACGTCCCTGCCCTCGGCTTCGACGTCCGCGTGCACCTGCGCGACGAGTTCGAGCAGCGCCGTCTCGACCTCCTCGGGCGTGGTGAGTGGTGCCGACGCCCCACAGGTCGACCGTCGGGCGCTCCCCCATGACCTCGAACCAGCTGTCCGCCGTCAGCCGGAAGACTCCCGCAGGCTTGCCGAAACCGGTGGCGATCTTCGCGCGGATCCGGTTGTCCCCGATGCCGACCGAGCAGTGCAGGCCCGTGGCGCGCAGGACGGAGTCCTGGATGCGGCGAGCCACCTGCTCGGGGTCCTCGGCGTCGCAGCCGACGAAGGCCTCGTCCCAGCCGAGGACCTCGACCACGGTGCCGAGCCCGCGCAGCGCCTCCATCACCTGCTCCGACGCCGCCCCGTACGCCTCGTGGTCGACCGGCAGCACGATCGCGTCCGGCACCTTGCGGACCGCGAGGCGCAACGGCATGCCGGAGCCGACGCCGAACGCGCGCGCCTCGTACGACGCGGTCGAGACCACGGCCCGCTCCCCCGGGTCGCCGCGCCTGCCGACGATCACAGGCTTGCCGGCGAGCTCCGGGCGGCGCAGGACCTCGACCGCGACGAGGAACTGGTCCAGGTCGACGTGCAGCACCCACCGGAAGGCGCGCGGGCTCATACGGGCCACCTCCGCACCCATTGCAGCACGTGGGCCGGGCCGGGCGCCGCCCCTGTTGCGGGGCCCACCGGCATCGGTGAGCGTGAGGGTGACCCATGACGAGCAGCAGAGGGAGACGGCCGTGCAGATCGACAAGGAACAGATCCTGGAGCTCTTGAGGTCCCGGGGCGAGCAGGGCAAGGCCGACGAGGCCGGCTCCGAGCTGCCCGACACGGTCGACACCGACCGGGACGCCGGCCTGCTCGGCAAGTACGGCATCGACGTCCAGGACCTCCTGCGCACGTTCGGCGGCGACAAGCTGGGCGGCCTCTTCGGCGGCTGACGCCGCACTCGCGCTCCCGCCGTCGCTGGGCCCGCGTGCTCCCGGCGCTACGGCGACGTGGAGCCGGTGGGCGCCGGCTCGGTCGACGCCGCGGGCTCCTGCGCGGGCGCCGACTCCTGCGTCGGCGACGACTCCTCCCCCGTGGGCTCCGGCGAGGAGGGCTCGGGCGTCGTCGTCTCGGGCGTCGACGTGGGCTGCTCCGCGGTGGGTTCAGGCGCGGGGGCGGGCTCCTGCGTCGGCTCGGGCGTGGGCGCCGGTGTGCTCGTGCTCGGCTCGGAGGCCGGCGGCGACGGGTCGCTCGACGGCGCCTCCGTCGGCGGAGGTGCCCCCTCGGTGGACGGCGACGGAGACCCCGCCGGCACGGGGGTCGGTTCGACGAGCGGGGCGTCGGCGAGGATCTCGACGATCTCCGCCTTGACGGCCTCGAGCGTCGCGATGATCTCGGTGATGCTGCGCGACGTGATGCCCTCGGCGAAGCGGACCAGCTCGTTCCAGACCTCGCCCAGCGCGCGGAGCTGCTGCTCCCCCGGTTCCCCGGTGACCGACAGCACGAGCTGGCTGGCGATCGCAGCGGTGATGCACTCGTAGCAGTCGTAGTTCGCCGCGACGGCGAGGTTCTGCGGGACCACCACGCGGGCGTCGTCCATCACGAGCACGACCTGGAACGCGACCGCGACGGCCACGCAGTCGGTGCACGACGCGTAGGCGTGCGCCTCGTTGACCTTGAGGACCTCGTCACCGTCCGCCCAGACCACGGCGAAGGCGACGTCGTACGTGACGGAGCCGTCCGCCGTCGCCACGGCGAGGGCCTGGTTGTCGCCCTCGGAGGGCGGGAGCGGCTTGTCGAACGGGAAGACCCAGACGTCCTCGTGCGCGCCGCCCGAGCCGTCGCCCGGATCCTGCGACGGTGCGGTGCCGGCGCCGTCGGCGTCCTCGGTGGGGACCAGCACGAGGGCGAGCGCCGGGTCGTCCCTGGTGGGCAGCGGTTCGCCCTTCTCGAACGCCGCGACGAGCGGCTGCCCGCCGGAGAGCACGCGCTCGGCGGCCGCGCCCGCCTGCGGCGCACCGGTGGACGTGGCCGGCGACGTGCCGCCGGGCTCGTCGGCGACGGCGGGAGCGGCGGCGGGACGGACGTGCTGCGCCGGTTGCAGGAGAGCGGTGAGCGTCCCGCGCTCGTCGGGCTGGATCGGGCGGTGCGTGCCCGGGTCGGGCCACCACGCCCACGCGAGGCCGCCCAGCACGGCCGCGCCCAGCGCCGCGGCGGCGACCCGCTTCGGCGCCGAGTCCCTGCTCCACCTGACCAGGCCCCGGAAGAACCGGAAGCCGATCCGGCCGAGCACGAGGGCGCAGCCCCAGCAGGGTGGGTCGGATCCGGTGGTAGAGGTCCGGGACGCCCGCCAGGTCGGCCAGCACGTGGTACCCGTTGAACCGCAGCAGCGGCAGCAGCTGCGTCACCATCTGCAGGATCTGCGTCGCCACCAGCAGCAGGGCTTCCCAGCCGGTGGCCCACCACCAGACGTAGGTGCCGACGACGACCACCGCGTTGAAGTAGAGGCCACCGAGGTCGGTACGGAGGCGGCCGGCCCGGTCGAGCCGATAGCTGTCCGTGACGTCCGTGTAGAACGCCGGCCACACCAGGTACAGGCTGGCTCCCATGGAACCCGGCACTCCGCCGCTGTAGCGATTCGCGGCGGCGTGCCCGAACTCGTGCAGGCCCCCGGAGAACACCGTCACCACGAACACCAGGAGCAGCAGGTGCGGCCGCTCGAAGGCCTCGTACGCGGACGCACCGAGCCCCCGCTCGAAGAAGACCCAGAGCACCACGGCCAGGAAGGCGCAGACCATGGGCACGGCGATCACGGGCCGGAAGAGGAACCGGAACGGGTCCGTCAGTCGGCGGGTGGTCCTCGGGTCGTTGACGGCGATCCGGGGCTTCGCCGCGGAGGGTGGTCAGGAGCCAGAGCTGTGGAGGCTCGTCACCCACATCGACGGGGACCAACGCATCGAGATGGACCGGATCCACGTCATGCTCGCGAGGACGGACGATGCTACGGGCCGCTAGCCGGGGCATCTGCTGGCGCAACGAATGAGGAGAGCCGGCCGCTGGCCGAGCTCTCCTCGTATGAACGACGACGCGGGACATCTCTGAAGGATGTCCCGCGTCATCATGGTGGTGGACCTAGCGGGAGGCTTGTCGAAACTTGCCCCAGCGCTGGCGCGGATGGTCGCGAGCCACAGGGCAATTCGGCTCTTCGGACTTTCGGGTGGGTTGAGGGTGTGACGCGACGCGCCTCTACGCGGCGCGTCGCGTCACACCCTCAACCCACCCGAAAGTCCGAAGAGCCCGCAATCCAACAGCGAGGGGAAGACCGCCCGCGGGCTCGGACAGACGTCGGCGATCAGCATGCCATCACGAACCTCTTGGGAGTCGGCTGAGATCATCGCGCTTTTCACGACGAAGGACGTCAGCGCCAGGTCCGGTCGCGCTGCCCGGATGACTGCGTGCTCATCGTCGGCTGCATGCCGCGGAGTCCGGCGATCATCTGATACGCCACGGCGCGCGCCAGCGGCATGGGCGAGCGCGGTCATCAGTCATCGGACGAGGGCGATGTCCGGCCCCCGGTGCGGGTTGACTCAGAGGTGGACCTCGTGGAATCCTTTCGATTATCGAAGTGTCCGATAGTCGAACGAGTGGAGTGTGGGATGCGTGCGGTGATCGTGGGCGGAGGTATCGCGGGGCCGGCGACGGCGATGGCGTTGCAGGCCGTGGGGATCGAACCCCTTCTGCTGGATGCGAACCCGGCCGACAGGGGCGAGGCCGGGTCGTGGTTCACCATCGCAGCCAACGGGGTCGCCGCACTCGACGCGATAGGGGCGCTGGAGCACGTTCGTGGGCTCGGAGTACCCACCGATCGGAACGTCATGGTGAGCGCATCGGGACGCGCCCTCGGTGTCATCCCCTTGGGGTCCCCACGCGAGGACGGCATGGTGGCGCTGTCGTTCAAGCGAACGCGACTGGCCGCAGCCCTGACGGACCTGGCACGGCAGCGGGGCATCGAGGTGCGCTCACAGTCACGCGTGACCGGCGCATCCACGGACGATCGCGGAGCCAGCGTCACACTGGAATCAGGCGAGACGATCGCCGGGGACCTCGTGATCGGGGCCGATGGGATCAACTCGGTGGTACGTTCCGCGATCGACCCACAAGCGCCGACGAGGCGTTACATGGGGCTGGCCAACTTCGGCGGGATCACGGAGAGCACCGCGCTCGCGGAAAGCCTGGAACCAGGCGCGTGGCGACTGGTCTTCGGCAGGCGCGCGTTCTTCGGCGCACTGCCGACCCCGGCCGGTGATGTCGTATGGTTCGTCAACGTCCCACGACAGCCCGTCTCACGCCAGGAACGGGCCACCACTCCCCCGGCGGTCTGGCAGACGTTGCTCGCCGACCTCGCCGCCGCGGACCCCGGCCCGTTCCACGACCTCATCACCACCGGCCGACTCGAACTCGCCGGCGACAACACCTACGACCTGCCCCACGTCCCCACCTGGCACCGAGGACGCCTCGGACTCGTCGGTGACGCGATCCACGCGCCCGCCCCGAGCTCAGGCCAAGGCGCCTCGATGGCACTGGAAGATGCCGTCGTCCTCGCTTCCTGCCTCCACGCGGCGACCACGCCCGAGCGTGCTTTCGCCACCTTCGAGCAGCAGCGACGCAGCCGGGTCGAACGCATCGTCGCCGAAGGAGCACGGTCAAGCAGTTCCAAGACAGCCGGCCCCGTGCAACGCATCGTGCAAGATGCCATCCTGCGCATCGTCTTCCACCGCATCGCCACACGAGGCACGCAGGCCTGGATCACCGACCATCGCGTCACCCTCCCCGCTGACGTCGCACGACCCTGACGTCGCTGCAGTCGCCCCGAACTGGTTCGCGATAGCCGACACCGGCGCATTTCACGGAACCTGGCTCCGTTCGACGCACCCACTCCTAGGCTGGGTGTGCGGAGGAAGCGACCTGAAACCGGCTCTTCGCAGATGAGGGGGGTTACGGTGTGATTCCTCCGGCGACGAGGAGCATGCGGAGGCGGTAGTTGTCGCGGTTGCGGAAGCCGCGGGCGATGCGGCGGGCGAGCTCGATGATCCCGTTGATGGCCTCGGTGCCGCCGTTGGATGAGCGGCCGGTGTCGAAGTAGGCGAGGAACGCGGTGCGCCACTTGCGCAGGGTGCGTCCGAGGCGGGCGATCTCGGGGATCGGGCATGACGGCAAGGACGCCAGGACGCGCTCGGCCAGCCGGCGCCCGTGGGTCAGGTCCTTGCTCCGATAGGCGGTGCGGACCTCCTGGGCGGCCTGCCACGCGACCAGGACTTCCTCGTGGGCATCGTGGGCAGCGATGGCCCGGTTCAACCTGTTGATCTGTCGGTCGGTGAGGCGTTCGGGGGCGGCGCGCAGGATGTTGCGGATGCCGTAGAGCGGGTCGCCCTTGCGGCCTCGGTGCCCCAGGGTCTGCTGCTGGACCCGGCGGCGGACCTCGTCGATCGCCTGGCCCGCGAGCTTGACCACGTGGAACGCGTCCAGCACCGCAGTCGCGTCCTCGAGCCGGTCGTCGATCGCGTTCTTGTAGCCGTGGAACGGGTCCAGGGTCGCGATCTGCACCCGGCCGCGGAACTCGGCCCCGCGCTCGTCCAGCCAGGAGGCGTAGACCGTGCCGGAACGGCCGGGCACCAGGTCCAGCAGCCGGGCGTGGGTGTTGCCCTCGCCGTCGCGGGTCAGGTCGACCATCCCGGTCAGCTCCTTGGGCCCACGGTCCTTCGGGCTGACGTGATGCCACACGTGCTCGTCTACCCCGAGGGTCGTGACCGCTTCGAAGCGGGACTCGTCGTCGGCTGCATCGGCGAGTACGGGTCGGATCGCGTTCCAGCACGTCCACCAGGACACCCCGGGCTGGCGGGCCAGTCCTGCGACCGACGCGTTCTCGGACCGCAGCTGGGCGATCGCCCACCGGGTCGCGCGCGACGTGAGCACGGCCCGCGGGGCGGCGATCTGAGCGTCCTGCTCGGTGAACGACCCGACCTCGCAGCCCGGATCCGGACAGGCCCACCGCCGCTTGCGCCACCGCAACCGGACCGGGCGCCCGAACGCCGGGGCATCGATCAGCTCGACCACCCGGCGGCCCTTCGACGCGGCGACCACGCCGCAGGCCGGGCAGCCCATCAGCCCGGGCGCCGACTCGACGACCACGAACACGACGTCGTCGTCACGCTCGACGCCGATCACGTGCAACGACTCGAGCCCGACCAGCAGATCACAGCGCACGCAGTACGGATCAGCGGATCTTGGATCAGGGCAGCAGGACACACAGGCCGTAGGCTCGGACACGTCGAGGCCTCTCGGGAACAGGATGCTTGGTCGCTCCCGATCCTGGAGGCCTCGACCCCTACCCCGACGTCACCACTACGCCCGGCGTGTCACCGGCCCCCCTCATCTGCGAAGAGCCCTGAAGGCTCTTCGGACTTTCGGGTGGGTTGAGGGTGTGACGCGACGCGCCGCGTAGAGGCGATGCGGGGAGATAGGGGTCGAGGTCCTCAGGATCAGTAGCGACCAAGCAACTGACGTATCCGAGGACCTCGACGGTGGACCACCCTACGTCGTGCTGCGCTGCGCGCGGCACGTCCTACTGCCCTTCCTGCGACGAGCTGTTCGGCATCGACGGCCTGCACGTGACCGCGGTTCGTCGCCGTGACCAGAGTCTCGTCGTCACGGTCGAGACCGCCCCGCAGATCGAGGGCTGCCGCAGGTGCGGGGTGGTGGCCGTGGGCCACGGGCGCCGGGTCCGGCGCCTGCACGACGCCCCAGCCTTCGGCACGCCGGTGATCGTGGTGTGGCGGCGGCGCAGGTGGCGCTGCCCCGACCCGGACTGCCCGGCCGGCACGTTCGCCGAGGCCGTCCCCGACCTGGTGGTCGGCGGGGCAAAGCTGACGACCCGGGCGATCTGGTGGGCGATCAACCAGCTGCGCCGCGAGCACGCCTCCGGTCGCGGGGATCGCCCGCCAGCTCGGCGTGGACTGGCACACCCTGTGGAAGGCCGTCGAACCGGTCCTGGACGACCTCGCCACCGACGAGTCCCGCTTCACCGGCGTGACGGTCCTGGGCGTGGACGAGCACGTGTGGCACCACACCCCGCACCGGACCAAGGAGAAGGGCCCGAAGGAGATGACCGGCATAGTCGACCTGACCCGCGACGACAAGGGCCGCACCCGCGCGAGGTTGCTCGACCTCGTCCCAGGGCGGTCGGGAAAGGTCTACGAGACCTGGCTCAAGGACCGCGGGGAGGCGTTCACGGCATGCGTGAAGGTCGCCACCCTCGACCCGTTCCGCGGGTACCAGAACGCGATCGACGCCGAGCTCGAGGACGCCGCCGCGGTCCTGGACGCCTTCCACGTGACTAAGCTCGGGGTCGACGTGGTCGACGAGGTCCGCCGCCGCGTCCAGCAGGACACCACCGGTCACCGCGGCCGCCGGGACGACCCGCTGTACAAGGTCCGCAACGTCCTGCGCGCCGGCGCCGACCGCCTCACCCAGCGGCAGTGGGACCGCCTCGAGCGCTACCTTCCGGCCGGTGACCCGCACGGTGAGGTCTTCCTCGCCTGGCAGTGCTACCAGCGCCTGCGCTCGGTCTACCACCAGGTCGACCTGACCGCGGCGAAGAGAACCGCCGAGCAGATCGTCGACACCTTCCACACCTGCCCCGTCCCCGAGGTCGCCCGCCTCGGCCGCACCCTGCGCCGCTGGAAGGAGCAGTTCCTCGGCTACTTCACCACCAACCGCTCGACGAACGGCGGTACCGAGGCCCTCAACGGCGTCATCGAGCTCCACCGCCGCATCGCCCGCGGCTTCCGCAACAAGGACAACTACCGCCTACGAATGCTCCTCGTCGGAGGAGGACTCACCCACCAAAAACTCCGATGAGCCCGTCTACGTCGAGCTACCCGGGGGGCACCACACCTTGGACCGGTTCGATTCACTACGCTGCTCAGCCTTGACTGACGGCGTTAATGACTTTCTGCAGCGAGCTTTGGGGTGACCAACAGGCCACTGCAGGCTCAGAAGCGCCTAAGGGATGTCCTTCGCGGTGTCACTTAGCCACAGAGCGAGGGCATCGAGCCGCGCCAGGCCGAGGTTCGCTCTCTCAATGAGGTTGTCGCTCGGAATGCTCCGCTAGCCGCCGCTGATCCGGATGAGATATCAGACATCATGGACACGCCCATGGGGACTGCTGCACGAACGGGTGACAGGTTGGGTCACGCAGCCTGAGTGGCTGGCGCGGTCATGATGGTCTCGAACTCGATGGGGGTCAACCGCCCGAGAGTGGCCTGTCGACGGCGTCGGTGGTAGGTCCGTTCAATCCAGGTCACCATCGCGATCCGCAGCTCCTCGCAGGTGGCCCAGAGACGGCGATCCAGGACGTTCTTCTGCAGCAGTGCGAAGAAGCTCTCCATGGCGGCGTTGTCCCCGGCCGCGCCGACGCGGCCCATCGAGCCGACCATGCCGTGACGGTTGAGGGCACGCACGAATTTCCTGCTCCGAAACTGGGAGCCTCTGTCCGTGTGGACCACGCAGCCGGCGACATCGCCGCGCCGAGCGACCGCGTTGTTCAGCGCCGCGACGGCCAAGCGAGACTTCATCCGCGAGTCGATGGAGTAGCCCACGATCCGGTTGGAGTAGATGTCCTTGAACGCACAGACGTAGAGCTTGCCTTCCGCGGTCCGGTGTTCGGTGATGTCGCCGATCCAGAGCTCGTTCGGCCCATCTGCGCTGAACTCGTGCCGGATCACGCCGTGCTTGTCGACCACCGCGCACAGGTCGTCGTGGACCGGCGGGCCGGGCTTCTTCGCCTTGCCTCGCTTGGGCTTGCCGAACGCCGACCACCAGCCCAGCTGCGAGCAGATCCGCCACGCGGTCCGCTCGGCCATCGGCTCACCGGCGTCACGTGCTTCGTCGACGAGGAACCGGTAGCCGAACTCGGGGTCGTCCTTGTGCGCGTCGAACAGAGCGTTCGCCCGGTACGCCTCGGTCAGCTCGGCCTCGGTGACCGGTTCCCTCAGCCAGCGGTAGTAGGGCTGGCGAGCGATCTTGAGCACCCGGCACGTCACCGTGACGGGGATCCCGTCAACGGCCAGCTCGCGGACGAGCGGGTACATCATTTTCCCGGCAGGTTGGCCTGTGACAGGTAGGCAGCCGCCCGGCGCAGGACCTCGTTCTCCTGCTCCAGGAGCCGGATCCTCTTCCTCGCTTCACGCAGCTCGGCGTTCTCAGTCGCGGTCGTGCCGGGCTTGGTGCCGTCCTCGACGTCGGCGGTCTTCAGCCAGTTCGTCAGGCACGACTCGCTGATGCCGAAGTCGGCAGCGATCTGCTTGAGGTGGACGCCCGGCTCACGGTTCCTCGCGACGCGGACGACGTCGTCGCGGAACTCCTTGGGGTACGGCTTCGGCACAGTGCACATCCTTCCAGCAGTGCTCCTCAGCACCACAGATCAGATGTCACCTGTGCGTGCAGCAGTCCCATGCTCATGTGGCTTCTGGTGTCGGGATGCTGTCGGTGAGCAGGTGCGCGAGCAGCAGTTTGATGACGAGCAGCGGCGCGATCCAGGCCAGCGCGTCCTCCGTCGGCGCAGTGACGATGGTCCACGTGATCAGCGCGGCGGCGCAGGCGAAAGCCACTGGCCGACGGAGCGCGAGCGGCGTCGACGTGATCAGCAGCGCAGATACGACCAGGCCCAGGTAGAGGACGGCGCTTGCCGACCAGGTCTGTGCGGGGAAGAGCAGGGCGACGACGAACGGGTGCACGTGCGCTGCGACGAACAGCACGGAGCGCCGTCGCCAGTGCGGGCCGCGATGGAAGCGTCGTGCCGCTGCCCGTGTGGCGTTGACGACGACACCGCCGGCGATGTCGAATCCGAGCACGGCGAGGACGAGCACGTGCGCGGCCCCGTATCCGGAGACGATTCCGCCTGCTGTCGCAGCCGCAGCTCCCATCAGGGCAGCACCGTATCCGAGCGCGAGCTCCGGCCTCGTCGCGTGCGGCGCGACGAGCAGCGCGTTGACTCGCCCGAACGCGGAGAGTCTGTCGTTCATGATGCGTTGGGCCCTTCGTCGTGGGTCGCGGACTCGGATCTCCGGCGGTTCAACCACTCCTGAAGCTCCATCTCCGAGCGGACGGCGTCCTGGATGACGGCTTCATAGATCAGGTATCCGGGGACGGGGTCATCGCCTGTGCCACGCGTTCGGGCCGAGCGCTTCAAGGCGAGGATGACGGTCCGGGATTCGTCGGTCACGAGCGGTGCGAAGCGGCGGAGATGCTCGAGGTCGGGTTGGCGTTCGGGCTCGTCGACGAACCACAGATCCGCGGTCCACAGCTTCTCGCGCGGCGACATGATCTCCAGCCCCAGGTAGAAGCCGTCCGGGTATCGCGGGTCGGTGTTCCATCGGCCGGTGTCGTCCCGGATCACGACCTGCCGCACGTCCTCGTGCGTGGCGAGCTCCGCCCCCAGAGAGGTGATGCGTCCGATGGTCTCCTCGTTCAGCGCCACGCACGAGATGGTGATGTCGATGTCCCGCCGATCGATCACGCCCAGGCCGGCGGCGCCGACCACGACCGGAGCGCCGACGCGCTCCAGCCGGCGCCACAGGCCCAGGCGCTCACACATCGCCCATGCCTCCTGGTCGAGCCGCCTCGCCCGCTCCAGCAGATGCTCACCCTGGTGATCCGCCACCGCTCTACGCTTTTCGTGCACGCCGGTCAGCTCTTCGCGGGGGCGAGGGCGAGGGTCGCGCCCATGCCGACGAGCAACCCGCCGCCGGTCGCGCGCATCGTCGACACCCGACGCGGCGACGTCGCGAACCACTGACGCGCCGCGGAGGCCACCAGGGCCCAGCACGCATCGCAAGTGAACGCGATCGCCGTGAACACCAGCCCCAGGATCGCCATCTGCACCGCGACGGACCCGTTCTCCGGGCTGACAAACTGCGGGAGCACCGCCACGAAGAACACGATCGTCTTCGGATTCGTCACACCCACGATGAACCCCTCCCGCAGCACGCGCCACGACGACACCGTGCTCCGCCCTGTGGCGGCCATCGCCGCGGTGTCCACGCGCCGATGGCGGATCGCCTGCAGACCCAGATACACGAGATACCCCGCCCCCAGCAGCTTGACCACCAGGAACACCATCGCGGATTGCGCGACGACGGCGCCGAGCCCCACGGACACCAGGAGAACAAGCGGTAGACCGCCGAGCTCGTTCCCGAGCACGCTCATCAGCCCGCCCCGCCGGCCCAGCGCCAGGGAGCGGCCGATGACGAACAGCACGCTCGGCCCCGGCACCACGATCAGCACGAACGACATCACGGCGAACGCTACAAGCGCGTGCATATCCGGCATCTACTTCTCCTCTACCTCTCCTCGCCCCGCGCGACTGCTTCGATGCGGCGGGGCTGTCATCTCAGGGGCTAGGCGTCCCGGGGTCCGCTGCCACTCGCCGAGTGTGTTCTTCCGCGCTGTTCGCCATCGCGGACAGGAGCCGTTCGAAGGCGAGGATCTGCTCGGCGTCGAACTCCTCCAGAAGCCGGTGCCCATCCTGCACGAGGGGTCCGTACATCCTCCAGAGGATTTCCTGCCCCTCCGGAGTCAACTCGACCAAGACCTTCCGACGGTCCGCTGGTGCCGGCCCACGACGCACGAAACCGCGACGGGACAGGCGATCGACCAGCGTGGTCGTCGCCGCAGGCCGCAGCCCAATAGCCTTCGCCAACTCGCCCGAGGACATTGCGCCGTCCGTCAGCCAGTCCAGACACCGCAGCTCCGTCGCCCCAAGATCCAATGTGCGACCGACCGCGTCATCGAAGGCTTGCACCACCCGTTGATACCGCTGAACAGCGACGCCGAAAGCCTCCGCAGCCTCTTCTCGCGACGAGCCCACCCCGGCCTCCTTCGACTGACGAATCTTTCGACGATCATAGTATCGGAGGGCGCTGCATGATGTGAAGAAGTCGGGCTCTTCGCCGATTCGGTGGGGATCAGGGCGTGAGTCCTCCGCCGGCGAGGAGCATCCGTAGCCGGTAGTTGTCGCGGTTGCGGTAGCCGCGGGCTAGGCGACGGTGGAGCTCGATGATGCCGTTCATGGCCTCCGTGCCGCCGTTGCTCGATCGGCCGGTGGTGAAGTAGGCCAGGAACGCTTCGCGCCAGCGGCGCAGGGTCCGTCCGAGACGCGAGACCTCGGGGATCGGGCAGGTGTGGAAGGTCGCGAGGACCTTCTCGGCGCGTTGCTTTCCGTCCTGCAGGTCGGGTGCGCGGTAGGCGGCGCGCAGCTGCTGGGCGCGCTGCCAGGCGACGAGCACCTCCTCGTGGGCTTCGTCGGCCTCGATCGCCCGCGCCAGGCGGGCTCGCTGCTTGTCGGTGAGGTTCTCGGCTCCGGCACGCAGGATGGTCTGGATGCCGAACAGCGGGTCTCCCTTGCGGCCGCGATGACCGGTGGTGTCCTGCTGGACTCGGCGGCGCACCTCGTCGACCACGGCGGTGCCCAGCTTCACGACGTGGAACGCGTCCAGCACCGCGGTCGCATCGGCGAGCTGGTCGTCGATGGCGGACTTGTAGCCGCCGAACGGGTCCAACGCTGCGACATCGATCGCGGACTTGAAGTCGTCGCCGCGCGCGTCGAGCCAGTCGGCGTAGGCCTTCTTCGACCGGCCGGGCACCAGGTCCAGCAGCCGGGCGTGCACTCTGCCCTCGTGGTCCCGGGTGAGGTCGACCATCCCGGTCAGCTCCTTCGGGCCGCGCGCCTTCGGGTTTCCGTGGTGCCAGACGTGCTCGTCCACCCCGAGGCTGGTCACGCCCGTGAACCGGGACTCGTCGGCAGCGAGACGTTCGAGCTCGGGCTTCACTGCCCGCCACAGCGCCCACCACGACACCGCCAGGCGGCGCGCGAGGCTGCTGATGGTGGCGTGCTCGCGGCGCAATTGCCCGATCGCCCACGTCACGGCCCGCGTGGTGATCGAGCCCCGGGCCGCCACGAGCGCCGGGACCTGCTCGGCGAACGTTCCGCGCGGGCAGGTAGCCTCCGGGCACCGCCAGATCCGTTGCCGCCACACGAGCCGGACCCGGGCATCGCCATGCGGGACGTCGTGCAGGACCCGTCGTCGCCGTCCCCGGCTCGGGGCCACGACCCCGCAGTCCGGGCAGCCCTCCAACCGCCACGGCGTCGAGACGGTCACCGTCATCAACGTCTCGGTCCGTTCGACCGTCTCGACCTGCACGCCGGGCAGTCCCAGCAAGAGGTCACAGCGCGAACACGGGTCAGTGGTGGTGGGCGCGCCAGCGCACCCCGTAGCGTTGGACAACGTCGAGGTCCTCGAGATCGATCAGGTTGCTTGGTCGCTCCTGATCATCGGGGACCTCGACCCCTACACCCAGGCCATCACGCCGCCGTCGTCACTCCCCACCGGATCGGCGAAGAGCCACCGCCGCGACCGGTACCACTGAGGGATTGGTGCCAGCGATCTCCTACCTGCGGGTCTCCACGAAAGACCAGGCCAGCCGCTACGGGCAAGAAGAAGGCCTGTCCATCCCCGCTCAACGGGAAGCCGCGCAGCGCAAGGCCGAACAGCTCGGCGCGGTCATCGTCAAAGAGTTCATCGAACCCGGCGAATCCGCCAAGTCCGCCAGACGGCGCGCCTTGCAGGAGATGCTCGACTACATCGCTGCGAACCCTGTCCGCTACTGCATCATCAACAAGGTCGACCGGATCGCCCGCAATCGCCTCGACGACGCGATCATCCACGCCACGCTCCGCGGAGCGAACACCACCCTCGTGTCGGTGACAGAGAACATCGACGAGACCCCGTCGGGCATGCTCATGCACGGCATCCTCGCCTCGATGGCCGAGTTCTACTCCCTCAACCTCGCCCAAGAGGTCATCAAGGGCATGACCCAGAAGGCCACCATCGGCGGCACCCCCACCAAGGCGCCGCTCGGGTATCTGAACGTGCGTACCACCGACGCCAAGGGCCGCGAGATCCGCGACATCGCCATCGACCCCGACCGGGCCGACCTGATCCGTTTCGCGTTCACCGCCTACGCCACCGGGGACTGGTCACTGTCCTCCCTAGCCAAGGAACTCAACGCGCGAGGTCTCACCACGCGGCCTACACCGGCACAGCCGGCCCGGCTGATCACGACCACCACGCTTCACAAGGTGCTGACCAACCCTTACTACCAAGGCACAGTCACCTTCCGCGGCCTCACCTACGACGGCGCTCACACCCCGCTCGTCGACTCCGAGACCTGGATCCGAGTCCAGGCCCAGCTCGACGCGAAGAACGCCGTCGGCGAACGGCCCCAGAAGTACGACCACTACCTCAAAGGCTCCCTGTACTGCTCCTGCGGCGCGAAGCTCATGATCGAACGGCCCCGCGACAAGAACGGCAACCGGTACGAGTACTTCACCTGTTCCGGACGGCGCCGCAAGCGCACCCCCTGCATCCGCTCCGCGATCCTCGCAGAGCGGATCGAGCAGCGCATCGAAGCCACCTACAACACCAACGGCCTCACCAAGAACGAAGCCGAACGGGTACAGGGCGTGCTGCGCCGGGTGTTCGACCAGCTCGAAGCCACCAGCGACGACGAACGCAAGCTCCTCGAAGCCCAGAAGGACAAGCTCGAAGCAGAACGACTCAAGCTCGTCCAGGCCCACTACGCCGACGCGATCCCTCTGGACCTGCTCAAGAGCGAGCAGGAACGCATCCGCACCGGCCTCGACCAGATCACCAGACGCCTCGACACCATGACGGCCACCTATACCGGCGCCCGGGACGGTCTCGACGAGCTCCTTGACCTGCTTACCGACCTCGGCGATCTCTACAACCGATGCGAACCCGCTGAACGCCGCATGCTCAACCGAGCCCTGTTCGACCGCATCATCATCGACGAGGACGAGAACATCAGCGTCGTCCCTGCCGAGCCCGCCGCCAGCGTCCTCGCCCACGTCAACACCGATGTCCCCGAGCCGGTGACCGCAGAAACGAACCTGCCCCGCACTCAGGCGGGGCAGGTTTCGATTTGCTCAACTTACGTGGAGCTGAGGGGACTCGAACCCCTGACCCCCTGCATGCCATGCAGGTGCGCTACCAGCTGCGCCACAGCCCCGAGAACCGACTCTCGCCGTGGCGATTCGTCTGATTCGGTGCGTTCCTCCCGGGTTGCCCCGCGGGAACGTCGATATCTTAGGCAGACTTGGTCTCAGGTTCCAAATTCCAGTCGGGCCCCGCCTGCCACCGGTCGAGCGGGTAGCCGGCGCCCACGTTGTGGGCCACGAGCCGCCACTCCGGCACGGCGTCGGCGCCGTACCGGTGCAGGTGGGACCAGTGCACGTTGTGCACGCCCGCGATGCCGCGCCACCCGTCCACGTCGATCCCGAGCAGCGTCGTCACGGCGAGCGTGATGGCGGCGCCGTGCGACACCACGACGAGAGTCTCGTCACCCTCCAGCGCGTCCGCGTGCTCGCGCACGGCCTCCGCCATGCGTGCGGCCACGGCGACCTTGGTCTCGGCACCCGCCTCGACCGGGTCGTGCCCGCGGCGCCACGCGGCGTACTCCTCGGGCCAGCGCTCGGCGATCTCCTCGCCGGTCATGCCCTCCCAGGCACCGAAGGACCGCTCGCGCAGCCGCACGTCGGTCTGCACGGCGACGTCTCCCCCGAGCGCCTGCGCGTACGCGGCGGCCGTGTCGGCGGCGCGCTCGAGGTCCGAGGACACGATACGCGCGGCCCGATGCGACGAGGCCAGCGCGGCCGCCCCCTCGGCGGCCTGCCAGCGCCCGACGTCGTCGAGCGGGATGTCGATCTGGCCCTGCAGCCGCAGGGTCGCGTTGTACGCGGTACGGGCGTGGCGGAGCAGGACGACGGTCCTCGCCGTCATGCGTCAGCTCCCGTCGTCGGACAGGCGGATCGAGCCGTCGGAGGGCTCGGTCCCGTACTCGGCGGCCGCTGCGGCGCCGTCGCCGCCGCGGGCGTCGGCGGGCAGGTCGATCGCGGGGCAGTCCTTCCACAGCCGCTCGAGCGCGTAGTAGACGCGGTCCTCGGCGTGCTGCACGTGCACGACGACGTCGCCGAAGTCGAGCAGCACCCAGCGGGCCTCGGCCTTGCCCTCCCGGCGGATGGGCTTGGCGCCGGCCTTGTACATCTGCTCCTCGACGGCGTCGACGATCGCGGAGACCTGGCGCTCGTTGGTGCCGGACGCGATGAGGAACACGTCCGTGAGGACGAGCTGCTCGCTCACGTCGAGCGCGATGATCTCCTGAGCCTTGCGGTCCGACGCCGCGCGGGCGGCGACGATCGCGAGCTCGACGGCCCGCTCGGTGGCGGTCACAGGACTCCTCCGTCCGGCAGGGTGTGCAGGGTCGTGACGGTCGCCGCCGCCTGCTGGTCGGTCTCGAAGCTCTCGTCCGGACCGTCGAGCAGCAGCTTCCACAGCAGCAGGCCGAGGACGAACGCCACGACCACGAGCACGATGTAGTGCAGCCACGTGTACGAGCTCTCGGGCTCGTCCCAGTCGTCCTCGTCGTCGTCCTCGACCGGCACCCCGGCGCGGGCGCGCACGGGCTGCGGGTCGGTGCCGACCAGCGCGTCGAACGGCGACGCGGACGTGCGGCCGGCGGGCTGGCCGGGCTGCGCGCCCGGCTGGACCTGCGTCGGCTGCGCGGACGCCGTCTCCCACGGCAGGCTCGGCCGTGACGAGCGCTCCGGCACGCCGGCGGACGACGTACCGAACGGGGACGGGGGCTCGGTGCGCGACGGCGTGGCGGGCGCGGCCGGGGAGCCCCACGGCGACGGCGGCGGCGCATCGGGCGCGCCCGAGGACGACGACGGGGCCGCCGGCGCCGACGACGGACGGCCGTAGGCGGCCGCCGACGGGGCGGCCGGGCCGGTGAACGGCTGGCGGGAGGTCGTGCGCTGCGGCGCGCTCGGCCGCGCGGGCACCTCGGCCGACGGCGCACCGAACCGCTCGCCCTCACCGGGACGCACGACCGGCGTCAGGCGGCCCGTCTCGTCGACGCTGCGCACGCCGCCCGACGTCGCGGGCGGGCGCACGACCGGACCCTGCGCGCCGTAGCCCTGCGGGGCGGGCGGCGCCAGCTGCGGCGGCTGCTGGGCCGCGGCCTGCTCGCGCAGCGCGCGGCGCGACGGCGTGGGCCCGCTCGCGCGCGACGACGCCGGGGGCGGCACCGGGGCGGGCGCGGGCACCGACAGCGGCTGCCCGTAGCCCGGCGACGGGTACGACGACCCGCCCGGGGCCGGACCCGCGCCGCCCTGGGCGGCCGCCGCTGCCGCCGCGGCGGCCTGCTCGCGCTCGCGGATCTCGCGCCGCGTCAGCGGGCGCTTGCTGTTGTCACTCATCGAGACCTCGATACAGACCGTGCTTCGCGATGTACTGGACCACGCCGTCCGGCACCAGGTACCACACGGGCTGACCCGCCTCGGCCCGGCGCCGGCAGTCCGAGGAGGAGATCGCCAGCGCCGGCACCTCGAGCGTCGTCACCCCGTCGGGCGGCAGACCGTCCACCGTGAGGTGGTGCCCCGGCCGTGTCACGGCGACGAAGTGTGCCATGTCCCACAGCTGCGCGGCATCCTTCCAGGTGAGGATCTGCTCGATGGCGTCCGCACCGGTGATGAAGAACAGGTCCGCGTCGGGCCGCTCGGCCCGCAGGTCGCGCAGCGTGTCGACGGTGTACGTCAGCCCCGGGCGGTCGATGTCGACCCGGCTCACCGTGAACCGGGGGTTCGACGCGGTCGCGATGACCGTCATGAGGTAACGGTGCTCGGCCGGGGAGACCTTCGCGTGCTGCTTGAAGCTCGGCTTGCCCGTGGGCACGAACACGACCTCGTCGAGGTCCAGGAGCGCCGCCGCCTCGGAGGCGGCGACGAGGTGCCCGTGGTGGATGGGGTCGAAGGTCCCACCCATCACGCCGAGGCGCGGACGGCGCTGCTCGCTCACGCTGACCGGACGGACGCGGTCAGTGGCGGGAACCGACGTTGCGGAAGGCGTAGGTCACCAGGAGCATGGCGACCAGCGCGCCGAACGCGAGGACGCCGAGGACGACGGGCGAGAGCTCGAAGGCGCCCGTCGGAGCCTGCTCGGTGGCCTCCTGGGCGATCTGGACGGCGGTGTGCAGCACGGGTTCTCCTCCTGCGCGGGTCGTTGCTCTGCGGGTCCTGCGGTGCGGTCGGGCGCCGGGCGCAGGACCGCGGGCCCCAGTCTCTCACGGCCGCCGCGCTATCCCTCAGCACCCCTCAGGGACGCACGTGACCGTCGCCCTGCACGACCCACTTGGTCGTCGTGAGCTCCGCCAGGCCCATGGGCCCGCGCGCGTGCAGCTTCTGCGTCGAGATGCCGATCTCGGCCCCGAGGCCGAGCTGGCCGCCGTCGGTGAACCGGGTCGAGGCGTTGACCATGATCGCCGCCGAGTCGATCTCCGCGACGAAGCGGTCGGCCGCGCGCAGGTCGTTCGTCACGATCGCCTCGGTGTGGCCCGAGGACCACGTGCGGATGTGCTCGATCGCCTCGTCGACCGAGTCGACGACGCGCACCGCGAGCTCGAGGGCCAGGTACTCGGTCGCCCAGTCGGCGTCGACGGCGGGCACGACCTCGACGCTCTCGGGCGCGAACGCCGAGGACGCCGCGTCGCCGTGCAGGACGACGCCGGCGCCGGACAGCGCCGCGAGCGCCGCCGGCAGGAACGCCGGCGCGGCGTCCTTGTGCACGAGCAGCGTCTCGGCCGCGTTGCACACGCCCACGCGCTGCGTCTTGGCGTTCATGACGATCTCGACGGCGGTCGCGACGTCGGCCGACGCGTCGACGTACACGTGCACGTTGCCGACGCCCGTCTCGATGACCGGCACCTGCGACTGCTCGACGACGGTGCGGATGAGGTCGGCCCCGCCGCGCGGGATGAGCACGTCGACGAGCCCGCGGGCGCGCATGAGGGCGACGCTGCCGGGACGCCCGTACGCGTCGATCGACTGCACGAGGTCGCCCGGCAGCCCCTGCGCCTCGAGCGCGCGGCGCATGACGCCCGTGATGACGGTGTTCGACGCCGCCGCGGCGCTCCCGCCGCGCAGGATCACGGCGTTGCCGGACTTCAGCCCCAGGCCCGCGGCGTCGACCGTGACGTTGGGGCGCGCCTCGTAGATCATCCCGACCACGCCCATGGGCACGCGCAGCTGCCGCACGCGCAGCCCGTTGGGCAGCGTCTGGCCGCGCACGACCTCCCCCACCGGGTCCGGCAGCGCCGCGAGCTCGCGCAGCGCGTCGGCGATCGAGCCCACGCGCGCGGGCGTGAGCGTGAGCCGGTCGAGCAGCCCGGGGGTCATCCCGTCGGCGCGCCCCCGCTCGACGTCGTCGGCGTTCGCCTCGACGATCTCGTCGGCCGCGTCGACCAGGGCGTCCGCGATCGCGTGCAGAGCGGCGTCCTTCGTCGCGCGCGACGCCGTCGCGAGCGCCCGCGAGGCGACCTTCGCGCGGCGTGCGACGTCGTGCACGGCCGCGGTGACGTCGTCGGGCACGTCGGCGCCCGCGGCGGACCGGGTCTCGGGGAACGTGGTGGACATGCTCCCGAGACTACGACGCCGACCGCGTGGTGGACAGGCCGTTCCGGCCCTCGGGCAGGCGGCCCGCTACGATGCCGCGGCGACCACGTCCGGGCGCAGGAAGGACCACCGACGATGACATCCTCCGCGCCGGCACCCGCCGCCACCCGCACCGAGCGGCTCGACCGGCTACCGTTCACGCGCGCCCACCGCCGGCTGCTCGTCGGGTCCGGCATCGGCTGGGCGCTCGACGCGATGGACGTCGGCATCATGTCGTTCGTGCTCGTGGCGATCGCCGAGCAGTGGTCGCTGACCACCGGCGAGCGGTCCCTGCTGGCGTCGATCGGGTTCGTCGGCATGGCCGTGGGGGCGGCGCTCGGCGGCCTCCTCGCGGACCGGATCGGACGGCGCTCGGTCTTCGCGCTCACGCTCCTCGTCTACGGCCTGGCGACCGGCGCGTCCGCCCTCGCCGCGGGCGTAGCGGCGCTTCTCGCGCTGCGGTTCGTCGTCGGGCTCGGCCTGGGTGCCGAGCTGCCCGTGGCCTCGACGCTCGTGAGCGAGTACTCGCCCGCGCGCATCCGCGGGCGGGTCGTCGTCGTGCTCGAGTCGTTCTGGGCCGTCGGCTGGATCGCCGCGGCCGTCGTCGGCCTGCTGCTCGTGCCGTCCTCCGACGACGGGTGGCGCTGGGCGTTCGCCATCGGCGTCGTCCCGGCGCTGTACGCCCTGTACGTGCGGGCACGGCTGCCGGAGTCCGTGCGCTTCCTCGAGCGCCAGGGCCGGCACGACGACGCCGAGGCCGCGGTGCGCGCGTTCGAGCGCTCGGCGGGGGTCGCCGCGCCCTCGGCCGCGCCGCCCGCCGCCGAGGAGCACGGACCGGCCGCTCGCGAGCACGCCCCGCGCGTGCCGGTCCGCGCGCTGTTCACCGCCGCCCTGCGCCGCCGCACCGTCGCGCTCTGGCTCACCTGGTTCGGCGTGAACTTCGCCTACTACGGCGCCTTCACGTGGATCCCGACGATCCTCGTCGAGGACGGATTCAGCATGGTCCGCTCGTTCGGCTACACGCTGATCATCACGCTCGCCCAGCTGCCCGGGTACGCGGTCGCCGCGTGGCTCATCGAGGCGTGGGGCCGCCGCGCGGTGCTGCTCACGTTCCTCGGCGGCTCGGCCGTCTCGGCGGTCGCGTTCGGGCTGGCCGGCTCGGTGCCGGCGATCCTGGCGGCCGGGATCGCGCTGTCGTTCTTCAACCTCGGCGCCTGGGGCGCCCTGTACGCCGTCACGCCCGAGAGCTACCCGACTCCGGTCCGCGCCACGGGTGCGGGCGCGGCGACGGCGTTCGGTCGCCTCGCGTCGATCACGGCGCCGCTCGTGGTGCTCCCGCTGCGGGACCAGATCGGCACGGCCGGCGTCTTCACCGTCTTCGCGGCCGCGTTCCTGCTGGCGATGGCCGGCTCGGCGATGCTTGTCGAGCTGCGCGGCCGCCGGCTCGAGGAGGACGTCGACGAGGCGGCCGCCGAGGCAGGCTAACGCGCGGGTCGACGCGGGGTCGACGCAGGGTCGACGCCGGGTCAGGGGCGCGCGACGGCCTGCTCGAGCACGAGGTCGTCGCGGTGCACGACCTCGCGGTCGTACCCCTCCCCCAGCTCCTCGCGCAGCTCGTACGTCGAGCGGCCCAGCAGCGCCGGCAGCTCGCTGGAGTCGAACGCGACGAGCCCGCGCGCGACCACCGCGCCGTCGGGCGCGACGAGCTCGACCGGGTCGCCGGCGTCGAACTGGCCCTCGACGCGCGTGATGCCGGCCGGCAGGAGCGACGCGCGACCGCCGAGCACCGCCCGGGCCGCGCCGGCGTCGAGGTGCAGGCGCCCCTGCGACCGTGCCGCGTGCGCGATCCACAGCCGGCGCGCCGACGCGCGTCGGCCGGTGGCGGCGAAGAACGTGCCCACGTCCTCGCCCGCGAGCGCCGCGGCCGCGTTCTCGGCCTTGGTGAGCACGACGGGCACGCCCGAGCCGGTCGCGATGCGCACCGACTCGAGCTTGGTGACCATGCCGCCCGTGCCGACCGCGCTGCCGCGCGCGGTGACCTCGACGCCGGCGACCTCGGCGAGGTCCGTCACCGTGGGGATGCGCCGGGCGCCCGGGCGCGACGGCGCGGCGTCGTGCAGCCCGTCGACGTCGGTGAGCAGCACCATGGCGTCGGCGCGCACGAGGTGGGACACGAGCGCGGCGAGGCGGTCGTTGTCGCCGAAGCGCAGCTCGTCCGTGGTGACGGCGTCGTTCTCGTTGACGACCGGCACGACGCCGAGCGCGAGCAGCTTGTCGAGCGAGCGCTGCGCGTTGCGGTACCGCACCCGGCGCACGGTGTCCTCGGCGGTGAGCAGCACCTGCCCGACCCGCAGCCCGTGCTCCGCGAACGCCTCGGTGTACCGGGCGACGAGCTGGCCTTGCCCGAGCATGGCCGCGGCCTGCATGGTCGCGAGGTCCCGGGGCCGCGCGGTGAGCCCGAGCGGGCCGATGCCCGCCGCCACGGCGCCCGAGGTGACGAGCACCACCTGGCCGCCGTCCGCGCGTCGGGCCGCGAGCACGGCCACGAGCGCACGCAGCGCCTCCAGGTCGAGGTGGCCGTCCGGGCCCGTGAGCGACGATGACCCGATCTTGACGACGACGCGGTGCGCGTGGCGCAGGCTGGCCCGGGTGGTGGCGTTCACGGTGCCCATCTTCGCGCGGATCGCCGAGATAGCGATCCGTCGCCCGGATAGCGGCCGGTCGCCGCGGTTCGGGCCCCGAACCGTCGACGGATCGCTATCTCGCGGTGGGGTCTACTCGGCGTCGGGGTCGGTCCAGTGGCCGGCCTCGCGCTCGGTCCACAGCTCGCGGCGCGCCTCGGCCTTGGCGTCCATGCGCTCGGTGTGCTCCTTGCGCTTCTGGGCGCGGGTCGGGCGGTGACTCTCCTCGAAGCGCAGGTCGGTGCCGCGCGCGCCGAGCAGCTCGGGACCGGTCGTGAGCGTCGGCTCCCAGTCGAAGACGACGGCGTCGCGCGGGTCGCCGATGCGCACCTCGTCGCCCGCGACGGCGCCGGCCTCGAAGAGCTTGTCCTCGACGCCGAGCTTCGCCAGGCGGTCGGCGAGGAAGCCGACGGCCTCGTCGTTGTTGAAGTCGGTCTGGCGGACCCAGCGCTCGGGCTTGGCGCCGCGCACCTCGAAGAACACGTCGCCCGTCGAGCCGTCGGTGCGGCGCGTGACGGTGAAGCCCGACTCGTCGACGGCCTTGGGCCGCAGCACGATGCGGGCGGGCTCGGGCGGCGGGGCGGCCGCGCGGGCCCGCTCGACCAGCTCGCCGAGCGCGAACGTGAGCGGGCGCAGGCCCGCGTGCGACGCCGTCGAGACCTCGAAGACGCGCAGCCCGCGCGCCTCGAGCTCGGGGCGCACCATCTCGGCGAGCTCGCGCGCCTCGGGCACGTCGATCTTGTTGAGCACGACGAGCCGCGGGCGCTCGGACAGCGGGACGCGGCCGCCGGAGATCTCGAGGTCGCCCGCGTACGCCGCCAGCTCGGCCTCGATGACGTCGAGGTCGCTGACCGGGTCACGGCCGGGCTCGAGCGTCGCGCAGTCGAGCACGTGCACGATGACGGCGGTGCGCTCGATGTGGCGCAGGAACTCCAGGCCGAGGCCCTTGCCCTCGCTCGCGCCCGGGATGAGGCCCGGCACGTCGGCCACGGTGTACCGCACGTCGCCGGCCTGGACCACGCCGAGGTTCGGCACGAGCGTGGTGAACGGGTAGTCGGCGATCTTGGGCCGCGCGGCCGAGATCGCCGCGACGAGCGACGACTTGCCGGCGCTCGGGTAACCGACGAGCGCGACGTCGGCGATCGTCTTGAGCTCGAGCACGACGTCGGCCTGCTCGCCCGGCTCGCCGAGCAGCGCGAAGCCCGGCGCCTTGCGCCTGGGCGACGCGAGCGCCCGGTTGCCCAGCCCGCCGCGGCCGCCGCGCGCGACGACGTACTCGGCGCCCGCGCCGACGAGGTCGGCCAGGACGGTGCCGTCGGGGGACTTGACGACGGTGCCGTCCGGGACGCGCAGCACGAGGTCCTCGCCCTTGGCGCCGTCGCGGTCGTCGCCCATGCCCTGGGTGCCGTTGCCGGCGCGCCGGTGCGGCGAGTGGTGGTACTCGAGCAGGGTCGTCGTCGACGGGTCGACGACGAGCTTCACGCTGCCGCCGTCGCCGCCGTTGCCGCCGTCGGGGCCGGCGAGGGGCTTGAACTTCTCGCGGCGGATCGAGGCGACACCGTGCCCGCCGTCACCGCCTGCGGCGTGCAGCACCACGCGATCGACGAAGCTGGCCATGGTCCGATCCTCTCTCAGGCGGAAGGTGGGGACAGCACGAGGGGCGCACCGCGACGGTGCGCCCCTCGTGCTGAAGACTGCTGCGCTACGGCTCAGACCTCGGCCGCGACGATGTCGACGACCTTGCGGCCACGACGCGTCGCGAAGGCCACCGAGCCGGCGGTCAGCGCGAACAGCGTGTCGTCGCCACCGCGGCCGACGTTCTCGCCCGGGTGGAAGTGGGTGCCGCGCTGGCGGACGAGGATCTCGCCGGCCTTGACGACCTGGCCACCGAACCGCTTCACGCCGAGGGACTTGGCGTTCGAGTCACGACCGTTGCGCGAGGAGCTCGCGCCCTTCTTGTGTGCCATCTTTCAGAACCTGCTTTCGAAGAACGAGGAGTGTTCGCCGCTGCCGGGGCCGGGCCCCGGGCGGGAAGTCACTTGATGCCGGTGACCTTGAGGCGGGTCAGCTGCTGGCGGTGACCCTGGCGCTTGCGGTAGCCGGTCTTGTTCTTGTACTTGAGGATCGTGATCTTCGGGCCCTTCTGGTCCCGGACGACCTCGGCGGTGACCTTGACCTTCGCGAGCTTCTCGGCGTCGGTCGTCACCTTCTCCCCGTCCACGAGCAGGATGGGGAGCAGCTCGACGGTGTCACCGGCCTTGGCGTCGAGACGGTCCATGACGACGATGTCCCCGACGGACACCTTTTCCTGACGGCCACCGGCCTTGACGATCGCGTACACCATGTTGCTGCTCATCTCTCCTGGTCTTGGCGTGCTCGCACGACGTCGGTCACCGGCTTGGTCTGGAACTCGGGCCGCCGCGGCGGTCGAGTGCGGTGCGCCGTGGGCACACGGGACAGGCACGCTGCGGGCGCGCCGACCCACAAGACTACGCGACGCCCGCGCGTCGATCAAACGGCCCCCGGCCCGCGCGCGCGTGACGTCGGGCACGCGGGCGGCCGCGCCCGACGCCGGCCCCTCGCGCGTACGCGCGTGCGCGCGCTGTTCTTATGGTGCAGGTCACTCGGAAATCGCCTTCTGGTAAAGTGTTGGACTGCTTTTGTCCGCTGCGAGAGGATCCCGCCGCCATGGCGCGCACGACACGCAGTACTTCAGGCAGCTCCGAGTACCGACATCACCAGCCCGGCCACCGCCGGGTCGCAGGCTCCGCCGAGCGCGTGATCCGCGAGGTCACCGACCCGAGCACCGCCGAGGGCGTCCACCCCGCGCTGCTCCCGGGCATCGGCGTCGAGCGCACCCGGACCACCTTCTCCACCAACTGGTGGGTCTTCGCCCTCGCCGCCGCGCTCGTCGTGGGCGTCATCGCGTGGGGCGTCGTCGGGCCCGACAGCCTGGCGGCCGCCTCAGCCGCGGGCCTGGGCTGGGTGTCCGGCTCCTTCGGGTGGATGTTCGGGCTGCTGACGGCCGTCGTCTTCGGCTACATGATGTGGCTCGGCTTCGGCCGCCACCGCAACATCCGCCTCGGCCAGGACGACGAGAAACCGGAGTTCTCGACCGTCTCGTGGGTCGCGATGCTCTTCTCGGCCGGCATCGGCATCGGGCTGCTGTTCTACGGCCCGTACGAGCCGATGACGTACTTCCTCGACCTGCCACCGGCGTTCGAGGGCACCGAGCCCGGCTCGAACCCCGCGATGCACGCCGCGCTCGCGCAGACGATCTTCCACTGGGGCCCGGTCGCCTGGGCCTACTACGCGCTCGTCGGCGGCGCGGTCGCCTACGCCGCATACCGCAAGGGGCGCAGCCCGCTCATCTCGTCCCTGCTCGAGCCGATCTTCGGCAAGCGCACCGAGGGCCCGCTCGGCGCGGTCGTCGACTCGTTCGCGATCATCGTGACGCTGTTCGGCACCGCCGTCTCGCTCGGCATCGGCGCGCTGCAGATCGGCCGCGGCGTCGAGATCGTCGGCGGCGTCGGCCCGCTCGCCAACGGCGCGATCGTCGGCATCATCGCGGTCCTGGCCGTGGCGTTCATCCTCTCGGCCGTCTCGGGCGTCAAGCGCGGCATCCGCGCGCTGTCGAACGTCAACATGGTCGTCGCCGGCCTGCTCGGCGTGTTCGTCTTCGTCGTCGGCCCGACCGTGCTGATCCTCAACCTGCTCCAGGGCACGGTCATGACGTTCGTGGGCCAGTTCTTCACGCTCATGGCCCAGAGCGCCGCCACGGCCCCGGACGCCCAGGCGTTCATGGACGGCTGGACCACCTACTACTGGGCCTGGTGGGTCTCGTGGACGCCCTTCGTCGGCCTGTTCATCGCGCGCATCAGCCGCGGGCGCACGCTGCGCGAGTTCGTCACCACCGTGATCGTCGTGCCGAGCGTCGTGTGCCTCGTGTGGTTCACGGTGCTGGGCGGCACGTCGATGTGGACCGAGCAGGTCAGCGGTGCGCTCAGCTCGGCGGCCTCGCCGCAGGACATGCTGTTCGCGCTGCTCGCGCAGCTGCCGGCCGGCACGTTCACCTCGCTCGCGGCCATGGTCTCGATCATCATCTTCTTCGTGACCAGCGCCGACTCGGCCTCGATCGTCATGGCCGGGCTGTCCCAGCGGGGCAACCCGACGCCGAGCCGCTGGACCACGATCACGTGGGGCGTCGCGCTCGCCGCGATCGCGAGCGTCCTGCTCGTCGCGGGCGGCTCCGTCGCCCTGGCGGGCCTGCAGAGCCTCGTGATCATCACCGCGCTGCCGTTCGCGTTCGTGCTGATGACGATCATGGTCGCCTGGACCAAGGACCTGAACCGCGACCCGCTCACCCTGCGCCGCCGCTACGCCCGCGAGGCGCTCGTCCAGGGCGTGCGCACGGGCATCGAGGAGCACGGCGACGACTTCGTCGTGGGCGTCGTGCCGACCGAGCACGACCAGGGCGCTGGCGCGTGGCTCGACACCGACGACCCCGCGCTCACCGAGTGGTACCAGCCCGAGGAGGTCGCGGCGTCGACCACCGCGGGCGACGCCGCCGCGGAGGACGTCGTGGCCGACGACGCGGCGCCCGACGGCTCGCCCGAGCTCACCCGGGCGCGCTGACCGCGCGCGCACCGAGGGCCCGGACACCTGCCGCTGCAGGTGGCCGGGCCCTCGGCGCGTCCGGCATCAGTCGTCGAGGACGAACGTCACCTGCAGGTCGACCTGCCAGGCGACGATGTTGCCGTCGGACACCTCGACCTTCTGCTCCTTGACCCACGCGCCCGTGATGTTGCGCACCGTCGCGCTCGCGCGGTTGAGGCCCACCCGGATGGCGTCCTCGAAGCTCGTGTCGGAGCGCGCGGTGATCTCCGTGACGCGTGCGACCGTCCCTGCCATGCCGTCCTCCGATCGTCGTGGCCGGCGCCCGGACGCGCCGGCCGGTCCCTACGAGCATCGCCCCGAGCGGTGACGCTCGCCAGACGGGGTCACGATGGTCGGATGAGGGCCACCCGCCTCCCCACGGGATCCGGCGGCGTCGACGACGTGGTCACGGCCGCGCTGCGCGCCGTCGACCGGCGCGGGTTCCTGCCCGACGCGCGGCACCGGCACGCCGGCGAGGACCGCCCGCTCGACATCGGGCAGGGCCAGACCTGCTCGCAGCCGTCGACCGTCTCGGCGATGCTGCGCCTGCTCGACGTGCCCCGGGGGGCGCACGTGCTCGACGTCGGCGCGGGATCGGGGTGGACGACGGCGCTGCTCGCGCACCTCGTCGGGCCGGACGGCGAGGTGCTCGGCGTCGAGCGGCACCAGGAGCTCGCCGCGTGGGGCGCGGCGAACGTCGAGCGCGCCGGCATGCCGTGGGCGCGGGTCGTCGAGGCGACCCCGGGCGTGCTGGGCGCGCCGCGCCCGGGCGGGTGGGACCGCGTCCTCGTCTCCGCGGCCGCGGACCGCCTCCCCGACGAGCTCGTGGACCAGGTCGCGCCCGGCGGACGCATGGTCATCCCCGTGCGGCACGCGATGGTGCTGGTCGAGCGGTCCGACGACGGACGCGTGCGCACGAGCGAGCACGGGACGTACTCGTTCGTCCCGCTGGTCGAGGACTGAGACCCCACCCACGGTCTTCGCGGGGCGTTCACGAGTGCCCCGAGCGAGTCAACCTACGGTCCCGTAGGCTCGGGTCATCCGAACGACCGGGCACCCCGCCCACCCCCTCGGCTGGGAAGTCGAGCACCGACCCCCAGCGAGGCATGCATGTCCACTGCCACCGTCCCGACGAGCCCCGCCGCCGAGCGCGTCGCGGCCGCACCGTTCACCAGCTCGTACAGCACCCTGTCCCGTGCGGTGCGCGAGGCAGGTCTGCTGCGGCGGACCTACGGCTACTACCTCGCCACGGCCGCCGCGCTGGCGGTCGTGCTCGGCGGGCTGGTCACGGCGTTCGTCCTGCTCGGGGACTCGTGGTTCCAGCTGCTCGTCGCGGCGGGCCTGGGCGTGGTGCTGACGCAGCTCGCGTTCCTCGCGCACGAGGCCTCCCACCGGCAGGTGTTCGCCTCGGGACCGGTCAACGACCGCGTCGGGCGCCTGCTGGCCAACGCCGTCGTCGGCATCAGCTACTCGTGGTGGATGACCAAGCACACGCGGCACCACGCCAACCCCAACCACGTGGGCAAGGACCCCGACGTCGCGAACGACACGATCGTGTTCACCGAGGAGGGCGCCCGCGAGCACCGCGGCCTGCTCGCGCTGGTCACGCGGTACCAGGGCTGGCTGTTCTTCCCGCTGCTCACGCTCGAGGGCCTCAACCTGCACGTGACGTCGGTGCGCTCGCTGCTCGTCGGGACGCGCGCCGACCGGCCCGTGCGCGTGCGCGAGCTCGTGACGATCGCCGTGCGGCTCGCCGCCTACGTGACGGTGCTGTTCTGGTTCCTGCCGCTCGGGCTCGCGTTCGCGTTCCTCGGCGTGCAGCTCGCCGTCTTCGGCGTGTACATGGGCGCGTCGTTCGCGCCCAACCACAAGGGCATGGCGATGATCCCGGAGGGCAGCAAGCTGGACTTCCTGTCCAAGCAGGTGCTGACCTCGCGCAACATCCGCGGCGGCGGGCCGATGAGCGTGCTCATGGGCGGGCTCAACCACCAGATCGAGCACCACCTCTTCCCGAGCATGCCCCGCCCGCACCTGGCCCGTGCGCGGCTCATCGTGCGCGAGCACTGCGCCGAGCTCGGCCTTCCCTACACCGAGACGAGCCTCGTGCGCTCGTACGCGATCGTGGTCGGGTACCTCAACCGCGTGGGCCTGGCCGCGCGCGACCCGTTCGACTGCCCGATGCGCCGCACCCTGCGCGGCTACTGAGCGCCGGCGAGGCCCGCCGCGGCCTACTCGTCGGGCGGGAGGAACGCTGCCGGGTTCATATCCTCCATGAGCGCGTCGACGTCGACCTCGCTCATCCCCATGCCGAGGATGACCTCGCGCAGCTCGTCGAGCGACGGCGAGTCGGGGGCAGGCCTTGGCAGGTCGTCGGGAACAGGCGGGAGCACGGGTACCGGCGGAAGGGGTCCGAGCCGCAGCCTGCTGCCCACCTCGGCCAGCATCTCGGTCGTGTGCCGCACTGCGAGGTCTGCGCGTGCCTGGCGGGCTGCGGCGTCGAGCGGCGCAGCGTCGATCGCCAGCTCGAGATCGACCGACGCCCGACGGCGGCGAAGTCGCGTGCCGCGCGCCAGCTCAGCACGATCGGTGGTCAGGAGCGGAAACAGCCAGAGCTTCTCCCTGGGTGCCTTCGACCACCACGCACGCCAGGCTGGGTCGGCGTTCAGCGCGTCGGCGATCGCCACCGACGCCCAGTCATGGGCGGCTGATGCGCGGACGCCCACGTCGTGCCCTGCGCCGATGCTCATCCAGCTCGGGTGGTCCCACTCAGGTGCGGGGTCCAGCTCGAGGACTTCGCCCGTCGCACGCTCGTAGGCGTGCTCGACGACGGCGAGGAATTCGGCTCCTTCCGCCAGCTGCCAGGGTGTGGCTGCCAGAGCCTCCGGGTGCTCGACGACCGATGTCCAGGTCTCGTACCCGGCGCTCACGACCGCACAACGAGCGTCACGAAAGACGTCGTCCGACATCGGGATCGCCGGACCTGCGGGGTCGTCATGGGTGTCGTGGACCGGCTGGCCTGCGTGCGCCGGGGTGTCGAGCGCCGCGAACGCTGCGCGAAACTCGTCGGCGAAGCTGACCATGTCATGTTCCGAGAGGCCTGCGAGCGCCTCGACCAACGGCGCGAGGGCCTCCTCGTCGATCCGACCACCCGTGAGCGCGATCAGCTCCCAGAACTGGATGCCCGTGCCCGCACGTTCGCGTCCCACCAGGGTCGCTCCTTCCGTCCTCACCAACCGGCTCGCGAACTGCAGCGCCCGGCCGCTCACGAGGTCCGACGTTGGCCAGCCGAACTGGCCGCAGGGGCCCGAGTCTCAGCGGTGGAGGCGGCAGCGGGCCTGGTAGGACTCGGTGCCGCCGACGTGCTCGGCGACCGGCGTGAGCGCGTCGCCCGCCGGGGTGCCGCCGTCGGGCAGCCGCACGTGGTAAGCCGCGTCACGGCCGCACACCGCGCACACGGCGGTGAGCTTGGTGACCGACTCGGCCACGGCCATGAGGGCCGGCAGCGGCTCGAACGGCCGCCCGTCGAAGGTGACGGACAGCCCCGCGACGACGACCACCAGCCCCGCGTCGGCGAGCCCGACGGCGACGTCGACCAGCCCCGGCCCGAAGAACTGGGCCTCGTCGACCGCGACCATCCGCGTGCCGAACTCGACGAGCCGCGGGATCTCGGACGCCGCCGCGACCGTGCTCGAGGGGACCTCGAGCCCCGAGTGCGACGCCACGCGGCCCGGCCCGCTGCGGGTGTCAAGCGCGTGCGCGACGACGACGACGCCGCGGCCCGCGATCCGCGCGCGGTGCACGCGCCGCACGAGCTCCTCGGTCTTGCCGGCGAACATCGGCCCGGCCACGACCTCGAGGCGTCCCGCACCCGGCTCGTCCGTCATGGCGGCCAGTCAAGCACCGACGGACCAGGTCGGCAGTCAGTCGCCGTCGCTCAGCGCGTCCTCAGCCGCCGCAGGAGTCTGCTCAGGAGCCCCGTCGGCTCCGGCTCCTTTGGACGCCGCCGGCTCCGCGCCGGCGGGCTCGGGCAGCTCGGCGGGCTCCGGCGTCTCGACGGGCTCGACGGGCGTCGCCGCGGCCTCGACCGACGTCGCGACCGGCTCGGCCGGCGGCGAGGCCGCGCTGTCGGGCGACGGGACCTCGTCGGGCGAGGCGCCGGCGTCGGGCGACGCCGTCGCGGCCCGGTGCTCGTGCTCGTGCTCGTGGGCGTGCGCGGCGGCCGCCGCGATCGTCGCGAGCGTGGCCTTGACGGCCGCGCGGGCCTCGGACTTGTCGTCGGGGAGCTTGGGCACGTCGGTGTGGACGGCCGGCTCGGCGGACTTGCCGCCGCGCTTGCGCCGCGACCGCTTGGAGCTGCCGTCGCCCTCGCCCTGCTGCTGGGCGCCCGCGCGCTCGATCGGCTCGCTGTGCACGATGAAGCCGCGGCCCTTGCAGTGCTCGCACGTCTCGGAGAACGCCTCGACGAGTCCCTGGCCCACGCGCTTGCGCGTCATCTGGACGAGGCCGAGGGACGTCACCTCGGCGACCTGGTGCTTCGTCCGGTCGCGGCCGAGGCACTCGACGAGGCGGCGCAGCACGAGGTCGCGGTTCGACTCGAGCACCATGTCGATGAAGTCGATGACGATGATGCCGCCGATGTCGCGCAGCCGGAGCTGGCGCACGATCTCCTCGGCCGCCTCGAGGTTGTTCCGCGTGACGGTCTCCTCGAGCGTGCCGCCCGCGCCGGTGAACTTGCCGGTGTTGACGTCGATGACCGTCATGGCCTCGGTGCGGTCGATCACGAGCGAGCCGCCCGACGGCAGCCAGACCTTGCGGTCCATGCCCTTGGCGAGCTGCTCGTCGATGCGGTGCGCGGAGAACACGTCGCCCGTGCCCGCCCACCGCGAGACGCGCTCGCGCAGGTCGGGCGCGAGCTCCTCGACGTACTGGGAGATCTCCTGCCACGCGCCGTCGCCCTGGACGACGAGCGACGAGAAGTCGTCGTTGAAGATGTCGCGGACCACGCGGATCGCGAGGTCGGGCTCGCCCTGCAGCAGCGCGGGAGCCGACGTCGTCGACCGCTCGGCCTTGGCCGAGATGGCCTCCCACTGACCCTGCAGGCGCTCGACGTCGGCGCGCAGCTCGGCCTCGCTCGCGCCCTCGGCCGCGGTGCGGACGATGACGCCCGCGCCGTCGGGCACGATGTCGCGCAGGATCTTCTTGAGGCGGTTGCGCTCGGTGTCGGGCAGCTTGCGGCTGATGCCGGTCATGCCGCCGCCGGGCACGAACACGAGGTAGCGGCCCGCGAGCGTGACCTGCGACGTCAGCCGGGCGCCCTTGTGCCCGATCGGGTCCTTGGTGACCTGCACGAGCACCGAGTCGCCCGACTTCAGAGCCTCCTCGATGCGGCGCGGCTGACCCTCGAGGCCCGCGGCGTCCCAGTTGACCTCGCCGGCGTACAGGACGGCGTTGCGGCCCTTGCCGATGTCGACGAACGCGGCCTCCATGCTGGGCAGCACGTTCTGCACGCGGCCGAGGTAGACGTTGCCCACCATCGACGACTGCGACTGCTGCGAGACGTAGTGCTCGACGAGCACGCCGTCCTCGAGCACGGCGATCTGCGTGCGCCCGTCCTTCTCGCGCACGACCATCGAGCGCGTGACCGACTCGCGGCGCGCGAGGAACTCGGCCTCGGTGATGATCTGGCGGCGGCGGCCGGCGTCGCGGCCCTCGCGGCGGCGCTGACGCTTGGCCTCGAGGCGCGTCGAGCCCTTGAGCGCGGTCACCTCGTCGGAGGCGCCCTTGTCCCGGGCGCGCGCGGCGGCGGCCTCGGCACGCTCGCTGCGGCTGCCACGACGGCGGCGACGGCGACGACGGCTCGACGACTCGGTGCCCTCGCCCTCGCCGTCGACCTCGGCCTCGCCGGCCTCCTCGTCCTCGTCCTCGTCGGGCTCGAGCTCGTCCTCGACGGCGGAGTCGGAGGCGCCCGTGTCGTCGGGCGACTCGTCGCCCTCGACGCGGCGCCCGCCCCGGCGGCCTCGGCCCCCGCGACGGCGACGGCGGCGCGGACGGATGTCCTCCTCGTCGCCCTCGTCCTGGACGAGGTCCTCGGGCCCGAGGTCGACGAGCTCTACACCCTCCGCGAGGAGCTCGTCCTCGATCGCCCCGACCTCCTCGACGGCCGCGGCGTCGTCCTCGGTGAGCTCGACCTGCGGCTCCTCCGGCTGCGCGGCGGGCCGCTCGGCGGCGGGCTCGACGGCGGCCTCCGGCCGCGGGCGCTCCTGCGGCTCGGCCTGCTCCACGGCCCGCGGAGCCTCGGCGCGGCCGGTGCCGGCCTCGGCGCCCGTCTCGTCGTGCGGGCGCGGCGGACCCGCGGGCGCCTGGGCGCGACGCGGCCGGCGCGCGGCCGACAGGTCCGGCGCCTGGAACAGCAGCGCGGTCGTGGCGAGGCGCGGGGTCGCGGAGCCGCGCCCCGTGGCGGCGGGCGACGCGGGCGCCGTGGCCTCGGGGCTGGCCGCCTCGGCGGCGGCGGGCTCTGCCGCCGGCTCGGCGGCGGGCTGGGCGGGCTCGGGCTGCTCCGCGGTCGTCGCGGACTTGCGGCTGCGCGCCGCCTTCCGGCGCGGCTTCTCCGCGGCCGGCGCGGGCTCCGGCGCGGCATCCGGCGCCGCCGGCGGCTCCGCGGCCGGCTCCTCGGCGGCGGCCTTCGCTGCGGCGGACCGCGAGCGCCGCGCGGGCTTCTCGGCCTTCTCGGGCGCCTCCTCGGCGGGGGCGGCCTTCGCGCGGCGGGTGCGGGTCGCCTTGGTGGGGGCGGGCTTCTCGGCGCTGGCCTCCGGCGTCGGGCCCTCGGGGAGCACGATGTCGTCGAGCGAGCGCACTCCCCCGGCGGCCGCCGTCTCGGGCTGCGTCGCGGGGGTCGCGGGCCCGCGCTCGGGAAGGACGATGTCGTCGAGCGAGGCGGCCGCCGCCGTGGGACGGGTGGCCCGGCGCGAGCGCTTGGCCGGGGCCGCGGGCGGCTCGGCGGCCGCGCCGGCCGCCGGCTCGTCGACGGACGGTGCCGCGGGCGCGGGCTGCTCGGGGACCGGCGGCGCGGCCGGCGCGGGCTGCGCCTCGGGGGCGCCGGCGTCGGACCGGGTCGGGAGGACGATGCCGAAGGTCTCGGGTGCCGCCGTCGTGGACGGTGCGGCGGTCGGACGGGTCGCGCGGCGGCGACGCTTCGGGGTGCCCTGGCCGTTCCCGGCGCTATCGGTACCGGCGGTGGTGTCGGACGTCACGGATACGCTCCTGCCCCCGGCGGGACCGCCCCACACCTGCGGCCGCCGGGCGGTCGTCGTCGCGGGCTGCGGCGCTGCGTGGCGCGCGCCCCGGACGGAAGTCTCGGTCTCGGCTGCATGACCCGCTCTTCGCGGACGCCTGGCCACCGGACCCCTTCATGCCCGGGGGCCGGCACCGCGTTCGGAGCAGGTGCTGCGGCTCGGGGCCGCCCGGGCGATGTGGTCCCGGCGGCCTGCCGTCCAGTATCGCACTGTCCGGGCGTCGCGAGCGTCACACGTCCACGAGGCCCTTCGGCGTGGCGCGCACGGTGGCGCTTGTGAAAGACTTCACGACAGTTCGTGAAAATCTTCACGAGCGCCTCGCCCTGCCCTCCGGACCATGGAGACCACGTGGACGCACTCGCCCTGGCGCGATGGCAGTTCGCCATCACGACCGTCTACCACTTCATCTTCGTGCCGCTCACGATCGGCCTGGCGCCCCTCGTGGCGGGCATGCAGACCGCGTGGGTCGTCACCAAGAACGAGCGCTGGCTGCGCCTGACCAAGTTCTTCGGCAAGCTCCTGCTCATCAACTTCGCGATCGGCGTCGTGACCGGCATCGTGCAGGAGTTCCAGTTCGGCATGACCTGGAGCGAGTACTCCCGCTTCGTCGGCGACGTCTTCGGCGCCCCGCTCGCGATGGAGGCGCTCGCCGCGTTCTTCGTGGAGTCGATCTTCCTGGGCGTGTGGATCTTCGGCTGGGACCGCGTCTCGAAGAAGGTGCACCTCGCGAGCATCTGGGCGCTCGCGATCGCGACCAACGTCTCGGCGTTCTTCATCCTCGCCGCGAACTCGTGGATGCAGCACCCCGTCGGCGCGGTCTACAACCCCGAGACGGGGCGCGCGGAGATGTCCTCGATCGGCGAGGTCCTGACCAACAACACGCTGTGGGCCGCGTTCCCGCACACCATCAGTGCGGCGTTCCTCACCGCCGGGACGTTCGTCGCCGCGATCGCGACCTGGTGGATGGTGCGCCTCGTGCGCCGGGGCCGGCCCGACGACGTCGCGGCCGCCCGGGAGGTCTACCGGCCCGCGGTCCTGGTCGGCGTCGTGACGATGCTCGTCGCGGGCGTGGGGGTCGGCATCTCGGGCGACGTGCAGGGCAAGCTCATGTTCGAGCAGCAGCCCGGCAAGATGGCGTCGGCCGAGGCGCTGTGCGAGGGCGAGGAGTCCGCCGCGTTCTCGATCCTCACGATCGGCGACCTCGGCGCCGGCTGCGAGGGCGTGCGCCACCTCATCACGGTGCCGGGCCTGGCGAGCTACCTGGGCACGGGCCACTTCTCCGGCCCGGAGTCCTACCTGCCGGGCGTGCACGACGTCCAGGAGGCCTACACCGAGCGGTACGGCGACGTCACGCTCGCGGGCGAGCCCGTCACCTACACCCCTCCGCTCGAGATCACGTACTGGTCGTTCCGTCTCATGATCGGGCTCGCCGGGTTCTCGGCCGCCCTCGCGCTCGCGGCCCTCTGGCTCACGCGCAAGGGCCGGGTGAGCGGGAACCTCTGGCTGTCGCGCCTCGCGCTCGTCGCGATCCCGGCACCGTTCCTCGCGTCGTCGTTCGGCTGGATCTTCACCGAGGTCGGGCGCCAGCCGTGGGTCGTGGCCCCGAACCCGACCGGCATCGACCAGATCCGCCTGCTCACCGAGCGCGGAGTCTCCACGGCCGTCTCCCCCGGCATGATCCTCACCTCGATGCTCACGTTCACGCTCGTCTACAGCGTGCTCGCCGTCGTCTGGTTCCGGCTCATGCACCGGTACGCCGTCGAGGGAGTGCCCGACGTCGTGCACGACGTGTCCCCCGAGGCGCGCGCCGAGGACGACGACGCCGACCGCCCCCTGTCCTTCGCGTACTGAGCGCGCCGAGAAACGGGAGACCATCGCCATGGACCTTTCCCTCGACCTCGCGGTCCTGTGGTTCGTCATCATCGCCGTCCTCTGGACCGGCTACCTCGTGCTCGAGGGCTTCGACTTCGGCGTCGGCATGCTGATGTCGATCCTGCCCCGCGGCGACGCGGAGCGGCGCGAGAAGGAGCGCCGCGTGCTGGTCAACACGATCGGGCCCGTGTGGGACGGCAACGAGGTGTGGCTGCTCACCGCGGGCGGCGCGACGTTCGCCGCGTTCCCCGAGTGGTACGCGACGCTGTTCTCGGGCTTCTACCTACCGCTGCTGCTCATCCTCGTCGCGCTCATCGTGCGCGGCATCGCGTTCGAGTACCGGGGCAAGATCGCCGACGCCGGCTGGGCACGGCGCTGCGACCTCGCGATCCAGGTCGGCTCGTGGGTGCCGGCGTTCCTGTGGGGCGTCGCGTTCGCCAACCTGGTGCGCGGGGTGCTGCTCGACGCCGACCACCAGTACGTGGGAGGGTTCTGGGCGCTGCTCAACCCGTTCGCGCTGCTCGGCGGCCTGACGACGCTCACGCTCTTCCTCCTGCACGGCGCCGTGTTCGTCGCGCTCAAGACCGACGGCGAGCTTCGGGTCCGGGCGCGTGGCCACGCGCAGGTGCTCTCGGTGGTCGCGGCCGCCGTCGCGGGCGGCTGGGCGGTGTGGGCCCAGGTCGCGTACTCGGCCGCCTGGACGTGGGGTGCGGTCGCGGTCGCCGCCGCCGCGCTGCTCGGCGTCGTCGTGACGAACCGCGCCGGGCGCGAGGGCTGGGCGTTCACGCTGTCCGCCGTCGCGATCGTCGCCGCCGTCGTGCTCGTCTTCGGCTCGATGTACCCCGACGTCATGCCGGGTCTCGACGGCGGCGAGTCGCTGACGATCGCCGAGGCCTCCTCGACCCCGTACACGCTGCGCGTGATGACCTGGGTGGCGGTCTTCCTCACCCCGCTCGTCATCGCCTACCAGGCGTGGACGTACTGGGTCTTCCGCAAGCGGCTCACGACCGACCACATCCCCGCCCCCGCGGGACTCACCTGGCAGAAGATCAAGGAGGCGGCGTTCTGAGCGCCGGCACCCGCCCGTGAAGCCTCTCGATCCCCGCCTGCTGCGCCGCGCCCGCGCCGCGCGCACCTACGTGGTGCTCACCGCGGTGCTCGGCGCGGCCGCGGCCGCCCTCGTCGTCGTGCAGGCGTTCGCCATCGCGCACGCCCTCGGGCCGGTCGTGACCGCGACGAGCGCGGGCACCACGCCGGCGCTCGGGCCCGTGTGGCGCTGGGTCGGCGTGCTGGCGCTCGTCGCGGTCCTGCGCGCCGGCGTCGCCTGGGCGCAGGAGCGGTTCGCCCAGCGCGCGGCCCCGCGCGTCGTGGGCGAGCTGCGCGAGCAGGTGGTCGCGCACGCGGTCGCGCTCGGGCCACGCCCGTCGGGCCGGTCGGACACGTCGGGCGCCGGCGACCCCGCCGCCGTCGCGACGCTCGCCACGCGCGGGCTCGACGACCTCGAGCCGTACCTCGTGCGCTACCTGCCGCAGCTCCTGCTCACCGCGCTCGTGACGCCCACGCTCGTGCTCGTCGTGCTCGGGCTCGACTGGGTCTCGGCCGTCATCCTCGCCGGGACGATCCCGCTCGTGCCCCTGTTCATGTGGCTCGTCGGCGTCATGACGGCGGGCACGTCCGAGCGGCGGCTGCGCACGATCGAGCGGCTCGGCGCGCAGGTCCTCGACCTGCTCGCCGGGCTGCCGACGCTGCGGGCGTTCGGGCGCGAGGTCGGTCCGGGCGCGCGCGTGCGGGCGCTCGGCGACGCGTCGCGCCGGGCGACGATGGGCACGCTGCGCGTGGCGTTCCTCTCGGGCATGGTGCTCGAGCTGCTCACGACGCTGTCCGTGGCGATCGTGGCCGTGGGCGTCGGGCTGCGGCTCGTGCACGGCGGCATGGAGCTGGTCCCGGCGATCGCGGTGCTGGTGCTCGCGCCCGAGGTGTACCTGCCGCTGCGGCGCGTGGGCGCGGAGTTCCACGCCTCGACCGACGGGCTCGCCGCCGCCGAGCGCGCGTTCGCCGTCCTCGAGACCCCGCTGCCCTCCCGCTGCGAGCGGACTTCTGGCCCACGAACCGGGATCGAGACGGGCCGAAGGTCCGCTCACACCGCTCGTGCCGTGGTGCTCGACGGCGTGACCGTCCGGGCGGGCGAGCGTGGGGTCGAGGCGCCGTCGGGCCTCAGCGCCCGCATCCCGCTCGGTACCGGCCGGCCGGGCGGGGGCCGCGTCGTCGCGCTGCGCGGACCGAGCGGCGCGGGCAAGTCGACGACGGCGCTCGTGCTGCTCGGCCTGCTGCGTCCCGACGCGGGACGCGTCCTGCTCGAGCTGCCCTCGTCCTCCGTGGACCTCGCCGACGTCGACCCCGAGTGGTGGTGGTCGCAGGTGACGTGGGTGCCGCAGCGCCCGTCGCTGCCGCCCGGCACGCTGCGCGACGTCGTCACGGACGGCCGCGACGTGCCCGACACCGCACTCGTCGCCGCCGCGCGGACGACCGGCCTCGACGACGTCGTCGCCGCCCTGCCCGACGGGTGGTCCACCCCGGTGGGGCTCGGCGGCGTCGGGCTGAGCGTGGGTCAGCGCCAGCGCGTCGCGCTCACGGCCGCCCTGCTGTCCGGCGGCGACCGTCCCCTCGTCGTGCTCGACGAGCCGACCGCCCACCTCGACGCCCGCGGCGAGCAGGTCGTGCTCGACACCGTGCGCGCCTGGCGTGACGCCGGACGCACCGTCGTCGTGATCGCCCACCGTGCCTCGCTGCTCGCCCTCGCCGACCAGGTGGTCGACGTCGACTCCCGGGAGGTGGCCCGTGCGACCGCATGACCCCCTGCGGCAGGTCCTGCCGCTGCTCGAGGTCCGGTGGAGCCGCGTGGTGCGGGCGGTCGCGCTCGGCGCGCTCGCGCTCGGCTCCTCGGTGGGCCTGGCCGCGGTGTCGGCGTGGCTCATCGCGCGCGCGTCGCAGATGCCGCCGGTGCTGCAGCTGTCCGTCGCGGTCGTGAGCGTGCGCGCGTTCGGCATCGGGCGCGGCGTGTTCCGCTACCTCGAGCGGCTCGCGTCGCACGACGTCGCGCTGCGCGGCATGGCCGCCCTGCGCGCCAACCTCTACGACGCGCTGGCCCGCGGGCCGGTCACGGGCGTCGTCGCGCTGCGGCGCGGCGACCTGCTCGCGCGCGTCGGGGCGGACGTCGACGCCGTGGGCGACGTCGTCGTGCGCGCGCTCGTGCCGGCGGGTGTCGCGGCCGTCGTCGGGCTCGGGTCGGTCGTGCTCGTGGGGGCGTTCCTGCCTGCCGCGGGGCTCACGCTGCTCGCCTGCCTCGTGCTCGCGGGCGTCGTCGCGCCCTGGCTCGCGGCCCGGTCGGCCGCGGAGGTCGAGCGCCGCGGTGCCGCCGCCCGCGCCGAGGTCACGGCGCGCACGCTCGAGCTGCTCGAGGACGGTCAGCAGCTGCGCGTCGCCGGCCGGCTCGAGGCGCGGCTCGCCGGCCTGCGCGCGGCCGACGCCCGGCTCGCCGCCGCGACCGACGACGGCGCGCGCTCGGGGGCCGTGGCCGCGGCGATCGGTGCAGGCGCCCAGCTGCTGGCCGTGGTGTGCTCGTTCGTGCTCGGCGTCCCCGCCACGCTGGCCGGCGCGCTCGCGCCCGTCGAGCTCGCCGTCGTCGTGCTCACGCCGCTCGCGGCGTTCGAGGCCACGACCGTGCTGCCCGCCGCGGCCGTGCAGCTGCGCCGCTCGCGCGAGGCCGCCCGCCGCCTGGTCGAGCTGCTGCCTTCCTCTTCCGCTCCTTCTCCCGAGTTGTCAGGCTCACGCCCGCGTATACCGCAGCGTGATGCTGACAACTCGCCCAGGGTTCCGGAGTTGTCAGGTCCAGGCAGCGGTATACCGCAGCCTGAGCCTGACAACTCGGGAGCGGGGTTGAGCCTGCACGGGGTGGCCGCCGGGTGGGACGGCACGACGGCGGTCGCGAGCGTGGACCTCGACCTGCGGGCCGGGTCGGTGGTCGCCCTGGCGGGCGCCTCCGGCGTCGGCAAGACGACCCTGCTGCTCACCGCCGCGGGCCTGCTGCCGCCGCTCGGCGGCACGGTCACCGGCGCCTGCGACGTGCTGTTCGTCGCCGAGGACGGGCACGTCTTCGGCACCACGGTGCTCGAGAACCTGCGCGTGGCCCGCCCGGACGTCACCCCGGCCGAGGCGCGCGAGGCGCTCACCGCCGTCGGGCTCGACACGTGGCTCGACGCGCTGCCCGACGGCCTCGACACCGAGCTCGGTACCGGGGCTGCCGACGTCTCCGGCGGCGAACGACGGCGGCTCCTCGTCGCGCGAGCACTGCTCTCGCCGGCCCCCGTCCTGCTCGTCGACGAGCCCGCCGAGCACCTCGACGCCGGCACCGCCGACGCGCTCGTGCGCACCCTCGCGCAGCACGCCCGCGGCACCGGGCGCGCGGTCGCCGTCGCGTCGCACCGCCTCGCCGCGCTCGACGTCGCCGACGAGGTGCTCCTGCTCGGCCGTCCCGACGGCACCACGCACGAGCCCGCGACCGTCGTCGCTCGCGGCACGCACGCAGACCTCCTGGGCACCGCCCCGGCCTACGCCTGGGCCGCCGCCCAAGAAGACGTTTCCGCGGGTGCCGCCAGTGCTACATTGTAGAACATGAGCACCGTCGGAATCCGAGAGCTGAAGCAGAACGCCTCTGCCGTCGTGTCCTCGGCAGCGGCAGGTGAGGTCATCACCATCACGGACCGCGGCCGACCGGTCGCACAGTTGTCCGCCCTCGCCGATACCGTGATCGACCGACTCACGGCAACCGGTCAGGTGCGCCGCGCCCATCGGCGAATGCGCGACCTTCCCGCACCCACCGCGGCAGGAGACGTCTCCGCATCGCTGGCGGAGATGCGCGACGCCGAGAGGTACTGAGAGTGCACTACCTGGACACCTCGGCACTGGTGAAACTCGTCGTCAGGGAGCCAGAGTCGGCCGCGCTCAAGAAGTGGGTCGATGCGAACGACGATCGCCTGGTCTCCAGCGATCTCGCCCGCACCGAGCTGCTCCGGGCAGTTCGACGGGCGGCGCCGGAGCATGCCGTCACGGCCCGCGCGGTGCTCGATGCCGTCGACCTCCTCGCATTGACCACCGCGGACTTCGAGGCGGCGGCGCACCTCGACCCCGACATCGTGCGCTCCTTGGATGCTCTCCACCTCGCGACGGCCCTGCGGCTCGGTGACGAGCTGGAGTCGATGGTGACCTATGACGTTCGGCTGGCGGACGCCGCCCGGTACCACGGTGTAGCGGTCACCGCTCCGGGTTCGCCTTCACGACCGCGGACCAACCCCGCCCGAACCGGGCCAGCAGGTGCCAGACGTACTTGACGGTCTGCGGGTCATGCTCTCCGCTGCGCGCCGCGGCCGCCACGACGCCCGGCGTGAGGACGGTACCGAGCGAGCGCGCCAGCACGACCGGCTCCGGCCCGCGGAACCCCGCGTCGAGGTCGGCGGTCACGACGCGATACCCCGGATGATGCTCGACAGCGCACCCGAGCCGCGCGGCCGCGTGCGCGACCGGGCTGTCGGCGTGGCACGGGTCGAGCACCACCGCCTCGACGTCGGCTCGAACACGCTGTCCGGGAAGCAGAACGACGTCCGGTCGAGCACGTGCGGCGCCAGGCGCAGGTACGCCGACCCGAGGCGCGGTGAGCCCGCCGTTGGACGTGCCGGTCTCGAACTGCGACCGGTAGCGCCCGTCGCGTGCCATCGCCTCGATGACCAGGCCACCCGCGAACGGCCAGTCCGGGCGGAAGTGGAGGGTGAGGCTCACCGATCGAGCACGGCCATGGCGGCCGCACGCCCGGGGATGCCGCTCACTCCCCCGCCACGCCGGGCGCCGGCACCGCCCAGCAGCACGTGCGCGTGCGCGGTCTCCACGCCCCAGCGCCCGGCCTCGTCGTCGGACTCGGCCCACGGCCACGACAGGTCGCGGTGGAAGATGTGTCCGCCCGGCAGGCCGACGTCGCCCTCGAGGTCCACGGGCGTGCGCGCCTCGATGCACGGGCGGCCCTCGGCGTCGTGCAGCAAGACGTCGGAGATCGGCTCGGCGAGCACCGAGTCGAGCGAGCGCAGCGTCGCCGCGAGCGCCTCCTCCCGCGCGCCGTCGTTGTCCGAGCGGAACAGCCGCGCCGGCATGTGCAGCCCGAACAGCGTGAGGGTCTGCGCGCCGGCGTCGCGCAGCGACGCCCCGAGGATCGACGGGTCGGTCAGCGAGTGGCAGTAGATCTCGCACGGCGGCAGGTCGGGGATCTGCCCGGCGGCCGCCTGGGCGTACGCGGTCTGGAGCTGGTCGAACGACTCGTTGACGTGGAACGTGCCGCTGAACGCCGCGACGGGATCGACGGTGTCGACGCTGCCGCGCAGCCGCGGCAGGCGCCGCAGCAGCATGTTGACCTTGAGCTGGGCGCCCTCCGGGGCGTCGGGCGTCGCCGTGCCCGACGGCGCGGCGCCCCCGGCGGCGAGCAGGGCGTCGAGCGTCGCGGGCGCGCACCCGGCGACCACGACGCCGGCGCTCACGCCGTGCGTCCGGCCGTCGCCGTCGGTCCACGCGACCTCGGCGCCGCCCGCGCCGGGGCTCACGGCCGTGACGTCGGCGCCGGTGACGATCGTCGCGCCGGCCGCGAGCGCCGCGTCGCGCAGCGCGCCGCTCACCGCCCCCATGCCGCCGACGGGCACGTCCCAGTCGCCCGTGCCGCCGCCGACGACGTGGTAGAGGAAGCAGCGGTTCTGGACGAGCGACGTCTCGTCGAGGTCGGCGAACGTGCCGATGAGGCCGTCCGTCGCGACGACGCCGCGCACGACGTCGTCCGCGAACCGTGCCCGCAGGGTCTCGCCGAGCGGGCGCTCGACGACGTCGCGCCAGACCTCGTCGTCGTCGACGAGCGCACGCGCCTCCTTGGCCGACAGCAGCGGCTCGGTCACGGTCGGGAAGAGGCGCTCGGCCAGCCGGGCCTTGGCGCCGTAGAACCGCTGCCAGGCGTCGTGGTCCGACGCCGGCGCGCCGATCGCGGCGAAGGACGCGCGCGTGCCGTCGTCGGACGCCGTGTCGACGAGCAGACCCGCGTCGCCGACCGGCGTGTACGAGGAGAAGCGGCGACGGCGCAGCGTGAGCGACAGGCCGAGCTCGTCGACCAGCTGCCGCGGCATGAGCGACACGAGGTAGGAGTAGCGCGAGAGCCGGGCGTCGACGCCCTCGAACACGGGCGCGGAGACCGACGCGCCGCCGACGTGGTCGAGGCGCTCGAGCAGCAGCACGCTGCGGCCCGCGCGGGCGAGGTAGGCGGCGGTCGTGAGTCCGTTGTGGCCGCCGCCGACGACGACGGCGTCGTACCGGGCGGCGAGCGAGGCAGGGGCAGCGGTCATGCCGCCATCGTGGCAGATCCCGGGGACGCCGCCGGACCGGGTAACGTCGCGGACCGTGAAGATCCTCGTGCCCTCGAACGTGCCCTTCGACCTCGAGATCGACGTGGACGGCGTCGACGTCGCGCGCTACGTCATGCGCGACCCGATCCCCGAGGAGCACGTCGACGCCGAGGCGCTCGTCACCTGGGCGAGCCCGCCGCGCGTGCTCGAGGACGCGGCCCGCCGCCTGCGGGACCTGCGCTGGGTGCAGACGCTCAACGCCGGGCCGGACCAGGCGCTCGCGGCAGGTTTCGGGCCGGACGTGACGATCGCGTCGGGCCGCGGGCTGCACGACTCGACGGTCACCGAGCACACGCTCGCGCTCGTGCTCGCGGTGACGCGGCGGTTCGACCGCATGCTACAGGCGCAGCGCCGGCACCGCTGGGACCAGGAGTTCGCGCGCGAGCAGACGGTGAACGAGTCCCGGTACACCCTCGACGGCGCGCGCGTGACGATCTGGGGCTTCGGCTCGATCGCGGCGCGCCTCGCCCCGCTGCTCACCGCGCTCGGCGCACGGGTCACGGGCGTCGCGTCGTCGGCGGGCGAGCGGTACGGCTACCCGGTCGTCGCGCGCGAGCAGCTGCCCGAGATCCTGCCGGCGACCGACCTGCTGATCTCGCTGCTGCCCGCGACGCCGGACACGCACCACGTGCTCGACGCCGCGCTGCTCGCCCAGCTGCCGTCGCACGCGCGGTTCGTCAACGTCGGGCGCGGCGCGACGGTCGACGAGGAGGCGCTCGTCGCGGCGCTGCGCGACGGCACGCTCGCGGGCGCCGCGCTCGACGTCACCGAGGTCGAGCCGCTGCCGGAGGACTCGCCGCTGTGGGACGCGCCGAACCTCATCCTGACCCCGCATGTCGCGGGCGGGCGGCCGCAGCAGGCCGCGCGGTTCGTCTCCGAGCAGGTGCGCGCCTACCTCGCCGAGGGCCCTGCGGGGCTGCGCAACGTCGTCGCGCGCTGACGCGGTCGGCTACCCGGCGAGGGCGAGGCCGGCTGCGGCGCCCGCCGCCAGCAGCCCGACGGCGGGGGTCCAGTAGCGGTCGTCGGCGCGCGCGAAGGCGGTGTCCCGCACGCGCTTGAGCACGCCGACGTACCGCCCGTCGCCGACGACGCGGAGGAGCAGGACGACGAGCGCACCGGCACCGAGCACGCGCCACCAGGGACCGGTGGCCTCCCCGAGCGCCAGCCCGGCGACCACGACCGTGTAGGCGACGAGCGCGACGGCGACGGCGAGCGTCGCCGCCCGCGGCGAGCGCGAGGGTCCCGGCCGCGGTGAAGAAGGGCCAGGCCAGGTGGCCGGGGACCACGGCGAAGATCACCGCGCCGGAGACGAGGCACACGACGGCGAACGTGACCGGCACCGACCAGCCGGCGAGCACGCCCGCCAGACCGAACCACGCGACGGACGTCAGGTGCCACACCCCTCGCAGCAGGCGCCCGGCATGTCGACGCGGGATGCCGATCCTCCAGCCCTGGGCGAGCAGCGGGCGCAGCACCACGCGCTCCCCGAGGAGCCGCCCGGGAGGAGACCGTGCGGGCGGCGGTGCACGCCGTCGACGACGTGCGCACCGCGTACCTGGTCCGACTGCTCACCGAGGCCGGATCCGCGGATCCGGGACACCGCGCCGCCGTCGTCTACCGCACGCTGCTCGGGGAGTACGCGATGCGGCACGCGGGGGGCTCCTCGATCGACGCCGAGGCGATCGACGCGCTCACGACGTGGGCGCTGGACCCCGAGTAGCGCCTACCAGCGCGCGTTGCGCGGGCGCGGCTGGCACCGCGGGCACGTGTACGACGAGCGGTTCATGAACGAGTCCCTCCGCACGGGCGTGCCGCAGCGCGGGCACGGCTCGCCCGCCCGCCCGTACACCGCGAGCGCGCGCGAGAAGTAGCCGGACTCGCCGTTGACGTTGACGTAGAGCGCGTCGAAGCTCGTGCCGCCCTGCGCGAGCGCCTCGGTCATGACCTGCGCGGCGGCGTCGAGCACCCGGTGCACCTCCGCGCGCCGCAGCGTGTCGGTCGGGCGGGCGTAGTGCAGGCGTGCACGCCACAGCGCCTCGTCGGCGTAGATGTTGCCGACGCCGGACGTGACCGTCTGGTCGAGCAGCGCGCGCTTGATGCCGGTCCGACGGCGGCGGATCGCGTCGACGACGACGTCGCGGTCGATTCCGGGGTCGAGCAGGTCGCGGCCGATGTGCGCGACCGGTTCGGGCACCGCGGGCCGCTGCGTACCCAGGCCGCCGGGCGCGCCGTCGGGCGTGGGCACGAGGTCGACCACCGCCAGGTGGCCGAACGTCCGCTGGTCGACGAAGTCGAGGTACCGGGCCCCGGACGGCGCGCCCTCGAGGTGCAGCCGCACGCGCAGGTGCGGGTGCTCCCACGTGCCGACGACCGCGGGGTCGCGCACGAGCAGCTGGCCCGACATGCCGAGGTGGGCGAGCAGCGCGGCGTCGTGCCCCTCGAGCGGGAGCCACAGGAACTTGCCGCGCCGCGCCGCCTCGGCGAGGCGCCGCCCGCGCAGCTGGTCCGCGAAGCCGGCCGGTCCGCCGTCGTGCCGCCGCACGGAGTACTCGCGGAAGACCTCGACGTCGCGGACCACCGCACCCACGGCGAGGCGGGCGAGACCGTCACGGACGGTCTCGACCTCGGGCAGCTCAGGCATCGGCGGGCGTGCCGTCGGCGACCGTCTCGCCGTCGCCCAGCGCGACGATCGCCCGGTACGCCTGCTCCGCCGCGGCCTGTTCGGCGTGCTTCTTGGCCGTGCCCTCGCCGAGCCCGACGACGGGACCGGCGGTGACCTGCGCGTGGAAGACGCGCGCGTGCTCGGGTCCCTCGGCGACGACCTCGTAGACCGGCGCGCCGAAGCCGCGCAGCGCGGCGGCCTCCTGCAGCGACGTCTTCCAGTCGAGGCCCGCGCCCAGGTCGGCGGCGCGCGTCAGGGTCGTGTCGACGAGCCGGTGCACGAGGTCGCGCGCGACCTCGAGGCCGTGCGACAGGTAGGTCGCGCCGATGAGCGCCTCCACCGTGTCCGACAGGATCGAGTCCTTGTCGTACCCGCGCGTCCGCATCTCGCCCTTGCCGAGCAGGATGTACCGGCCGAGCTCGAGGCGCCGCGCGACGGCGGCCAGCGAGCGCTGCGAGACCGTGGCCGCGCGCATCTTCGCGAGCTCGCCCTCGGACTGCTCCGGGTGGCGGCGGTACAGCGCCTCGGTGACGACGAGGCCGAGCACGGTGTCGCCCAGGAACTCGAGCCGCTCGTTCGTCGGGATGCCCCCGGCCTCGTGCGCGAAGGACCGGTGCGTCAGGGCAAGGACGAGAAGCTCGGGGTCCAGGTGGACCCCGAGCTTCTCGAGAAGAGCGGTCGGCTCCGGACGCTGCCGGGTGCCGTGCGGGGGCATGTCAGCCCGCGTGCTCGGTGCGCAGCGCCTCGGCGTACTGGCGGCCCTTGTACGTGCCGCAGGTGGGGCACGCCGCGTGGGACAGCTTCTGACCCTTGCAGTTCGGGCACGTCGCGAGGTTCGCCGCGGTGGTCTTCCACTGCGAGCGACGCGCACGGGTGTTGCTGCGCGACATCTTGCGCTTCGGAACAGCCACGGCTAGCTCTCTTTCGTCTCGTCGGACACGCTCGACTCCTCGAGCATGGTCTTCAGCGCCGCCCAGCGAGGGTCGACGACGTCGTGATGGTGACCGGGGTCGTCGGCCAGGCGCGCTCCGCACCCGGAGCACAGGCCCGGGCAGTCCTCCCGGCACAGCGGTTGAAATGGTAGTGCAGTGACGACCGAATCCCGAACCGCGGGCTCGATGTCCGCCTGGTCGTCGGTGAGCACGGACTCGTCGTCGGCGTCGTCGTCGCCCGCGGCCTCGGCCGCCTGCGCACGCTCCGGGTAGACGAAGAGCTCCTGCACGTGAACCGTGACCTCGCGCTCGAGCGGGTCGAGGCAGCGGACGCACTCGCCGGTCGCCGTGCCGCGCACGGCACCCGAGACGAGCACGCCCTCCATGACGGCCTCGAGCCGCAGCCCCAGCAGCAGCTCGCTGCCCTCGGGGATGCCGATGACCGACGCGCCCAGGTCGGCAGGCGCCTGCACGACGCGCGAGATCTCGCGCATCGTCCCGGGTCGACGCGACAGCTCGTGCGTGTCGAGCACGAGCGGCGAGCGCTTGGCGGTGCTGATGGCAGGCTCCAGGCAGGTGGGTACGGGTGTGGTCGTGCGGCCCGGTCCCGGGCCAGCGCTCCAGTCTACGCGATGCGCCCGGGGCGACCAACAGCCGCCCCGCAACGTGAGAGAAGTCTCAGGCCGGGCGGCCGGCCTTCTCCTGGGGCCACTGCGGGTCGGTCACCGAGTCCCACCGCACGCGCGGCCCGCCGCCGTCGAACCGCTCCGCCAGCTTCGCCCGGCCGGCCTGGACCTGCCGCGTGAGCCCCGCGAGGTCCTGCTCGAACTCGGCCAGCCGCGAGTCGCAGTACTGGTCGGCGTCGGAGCGCAGCTCGGCCGCCTTGCGCTCGGCCTCGGCGACGATCTCGGCCGCGCGCGAGCGGGCCTGGACGACGACCTGCTCGTGCTCGACGAGCTCGATCGCGCGGGCGCGCGCCGACGCGACGATCTCCTCCGCCTGCCGGTGCGCGTCCTGGAGCGTGCGCTCCGCCTGGGCGAGCACCTCGTCGGCGCGGGCGACCTGCGTGGGCAGCGCGTCGCGCAGCTCGTCGACCAGCCCGAGCGCCTGGTCGCGGTCGACCTTGACGTTGGGCGACAGCGGCACCGCGCGCGCGTTCTCGAGCAGCGCGGCGAGATCCTCGAGGATCTCGAGCAGGCCGGCGGTCGGGTTGTGGTTCGTGTCGCTCGTCATCTGGTGCATCGCTTCGCTCGGTACGGTCGGTCTGGCCATGTCGTCGTCCCCCTCGACGTGTCCTCAGCGCGCCAACGCCGCACGCACCGCCGCGGCCGCGCCGGGCGGTACGAGGTCGTCGATCGGCCCGCCGTGGCGGGCGATGTCCTTCGCCAGCGACGACGCGACGTGCGCGTAGCGCTGGTCGCCCGGCACGAAGACGGTCTCCAGACCCGTCAGGTGCCGGTTCATGAGGGCCATCGGCAGCTCGGAGTCGAAGTCCGCTCCCCCGCGCAGGCCCTTGACCACCGCGACGGCGCCCACCTCGCGGCAGAAGTCGACGAGCAGGCCCGGCACCTCGGCGACGCGCACGTCGGCCGTCTCCGGGTCCGCCGCGAGCGCCTCGCGCGCGACCTCGACGCGCTCGGCGGGCGTGAGCAGGGCGGTCTTCGAGGCGTTGCGCGCGACGCCGACGACCACGACGTCGAACATGCGGCGCGCCCGGCGCACGATGTCGAGGTGGCCGAGCGTGATCGGGTCGAACGACCCGGGGCAGACTGCGGTGGTCACGCCGCCACGCTAACCCGGAGCCGCGCCGAATCGTCCGAGGCTCCTCGGAGGTGTCAGGTGCCCGCTCCCCGAACTGCTAGGCCGTGGGCTCGGCGTAGTGCACGGCCGTCTCGCCGTAGTCCTTGCGCGCGAACGGCTCGAGTCCGGCGGGCCACGTCGGCTCGGGGCTGCGGGTCGAGCGCTCGACGACGACGACGGCACCGCGGGCGAGCACGCCCGGCGCGGCGAGGTGCTCGAGCACGACGGCGAGCGCCGGCTCCGCCAGGTCGTACGGCGGGTCGAGGAACACGACGTCGAACGGCCCGACGGCGCCGGCCGAGTACCGCTCGGCGGTGTCGGCGACGACCCGCACGGTCCCGGTGAGCCCGAGGTCGGCGACGTTGCGCCGCGCGACGTCGGCGGCCCGGCGCGCGGAGTCCACGAGCACGACCTCCACCGCGCCGCGGCTCGCCGCCTCGAGGCCGAGCGCGCCCGAGCCGGCGAACAGGTCGAGCACGCGGCCGCCGTCGAGCACGTCGAGGTGCTCGAGCCGGGAGAAGATCGCCTCGCGGACCCGGTCGCTCGTGGGACGCGTGCCCTTGGGCGGCACCGCGATGGTGCGCCCGCCGACCGTCCCGGCCACGATCCTCGTCATACCCGCGAGCGTAGGTCACGCGCGCTCGAGGAACTCCTCCTGCTCGTCGTCGAGCTGCGCCTCGATCGCGCCACGCAGCGCGGGCTGGTGGTGCAGCTCGGGGTCCGCCTCGACGACGGCGGTCGCCTCGCGCCGAGCCTGCTCGATCACGTCCGCGTCCTTGACGACCCGTAGCAGGCGCAGCGAGCTCGACCGGCCCGACTGCGCCGCGCCGAGCACGTCGCCCTCCGAGCGCAGCTCGAGGTCGAGCGTCGCGAGCCTGAACCCGTCGGTCGTCTCGGCGAGCGCCTCGACACGCGCGGCCGCGGGCGTGCCGGGCTCCGCCGTCGAGACGAGCAGGCACAGGCCGGGCGCGCTCCCGCGCCCGACGCGGCCGCGCAGCTGGTGCAGCTGCGACAGGCCGAAGCGGTCGGCGTCGTACACGACCATGACCGTCGCCTCGGGGACGTCGACGCCGACCTCGATCACCGTCGTCGACACGAGCACCTGCACCTCGCCCGACGCGAAGCGGGCCATCACGGCGTCCTTGTCGGCCGGGGCCATCTGCCCGTGCAGGACGCCGACCTCGATCCCGTCGAGCTGCGGCAGCGTGCGCAGCATGTCCGCGACCTCGAGCACCGCGCGCAGCGGCGGGCGGTCCGACGTCGCCTCGCCCTCGGTGAGCTCGAGGAAGTCGGGCACGTCGTCGAACTCGGCCGACGCCGCGGCCGCGCCCGACGTCGGGACGTCCGCGTCGGGGTGGATGCGCGGGCACACGACGTACGCGCGGTGGCCCGCGTCGACCTCCTCGCGCACGCGCGCCCAGGTGCGGTCCATCCACACGGGGTTGGCCGCGGGGACCACGTGGGTCGTGATGCCGGAGCGCCCGGCCGGGATCTCGGTCAGCGACGACGTCTCGAGGTCGCCGAACACGGTCATCGCGACGGTGCGCGGGATCGGCGTGGCCGTCATGACGAGCAGGTGCGGGGCCACGCGGCCCTTGGCGCGCAGCGCGTCGCGCTGCTCGACGCCGAACCGGTGCTGCTCGTCGACGACGACGAGCCCCAGGTCGGCGAACTGCACGTGCTCGCCGAGCAGCGCGTGCGTCCCGACGATGATCCCCGCCTCTCCGCTCGCGGCCTGCAGCAGGGCCTCCTTGCGCGCCGCGGCGCCGAGCGAGCCGGTGAGGAGCGCGACCCGCGTGCCGTTCGCGGCGCCGCCGAGCAGGCCGCCCTCGGCGAGCGGGCCGAGCAGCTGGCGCAGGGTGCGGGCGTGCTGCGCGGCGAGCACCTCGGTCGGTGCCAGCAGCGCGGCCTGCCCGCCGGCGTCGACCACCTGGAGCATGGCCCGCAGCGCCACGACCGTCTTGCCCGAGCCGACCTCGCCCTGTAGCAGCCGCTGCATGGGCCGCGGCTGCGCGAGCTCGCGCGCGATGTCCTCGCCGACCGAGCGCTGCCCCTCGGTGAGGGTGAACGGCAGCTGCGCGTCGAAGTCGACGAGGATGCTCGGCTCGCCGGGCGCGCGCGGCGGCCGGGCCGTCGCCTCCTGCTCCGCCGCGGCCGCGCGGCGCTGCGCGAGCGCGGCCTGGAGGACGAACGCCTCCTCGAAGCGGAAGCGGTCGCGCGCCTGCTGCCAGTCGCGCGCGTCGGCGGGCACGTGGATGCGGCGCAGCGCGTCGAGCCGGTCCGGCAGGCCCAGCCTGGCCCGGACCTCGACCGGCACCGGGTCGTCGACGTCCTGCGCCGTGAGCGGGTCGAGCACCGTGCGCACCGCGCGCTGGATCCGCCAGCTCGGCACCGACGCCGACGCCGGGTAGATCGGGATGGGCCTGCTCGCCTCGAACATCGCCGACTCCTCGTCGTCGGCGTCGACGCCCACGAGCACGTAGTCGGGGTGCGTGAGCTGGCGCTGGCCCCGGTACGCGCTGACGACGCCCGTGAACAGGCCGACGCGCCCCGGGCGCAGCTTGTCCTCGTGCGGCCGCAGCGCCCCGGGCCGCTTGGCGAAGAAGGTGAGCTGCAGCTCGTGGCGCCCGTCGGTCACCACCGCCTGCAGGAGCGCGCCGCCACGGCTGCGCATCTGCCGCACGGTCGCACGGGCGACGCGCGCCATGACCGTCACGTGCTCGCCGAGCGCGAGCCTGTCCATGTCCGTGAGCGTGCCCGGGTCGCCGTACCGGCGCGGGTAGTGCCGCAGCAGGTCGCCGACCGTCTCCAGCCCCAGCTTGCCGAGCGAGCCCGCGGTCCGGGCGCCGAGCACCGCCGAGAGCTTCTCGTCCTCGCGGCCCATCAGTCCTCCTGCTCCTCCACGCACAGCGTCACCCCGGCGCCCGGGCGTCCCGTCGGCAGCACGACGACGTCGGCCCCGGGGGCCTCCCGGGCCGCCACCGCCTCGAGGTCGCCGACGACGGCGGGCGGCACGGCGTCGTCGACGAGGACCGTGACGAGCACGGGCGGCCCGCCGGCCGCCAGCAGCTCGGCGAGGACCGCGCCGCAGCCGGCGGCGTCGGCGCGGGCGGTGCGCAGGCGGCCGAGCGCCCCGCGGACCGCGGCGGCGACGTCGACGTCGCGGCCGTCGGCGGCGTCGACCGCGTCCGCGGCGACGGCGACGGCGGTGACGACGTGCGCGTCGTCGGGCGCGTGCACGACGACCGCCTCGACGTCGTCGTCGACCGGGCGCTCGTCGTCCGCGTCCGCAGGGCGGCCCGCCCCGCGGCGCGCGAGCGCTGCGGGGACGCCCGTCGCGGCGTTCGGGCACCGGCCCGGGCAGGACGAGCACCCGCCGGGCGCCGGCGCCGTAGCGCGGCCTGGGCGAGGTCGTCGGCCGAGACGGTCACGTCGAGCGCGAGGAGCACGACGGCGCCGCCGCGCGCGAGGTCGGCCGCGAGCGCCGGGGCGTCGGTCGCGGCGACCACGCCCCACCCGACGGGCGGCACGGCGAGGTGGCGGACGTGGACGTGCGAGACGTCGCCCCGGCCGGCCCATCTCCGCGCGACCGCGAGCGCCGCGTCCAGGTCGGGCGTGTGCACGTGCGCCTGCCAGACGGTGTCGGCGTCCTCGGCGTCGTCCTGGCCGCCGCCCACGACGACGACCGAGTCGCCGACCTCGCCGAGCTCGGCGCGCAGCGCCTCGCCCACCTCGCCGGGCGCGAACTCGGCGGCGCCCGCGGGACGGTGCAGCACGAACATGAGCTCGAGCTCCTCGCCGTCGGCCGCGGGGACGCCCGCGACGACGCCGGGCGGCACGGTAGCGGGCGCGGTGCCGGTGACGGCCGCCGGGCCGAGGTCGAGGTCGAGCGTCACGGGCGTCATGGTGCCCGGCGCCTCCGACACCCGTCCGCCCCCGGCGACGCGCTGGGCCTCGGCGAGGGCGTGCAGGACGAGGACGAGGCCGCACGCGCCGGCGTCGAGCACGCCGGCCGCGCGCAGCGCCGCGAGCGAGGCGGGGCTCGAGAGCGCGGCCTCGCGCGCCCCGCGCCGGGCGGCGTCGAGCACGGCCTGCGTCGCCGCGTCGTGCCCGTCGGCCGGGGCCGGCGCGGCCTCCGGGCCGGCCGGGCCCGCGGCGGCGTCGCGCGCCGCGGCGGCCGCGACCTCGGCCGCGGTGAGGATGGTCCCGGGCTCGGGGTGCGCGACCGCGCGGCGCGCGCTGCGGGCGGCGGCATCGAGCGCGGGCGCGAGCGGGTCGCGGTGCGTGGCGGCCACGGCCAGGCCGCGCAGCCACTCGCTGAGGATCACGCCCGAGTTGCCCCGCGCGCCGAGGAGGGCGCCGCGGGCCATGAGCCGCAGGAGGCGGGCGCCGCCGGCGTCGTCGGGCGTGTCGCGGATCGCGTCGGCGGCCTCGCGCAGCGTGAGGTGCATGTTCGTGCCCGTGTCGCCGTCGGCCACGGGGAAGACGTTGACGCCGTCGAGCGCGGTGCGCGCCCGCCCGAGGGCCTCGGCCGCGAGCCGCGCCCAGGTGCGCACGACCGCGGCGTCGAGCAGCTCGGCCTCGGTCAAACGCGCCTCCTCGGGTCCGTCCGGGCCACGGGCTCCTCTCGCGTACCCTGGGGACGGGCCGGCGCCCGTCCGGCTCCACCGTAGCGGTGACCGAACCCACGTTGAGGCAACTCGCGCGGATCGGCTATCCTCGTACGGTTGCCCGGGCTGTCCCGGGCCTCCCCTCGACCACCAGCATCACGTCCTGCTGCGCTCTCGCGCGGGACGTGTCACGACGATTCAGGAGACACCGTGGCTGCCAACTGCGACGTCTGCGGCAAGGGCCCGGGCTTCGGGCACAGCATCTCGCACTCCCACATCCGCACCAAGCGCCGCTGGAACCCGAACATCCAGCGCGTGCGTGCCGTCGTCGCGGGCACCCCGAAGCGCGTCAACGTCTGCACCTCGTGCCTCAAGGCCGGCAAGGTGCAGCGCCAGGCCTGAGCCGTCGCGCGTCGGCTCCGACGCACCGACTTCCACGACGCCCGCCGGGTCCGCCCGGCGGGCGTCGTGCTGCGTCCGGGCAGGATCGTTCGCTCTGCAAAGAGTTCGTGAAGCATTCACCAAACGCCCTTGGCGGTCGAGCCGCCGCCGTGGCAGGCTGTGCGCATGATGGTGCAGACCGACAACGACGTTGTCATCCGGTCCGCGACGCCGGGCGACGCCCCTGCGATCGCCCGCGTGCACGTGGCGTCGTGGAAGCAGGCGCACGCCGGCATCCTGCCGCCCGAGTACCTCGACACGCTCGGCCCGGAGAGTCGCCTCGAGGAGTGGACCAGGATCCTCTCCGAGGGGCGGGGCACCACCATCGTCGCCGAGGCCGACGGCCGCATGCTCGGGTTCGCGAGCTGGGGCCCGTCGCGCGACGAGGACGCCGAGCCGGGCGACCTCGAGCTCTACGCCATCTACCTGGACCCCGAGGCCTGGGGGCGGGGCGTCGCGCGTGACCTCATGCGCACCGTCCTCGCGGACGTCTCGGACGGCACGCCCATGTCGCTGTGGGTGCCCGCGACGAGCGAGCGCGCCCGCCACTTCTACCGCCGCCACGGCTTCCACCCGGACGGCATCGAGCGCATCGACGAGGTCGGCGGCACCCCGGTCACGCAGGTGCGCTACCGCCGCGGCTGAGCTCACCGACCACCGAAGTGGTCCCACCCGGGTCCCACGGCGGGCTCGTGCCCGTCGAGCGTGACCCGCGGCCCCTGCCCGTCGAGCGCGCGCACGTGACCGACGGCGCGGAACGGCTCGGGCAGCGGCGTCCCGGCCGGGAACGTGGCCAGCAAGCCGTGGTCCTCCCCACCGGACAGCACCCACGCGAGCGCGGTGCCCTCCGGGTCCTCGGAACCGAGCGCCCTGGCGGCGTCCGCCAGCTCGGCGACGTCGGGCTCGAGCGCCGCGCGGTCGAGGTCGACGACGACGCCGCTCGCCCGGGCGAGGCGCCCGGCGTCGCGCAGGAGGCCGTCCGAGACGTCGAGCATCGCCGTCGTACCGGCGTCGGCTGCGGCCGGGCCCGCGTCCAGCGGTGCCCACGGGCGCAGGTAGCCCGCGACGAGCGGCGCGAACGGGCCTGACGCCCCCGGCGCGCCGTCGGACGGGACGGCCGTGCGGGCGTCGAGCAGCGCGAGCCCCGCGGCCGAACGGCCGCGCACGCCCGCGTGGGCGACGACGTCGCCCGCGCGCGCACCCGAGCGCAGCACCGGACGGCGGCCGGCGAGGTCCCCGTGCACGGTCACGGCGACGACCACCGCGTCGCCGCCGGACAGGTCTCCCCCGACCACCGCGGCGCCGACGGGCGACGTCGCGTCCGCGAGGCCGCGGGCCAGGTCAGTGACCCACGCGACCGGCAGGTCTCCCGGCACGACGAGCGACACGACGAGGGCCGTCGGCCGCGCACCCATGGCCGCGACGTCCGCGAGGTTCTGCACCGCGGCCCGCCGTCCGACGTCGTACCCGGACGACCACCGACGCCGGAAGTGCCGGTCCTCGACGAGCACGTCGGTCGAGACGACGTAGCGCCCGTCGGGCGCGCGGACCACGGCCGCGTCGTCGCCGGGCCCGACGTCCGTCGCCTCGCCCGGTGGCAGCAGCGGGAAGACGCGGGCGAGGAGCTCGGTCTCGTCGAGGTCGCGGACCAGCAGGGCGGGGTCGGTCACGCACGGAACCCTATCCGCCGGGACGCCCGGGGCGGCCGGGTACGGTGGGGCCGTGCTCCGCCGTGCCGTGCCGCTGCTCCTGGCCACGCCCGTCGTCGCCGTGCTGGCCGGCTGCGCCCCGACGATCGGCGTCGAGGCAGCCGAGGACGCGGCCAACCCCGTGTGTGCCGAGGTGATGCTCGCGCTGCCCGACCGGCTGGCCGAGGACCTTCCCAAGGTCAAGACCAACGCTCAGGCGACGGCCGCATGGGGCGAGCCGGGCGCCGCCGTGACGCTGCGCTGCGGCGTCACCCCGCCCGGCCCGTCGACGGACTGCCAGCGGGTGGAGTCGGCTGCGGGCACCGTGGACTGGATCGTCGTGACCGACGGCGAGGGGACGTGGCGCTTCACGACCTACGGCCGCGATCCCGCCGTCGAGGTCGTCGTGCCGCCCGCCGTGACCGAGACGCACTCCACGGCGTTCGTCGCCGACCTCGCCCAGGCCGTGGGTCACGTCGAGCAGACGCGCGCGTGCACCTGACCCCTCCGCCGAGGTAGCGCTCCACCCGCCGAGGTAGCGCTCCACCCGCCGAAGTAGCGCACCACCCGCCGAAGTAGCGCGCGTGTCGGACGCGCGTGGCAGCGTGCCCTCATGGACCAACGCCTGAGTCTCGTCACGCTCGTCGTCGGGGATCTGACCGCGACGCGGCGCTTCTACGTCGACGGCCTCGGTTGGGAGCCGCTGCTGGAGGCTCCCGGGGAGGTACTCATGTTTCGCGTGGGCGAGCACCTCGTCCTCTCCCTGTGGGACGAGGGGCACGCCCGCGAGGAGATCGGCCCGGTCGGCCGCGACGGGACGCCGCCGGTCACGCTCGCGCACAACCTCGCGTCGCCGTCCGCCATCGACCAGGTGCTCGACGACGCACGTCGCGCCGGTGCACCGATGGTGAGTGACGCCGTCGACCGGGCGTGGGGCGGGTACTCCGGGTACTTCGCCGACCCGGACGGCTTCCGCTGGGAGGTCGCCTGGGCGCCCGGGCCCCTGTCGGAGATCGTCCTGCCCGGCGAGCCGGGCGAGCACTGACCCCGGCGCTACCTCGGCGCGCGCAGCGCTACCTCGGCGGGGGTCAGCGCAGGCCCGTGCGACGCTCGAGCGCGAGCTGGATGAGCTCGTCGACGAGCTCGGGGTAGCTCAGCCCCGACGCCTCCCACATCCGCGGGTACATCGAGTACGGCGTGAACCCGGGCATGGTGTTGATCTCGTTGACGACGACCTGCTCGTCGGGGGTGACGAACACGTCGACGCGCGAGAGCCCCTCGGCGCCGACGGCCTCGAACGTCCGCACGGCGAGGCGGCGGATCTCCTCGGTGAGGTGCTCGGGCAGGTCGGCGGGGCACTCGAGCTTCACGTGCGCCTCGTCGAGGTACTTGGCCTCGAAGTCGTAGAACGCGTGCGTGTCGTGGTCGACGACGATCTCGCCCGGCAGCGACGCGCGCGGCGCCGCTCCCCCGCGCCCGCCCAGCACGGCGCACTCGATCTCGCGGCCGTGCACGGCAGCCTCGACGATGACCTTGGGGTCGTGCTCACGCGCGGCCTCGACGGCGGCCGGCAAGTCGGCGAGGTCGTCGACGCGCGTGATGCCGAGCGACGAGCCCGCGCGCGCGGGCTTGACGAACACCGGCAGGCCGAGCGTCTCGACCGTCTGGGCGCAGACCTTCGGGCTGCGCTCCCAGTCCCGCGGCCGGATGACCGTGTACGGCCCGACGGGAAGCCCGTGCCCGGCGAGCACGAGCTTCATGAAGTGCTTGTCCATCCCCACGGCCGAGGCCAGGACGCCCGCGCCGACGTACCGGACGTCGGCGAGCTCGAGCATGCCCTGGATCGTGCCGTCCTCGCCGTAGGGCCCGTGCAGGAGCGGGAAGACGACGTCGACCTCGCCGAGCAGCGCCGGCACGGCGCCCGGCTCGAGCACGCGCAGGGTCCGCTCGCCGCGCGTGAGCGACAGCACGACCTCGCCGCCGGTCTCGTCGGTGACCTCGGGGAGCCGGCCGCCCGTGATCTGCCACCGCTCCGGGGAGTCCTCGGCGACGACCCACCGGCCCTCACGGGTGATGCCGACCGGCACGACGTCGTACTTCGACCGGTCGATCGCACCCAGCACGCCGGCGGCCGTCGCGGCCGAGATGGCGTGCTCGCCGGAGCGACCGCCGAAGAGCAGGGCGACCCGCGGCTTGCGCGGCGTGCCGTCGGCCGGGTCGGGCACGGCGGGGACGGGGGCGGTGGTGGCGTCGGACATCGGCCCGACCCTATACGACCCGCAACCCCGCGCGGGCGAGCGCTGCGCCGGACCGCGGTGACGCCGTCGGGCACCCGCTCGCCGGGCGACAGGCGGTGGTTGAATCGGGCCATGGCCGCCAACCCCGCGACGTTCACCGACCGGCAGATCCTCACCGACGACCTCCTGGCCACGATCCGCGGCCGGGCCGCGGACCACGACCGCGAGAACACGTTCTTCGCCGACGACCTCGCCGACCTCAAGGCCGCCGGCTACCTGCAGGCGATGGTCCCCGAGCACCTGGGGGGCGCCGGGCTGACGCTGCGCGAGACGGCCCGCGAGCAGGCGCGCCTCGCGGGCGCCGCCCCGGCAACCGCGCTGGCGGTCAACATGCACCACGTGTGGGTCGCCGTCGCGCGCTACCTGCACGAGCGCGGCGACGACTCGCTCGACTGGCTGCTGCGCGAGACCGCGCACGGCGAGGTGTTCGGCTTCGGCTACTCCGAGGCGGGCAACGACCTCGTGCTGCTCGGCTCGCGCACGGAGGCGCGGCCCGACGGCGACGGCGGCTACACGTTCCACGGCCGGAAGATCTTCACGTCGAACTCGCCGGGCTGGACCCGCCTCGGCGTCATGGGCCTCGACGACACCACGGACCCCGACGACCCGCGCATCGTGCACGCGTTCGTCACGCGCGACGGCGGGGGGTTCGAGATCCTCGACGACTGGGACACCCTCGGCATGCGCGCGTCGCAGTCGTGCACCACGGTGCTCGACGGCGCGCACGCGCGCGCCGACCGTGTCATCCGCCGCCTGCAGCCCGGCCCGAGCCTCGACCCGTACGTGCTGGGCATCTTCACGTCGTTCGAGATCCTGCTCGCCTCCGTCTACACGGGGATCGCCGACCGCGCGCTCCAGCTCGCCGTCGAGACGGTCGGCCGCCGGCGGTCGATGAAGACCGGCAAGGCCTACTCGCAGGACCCGGACATCCGGTGGCGCGTCGCCTCGGCCGCGCTCGCGCTCGACGGCATCTGGCCGCAGCTCGACCAGCTCGCCGGCGAGGTCGACGCGCTCGTCGACCGCGGTGCGGGCTGGTTCCGCGCGACGGCGGGCCTCAAGGTCCGGGCGACCGAGACGGCGCGCTACGTCGTCGACGAGGCGATCCGCTGCTCGGGCGGGTCGACGTACTTCAACCGCTCGGAGCTCGGCCGCCTGTACCGCGACGTGCTCGCGGGCATCTTCCACCCGTCCGACGACGAGTCCGCGCACTCGACCGTCGCCCAGTCGTTGCTCGGCCCGCTGGAGTAGGGCGTCACGCCCGCAGCGACCGAGACGGCCCGTCGTCGCCGCGGGCAGCCGTCGTACGCTGCGCGCATGACGCACGAGGTCACCGGTCAGCTCTCCCCCGCCACGGTCGCCGTCACGGCCGGGCGCCCGCCGCGCGTGCAGGGCGGCCCGGTCAACCCGCCGGTGGTGCTGAGCTCGACGTACGTCTCGCAGGGCACGCCGGGCGACGGCGAGCTGCTCTACACGCGTTCGGGCACGGAGACGTGGCGACCCTTCGAGGAGGCCCTCGCGGCGCTCGAGGGCGGCGAGCACGGCGTCGTCTTCGGCTCCGGCATGGCCGCGATCGCGGCCACGCTCGGCGCCGTGCCCGACGGCGGCGCCGTCGTCGTGCCGCGCCACGCCTACCAGGTCACGCTCGGCTACCTCGACGACCTTGCCGCGCGGCACGGCGTCGAGGTCCGCCGGGTCGACATCGCGGACACCGACCAGGTCGTCGCGGCGCTCGCCGGGGCATCGCTGCTCCTCGCCGAGTCGCCGACCAACCCGATGCTCGAGGTGGCGGACCTCCCGGCGATCCTCGCCGCGGCGCGCGAGCGGGGCGTGCGCACCGTCGTCGACAACACGTTCGCGACGCCGCTCGGGCAGCGGCCGCTCGAGCTCGGGGCCGACGTCGTCGTGCACTCGGTGACGAAGTACCTGGCCGGGCACTCCGACGTCGTCCTCGGCGCGGTCGTGACGAACGACGACGCGATCGCGGCCGACGTGCGGGCCTACCGGACGCTGCACGGCTCGATCGCCGGGCCGATGGAGGTCTTCCTCGCGCTGCGCGGCCTGCGGACGCTGCACCTGCGGGTCGAGCGCGCGAACGCGAACGCGGCCGAGCTCGCGCGTCGCCTCGCCGAGCACCCGGCCGTCGCCGAGGTGCGCCATCCGTCGCTGCCCGCCGACCCGGGCCACGAGCGGGCGTCGCGGCAGATGACCGGGTTCGGCGCGATCCTCGGACTGCGGCCGCGCGGCGGGGTCGCGGCGGCCGACGCGGTCGTCGCCGCCGTGCGGCTGTGGGTCCCCGCGACGTCGCTCGGCGGCGTCGAGTCGACGCTCGAGCGCCGCCGCCGCTTCACGACCGAGTCGACGACGGTGCCCGAGGACCTGCTGCGCCTGTCGGTCGGCGTCGAGGACGTCGAGGACCTCTGGGCCGACCTCGACCGGGCGCTGCGCACTCTCTGACGTGTCAGAAGCGTGGTGGGCCAGATCCCATCACGCGTCTGACACGGCAAGAGTGATCGGATCGTGTCCGTGTCGCGCTGCGGTCGTCACCTGCGCGTGCCACCGTCGGACCATGAGGACCACGTCCCGGACCCGACGGTCCGCCGCCGCGCTCGCCGCCGCGGCCCTGCTGCTCGTGGGCGCCTGCACCGGCGGCGAGGGCCAGCCCGGGTACGGCACGGGCGGCAACCCGACCACCTCGGCACCCACGCCCACCGACACGGCGTCCCCGACCGACGACGCCGCGCCGTCGGGCACCGCGAGCCCCGGCACCGCCGACCCCGACGACGACACGGGCGACGACACGAGCACCGACGAGCCCACGGGATCGGCCCCGCCGTTCGCGGCGAACACCGAGCCCGACACCGCGGAGCCCGGCGGTGACGCGCGCCTCACGGTGACCGACGTCCGCGTCGGCGCGCACGACGGCTTCGACCGCGTCGTGTTCGACCTCGGCGGTTCCGGCACGCCCGGCTGGCGCGTCGAGTACGTCGACGAGGCCGTCGACGACGGCAGCGGCAACCCCGTCGACGTCGACGGCGACGCGATCCTGCAGGTGGTCATCTCCGGCACGGCCATGCCCGACGACAGCGGCGTGCCGGAGTACGACGGCGGCCCGGTCGACCCGGACGGCACCGAGGCCGTCGAGGAGGTCGTGTACCGGTTCTGGTTCGAGGGGTACTCGACGGCGTTCATCGGGGTCGACGGCGAGCGCCGCCCGTTCCGCGTGTTCGCGCTGTCCGACCCGGCGCGCGTCGTCGTCGACGTGCGACACGACTAGCGCTCAGGCGCCGACACCCTCGGCCTTCTGGGGGCGTGCGAGCAGCCCGCGTGCCATCTCGTCGACGGGCAGGCCCTCGTGCAGGACGGCGACGACGCCCGCCGTGATCGGCATGTCGACGCCGTGGTGCTGCGCGAGCTCGAGCACCGACCGGCACGACTTCACGCCCTCGGCAGTGGTCCCCGTGGCCGCGACGGCGTCCTCGAGCGACATGCCCTCGCCCACGTACCTGCCGAGACGGTGGTTGCGCGACTGCGGCGACGTGCACGTGGCGACGAGGTCGCCCATCCCGGCCAGGCCGGAGAAGGTCTCGACGTCGGCGCCGAGCGCGAGCCCGAGCCGCGTGATCTCGACCAGCCCGCGGGTGATGACGGTGGCCGTCGTGTTGTATCCGAAGCCGCGGCCCTGGGCCATGCCGACGGCCAGCGCGATGACGTTCTTGGCCGCGCCGCACAGCTCGACGCCGATGACGTCGCGGTTCGTGTACGGGCGGAAGTAGGCGTTGGAGCAGGCGTCGGCGACGAACCGCGTGGCCTCGTCGTCGACGCCGGCGACGACGGTCGCGGTCGGCTGGCGGGCCGCGATCTCGAGCGCGAGGTTCGGGCCGGACACCACGACGACCCGCTGCTCGGGGATCTCCAGCACCTCGGCGATGACCTGGCTCATGCGCTCGTCGGTGCTGAGCTCGACGCCCTTCATGAGGGACACGACGACGGCGTCCGGCTCCACGTGGGGACGCAGCCGCGCGAGCGTGGCACGCGCGACCTGCGACGGGACGGCGACGACCACGAGGTTCGCGCCCGCGAGCGCCGTCGCGGCGTCGGTCGTCGCGACGATCGGCGGAAGCTCGACACCCGGGAGGTACCGGGCGTTCGTGCGCTCGTGCGTGATCTCGTGCGCCACGGTCTCGTCGCGGCCCCACAGGCGCACCTCGCAGCCGGCGTCGGCGAGCACCATCGCGAACGTGGTGCCCCACGAGCCGGAGCCGAGGACGGCGGCGCGCACCGGCGTCGTGCCGCTCACGGGCGCTCCACCGGCGGGTAGTGGGTGCGGCGCGCCTCGTACTCGGGGTGCTTGCGCAGGTCGAACCGCGCGGCCGGCGCGGGCTCGCCGCGCACCTCGGACAGCAGCGCGGTGATCGCGTCCATGACGCGGTTCATGACCTCGCGCAGCACGACCGCGTCCAGGGGCTTGTCGTAGAGGTCCGACAGGTCGACCGGCGGGCCGGCGACCATCTGCACGCGCTTGCGCGGGAACGGCCTCGGCAGGCGGCCGTACCGGGGCAGGATCTCGTGCGCGCCCCACTGGGCGATCGGGACGACCGGAAGGCGCGTCGCGAGGGCGATGCGGGCGAGGCCCGTCTTCGGCTCCATGGGCCACAGGTCCGGGTCGCGCGTGATGGTGCCCTCGGGGAAGATCGCGACGCACGCGCCGTCGCCGAGCTGCTCCGCCGCCGCCTCGAGCGAGCGGGCCGCGGCCGCGCTCCCCCGGTCGACCGGGATCATGCGGGTGGCACGCAGGATCGAGCCGAGCACCGGCGTCGTGAACAGGCTGCGCTTGGCCATGATGCGCGGCTCGTACCCGTGGTCGAACAGGAAGTGCGCGAACGTCAGCGCGTCGAGCTCCGTGGCGTGGTTGGCCGCGGCGATGAACCCGCCCTGACGCGGCAGGTACTCGGCGCCGCGCCACTCGTAGCGGACGAGCGCGAACATCAGGCGGCGCACCAGCCAGGCGATGGCTCGGTAGGCGCGGGAGGTGGGGCGGGCGATCGGCACGGTGACAGAGCCTACCGCCCGGCCCTCCGGCCCGATCGGCTCAGTCGCGCCCGATGGCGACCGAGCCTGCGACGGCTCAGTCGCGGGAGACGTCGGCCCCGAGCGCCACGAGCTTGTCCTGGAAGGACTCGTACCCGCGGTCGATGAGGCTGATCCCACGCACGGTCGAGGTGCCCTTGGCGGCGAGCGCCGCGATGAGGTGCGAGAAGCCGCCGCGCAGGTCGGGGACCTCGATGTCGGCCGCGGCGAGCGGCGTCGGGCCGGAGATGACGGCGGAGTGGTGGAAGTTGCGCTGGCCGAACCGGCAGTCGCGCCCGCCGAGGCACTCCTTGTACACCTGGATGGTCGCGCCCATCTGGCGCAGCGCGTCGGTGAACCCGAAGCGGTTCTCGTACACCGTCTCGTGCACGATCGACAGGCCCGTGGCCTGCGTCAGCGCGACGACGAGCGGCTGCTGCCAGTCGGTCATGAACCCGGGGTGGACGTCCGTCTCGAGCACGATCGACTTGAGGTCGCCGCCGGGGTGCCAGAACCGGATGCCGTCCTCCTGGACGTCGAACCGGCCGCCGACCTTCCGGAAGGTGTTGAGGAACGTCATCATCTCGGGCTGCGTCGCGCCCTTGATGGTCACGTCGCCGCCCGTGGCGAGCGCCGCGGAGGCCCACGACGCCGTCTCGATGCGGTCGCCGAGCGCGGTGTGCGAGTACCCGTCGAGGCGGTCGACGCCCTCGATGCGGATGACGCGGTCGGTGTCGACCGAGATGATCGCGCCCATCTTCTGCAGCACGGCGATGAGGTCCATGATCTCGGGCTCGATCGCGGCGCCGGACAGCTCGGTGATGCCCTCGGCGCGCACCGCGGTGAGCAGCAGCTGCTCGGTCGCGCCCACCGATGGGTACGGCAGGGAGATCTTCGTGCCCTGCAGGCGGCGCGGCGCGCGCAGGTGGATGCCGTTGGGGCGCTTGTCCACGACGGCGCCGAACTGGCGCAGGATGTCGAGGTGGTAGTTGATGGGCCGGTCGCCGATGCGGCAGCCGCCGAGGTCGGGGATGAACGCCTCGCCCAGGCGGTGCAGCAGCGGCCCGCAGAAGAGGATCGGGATGCGGCTCGAGCCGGCGTGCGCGTCGATGTCGGCGACGTGCGCGGACTCGACGTTCGACGGGTCGAGGTCGAGCACGCCCGCCTCGGGGTCCGACTTGACGGTCACGCCGTGCAGCTCGAGCAGGCCCGTCACGACGGCGACGTCACGGATCTGCGGCACGTTGCGCAGCACGCTGGGCGACTCTCCCAGGAGGGACGCCACCATCGCCTTCGAGACGAAGTTCTTCGCCCCCCGCACGGTGATCGTGCCCTCGAGCGGGTTGCCACCGTTCACGTACAGCAGATCGTTCATCGCGTTGTCATCGTCCCGTCGTCCAGGTGCTCGTTGGGCTGTGCGCCGGCGCCGTGGTGCGGCGCGCCGCGTCGATCTTTCCTCGCCCGGTCCGGTGGTGCCAACATCGGCATCCCCCCGCGTATTCACGTTCACCACACCTTCACGCCGACCGCACCGGCCCGCTCGCCGACACGCCGCAGGTACGGGACGCCGCGCGTGTCGCCGCCGGCGGAGAACGTGACGTACGGCACGGCACGGCGTTCCCGTCAAGGATGCATCCGCATCCCAAGACGGCCCTGCCCGTGATGCGGACACCGCCCTACCGTTCGGCCATGACCACCACCGCTGCCCCCGGCGCCTCAGGCGCGCCTGGCGCGACGCCGTCGCCCGCGAACTCGCGCGGCCGCGTCGTCGTCGCATCCCTCATCGGGACCTCGATCGAGTTCTACGACTTCTACGCGTACGCCACCGCGGCCGTGCTCGTGTTCCCGACCGTGTTCTTCGCCGCGCAGAGCCACGCGACGGCGCTGCTCGCCTCGTTCGCGGTGTTCGGCGTCGCGTTCGTCGCCCGCCCGCTCGGGTCGGTGCTGTTCGGCCACTTCGGCGACCGCGTCGGCCGCAAGGCCACGCTCGTCGCCTCGCTGCTCGTCATGGGTGTGGCGACGTTCGTCATCGGTCTCATCCCGCCCGCGTCGACGCCGGGCTGGGCGGTCGCCGCGCCCGCGATCCTCGTGCTGTGCCGCTTCTGCCAGGGCCTGGGCCTCGGCGGCGAGTGGAGCGGCGCGGCGCTGCTCGCGACCGAGAACGCGCCCGAGGGGCGGCGCGCGATCTGGGGCACGTTCCCCCAGCTCGGCGCGCCGATCGGCTTCATCCTCGCCAACACGGTGTTCATCGGCCTGGCGAACGGGCTGAGCGACGAGCAGTTCCAGGCGTGGGGCTGGCGCGTGCCGTTCCTGGCGAGCGCGGTCCTCGTGGTCGTCGGCCTGTGGGTGCGCCTCAAGCTCATCGAGACGCCCGCGTTCCAGAAGGTGCAGGAGGCCAACGCGGTCGTCAACGTACCGGTCGCGCGCGCGTTCCGCGTCTCGTGGCGCCAGATCGTCGCGGGCACGTTCATCATGCTCGCCACGTACGTGCTCTTCTACCTCATGACGACGTTCACGCTGACGTACGGCACGACGCCGGCGACCGAGACGCCCGCCGGCCTCGGGTACGAGCGCACCGACTTCCTGTGGATGCTCATCTTCGGCGTCGTGTTCTTCGGTGTGTTCACGCTCGTCTCCGGCCCGCTCGCCGAGCGGTTCGGCCGGCGCAAGCACCTGCTCGCCGTCACGGCCGGCATCGCCGTGTTCGGCCTGCTCTTCGTGCCGCTGTTCTCCGGCGGCACGGTGGGCGTGCTGGGCGTGCTCGTCATCGGCTTCACGCTCATGGGTCTGACGTTCGGCCCGATGGCCGCCGTGCTGCCCGAGCTGTTCCCCGCCAACGTCCGGTACACGGGCTCCGCGGTGGCGTACAACCTGTCGTCGATCCTCGGCGCCGCGGTGGCCCCGTTCATCGCCGTGTGGCTGTGGACGCTCGCGGGCGGCTCGACGGTGCTGGTCGGCGTCTACCTGAGCGCCGCGGCGCTCGTCACGCTCGTGGCGCTGCTGCTCACGCGCGAGACCAAGGACGTCGCCTACACGGACGACATCGGCAGCTGACCTGCCGCACGTCGAGGCCCGGGCAGCGCGTGCTGCCCGGGCCTCGTCGTGCCCGACGGCGGGACCCGCCGTGCGAGTGCCCCTGCGGTCACGGACGCTCGAGGCATGGCGGACCAGCACGACGAGCGGCACGAGCACCGCGAGCGCCCCCGGCGCGCCGGCGAGGGCGGCATGCCCGACCCCGACCCCGCCCTGTCCCCGACGGCGGGTGGCAGCGGGCCGGGCGGCGGCGTCGAGCCCGGGGAGACGCCGCCCGAGGCCGGCCAGGTGAGCGCGCCGCAGGGGCACGAGGAGCACGGCCCGCACCGCGCCGTGCCCTGGCTGTGGCTCACCGCGATCGGCATCGTCGTCCTCGCCATGGCGCTCGCCTTCATCGGCTACGGCATCGGGCTCTGGGACTGACCCGGACGCCGCTCCCGACCCTTCGACCGGAGTTCACCCGGCTCCGCCCTTGACCGGCCGCGACGCGCTCGGCGACGTTGGTCCCGGCAGCGGCGCTCCCGGCAACCATCGGGACCGCCGGAGGCGTCGCTCGGGAGGGCGTGTCATGAGCACGGCAGGGGGCTCGGCCGACGACGTCGCGCGCCGGGCGCGCGAGAAGGCCGAGCGGTTGCTCCGCTACGCCGAGCAGTTCGAGAAGGGAGCCGCCGGCGAGCAGGCGGTCCAGGCGGTGCTCGACCAGCTCGGGCCCGAGTGGATCGTGCTCCACGACGTGCGCTGGCCCGGCCGCTCACGGGCGAACATCGACCACGTGGCCGTCGGCCCGACCGGCGTCTTCGTCATCGACGCGAAGCAGTGGAGCGGGACCGTGACGGTCAGCCGCGGGGTCCTGCGGCAGAACGGCTACGCGCGGACGAACGCCGTCGACGGCGCACACGACGCGGCACGCGCGGTGGCCACCCTCGTGCCCTCGCTCGACCCGGCCGTCTTCGTCCCGGTCGTCTGCTTCGTCGGCGACGGGCGACCCACCGCCCGGCTGGGCGGGGTCGACGTGTGCTCGACGTCGACGCTGCTCCGGACGCTGCTGGACCGCCCGCGCATCCTCTCCCCCGAGCGACTGACCTCGCTGCGGTTCGAGATCGAGCTGTCGATGCGGTCCGCGACCGCGCCGGCGGTGCCCGTGCCGACGGGGTCCTCCGCGCCGCCGCGCGCTTCCCGTCCGAGCCGTGACACGCGTCCGGTTCGCCGTGGCGGCACAAGCCCATCGCACCTCGTCGCCCGGCTCGCGATCGCGTTAGTCCTGTGGCTCGTGGCGTCGGCTCTCTTCCGGGCAGCGGGCACCGTGCTGCATCTGCCGGACGGTGCCGTGACACTCCTGACGTTCACGGCCCTGGTGGTCATGCTGCTCTCGGCGGCGCTGCGGACCGGTCGCTGACCGGGCCTCCCGCCGGAAGGGCTCCCCCGTCAGAGCGGGCGGCCTCCGGTGACGCCGAGACGATCGCCGGTGACGTAGCTCGACTCCTGCGAGGCGAAGAACACGTACACCGGCGCGAGCTCGGCGGGCTGGCCCGCACGCCCGAGCGGCGTGTCTGCTCCGAACTGCTCGACCTTCTCCTCGGGCATGGTGGCCGGGATGAGCGGCGTCCAGATCGGTCCCGGCGCCACGGCGTTCACGCGGATCCCCTCCTCGGCGAGCTGCTGCGCGAGACCCTTCGTGAAGTTGAGGATCGCGGCCTTCGTCGTGGCGTAGTCGAGGAGCTGCGGGCTCGGCTCGAACGCCTGGACCGACGTGGTGTTGATGATCGAGCCGCCCTTGCCGAGGTGGTCCAGCGCCGCCTTGGTGATCCAGAACATCGCGTAGACGTTGGTCTTGAGGACGCGGTCGAGCTGCTCGGTGGTGATGCCGCGCAGGCCCTCGTCCTGGGACATCTGGTAGGCGGCGTTGTTGACGAGAATGTCGAGCCCGCCGAGGCCGGCGACCGCGTCCTCCACGAGCTGCTGGCAGAACGCCTCGTCGCGGATGTCGCCGGGCAGCAGGACGGCCTTGCGTCCCGCCTCCTCGATCCAGCGCCGGGTCGTCTGCGCGTCCTCCTCCTCCTCGGGGAGGTAGGAGATCGCGACGTCGGCTCCCTCGCGCGCGAAGGCGATCGCCACCGCCCGGCCGATGCCCGAGTCGCCGCCCGTGATGAGCGCACGCTTGCCCTCGAGGCGGCCGGAACCGACGTAGGTCTCCTCGCCGTGGTCCGGCTCCTGGGACATCTCCCCGGTGAGGCCGGGGGGCTCGAGGTCGTCCGCGGGCTGCTTCGGCTGCGGGTGCTGCGTCGTCGGGTCCTGCGGCGTCGTCTGGTCGGACATGGGGCACTCCCGTCTGGACGTGGTTGCGGCACGTCCAGCCTCGCGGCACCACCGACCACTCGCACAGGCACGCCACAGGTCCACCGCGTATCGTCGGCGTCCCGGACGCCCGGACATGCGAGGAGGAGGACCCGTGACCCCCGTCGACCTCCTCCTCGTCGTCGCCCTGGTCGCCGCCCTCGTCGCAGGGCTGGGCCGCGGCCTGCTGGCGACGGTCGGCGGCCTGGCCGGGCTCGTGGCCGGAGGCCTCGCCGCGTTCTGGGTCGTCCCCGTCGTCAACGACGCGCTGCCGACGTCTCAGTGGCGGGCGCCTGCGACGCTCGCCATCGCCGTGATGCTGCCGCTGCTCGGCGCCTCGGCCGGCGCGGGCGTCGGGCACGGTCTGCGGCGCCAGGTGGACCGCACGCCGTTGCGCCCTCTCGAGCGGCTGCTCGGGGGCGTGGCCAATCTTCTCGTCGCCGCGGTGGCGATCTCCTTCGTCGGCACGGCGGTCAAGGCGACCGGCGCCCCGGGCCTCGCCCAGGCCGTCTCGTCGTCGGTCGTGCTCCGTACCATCGACGACCTGACCCCGACACCCGTGAGCCGCACGCTCGCCCAGATGCGCTCGGCGGTGCTCGACGACGGACTCCCACGGCTCGACGGACTGCTCGGCCCGCGTGTGGCACCGGCCGCGCCCGACGTCGACCTCGCCGACCCCGCGCTCGAGGCGTCCGCCCGCTCGGTCGCGCGGATCTGGGGCACCGCGTACGCGTGCGGGACCAGCTCGACGGGGTCCGGGTTCGTCGTCGCGCCCGACCGGGTGGTCACCAACGCGCACGTCGTGGCGGGCGTCGAGCGCCCGCTCGTGGAGCTGCCCGGACGGGCCGCACGCGAAGGGCGCGTCGTCTACTTCGACCCGGTTGCCGACCTCGCCGTCGTGGCCGTCGACGCGCTCGACGCCGACCCGCTGCCCGTGGCCCCGACCCTGGCGGCCGGCGACACCGCCGCCGTCCAGGGCTACCCCTATGGAGGGCCGTTCATCTCGACGGGCGCGCAGGTGCTCGACGTCGGGACCGTCCGCGTCCCCGAGTCCGGAGGCATCGGCGGTGGCGACCGCGAGGTGTACTCGCTGGCCGCCGAGGTGCACCCCGGCAACTCGGGCGGGCCCGTGCTGACGACCGACGGCGAGGTCGTCGGCGTGATCTTCGGGCGCGCGGACAGCGAGGAGGACCTCGCGTACGCGGTGACCACGGCCGAGCTGCTGCCCGTCGTCGCCCAGGCCACGGAGCTCGACACCGCCGTGGAACCGGGGCGCTGCGCCGCCTGACGCGCGTTCGGTGTCTTGACACCACAGACGGTGCCGTCGCCGATTTCCACGCCAGCACGGGCTACGGCGCCGTCATCGTCCGCCGTCCCTGAACATCACCGAGGGGACACCGCCATGACCGGCGACCTTGACGTCGACGTGCGCGGCCTGCGCGCTCGGCCCCACCGCCTCGTGGGGCACGCCGTCGTCGCCGAGCCCCAGCCACCAGCGCCGCCATGGACGCCGCCTCCAGGACCATGGCGCGGTTCACGACGATGGCGATCGGTGTGACGGCGGCGGCCGGACGACGCACGTCCGGCCGCCGCCGCTCCTAGGTGGCCACGAGGGGGTCCGCCCCGGTCCGGTACCGGACCGTCTCGTGCCGCCACGGAGGGTTGGCTCCCGCCCTGGCGACGGTGGCCGTGGCGATCGCGACCGCGTGCTCGACGATCTCGGTGAGCACGGAACCGTCCGTGGCGCGCAGCTGCTCGCGACGTTCGGCTCCGTCCAGGTCTGCGACCAGCAGACCGTGAATGAGGCCGCCCATGAAGGCGTCACCGGCCCCGATCGTGTCCACGACCTCGACCCGGCGCCCCGGAACCTTGAGGTGCACATCGCCTGCCCGCAGCACCGCTCCGTCGGCACCACGGGTTCCCACGACGACGGCCGGTCCACCGCCGGCCCACGACCGCAGCACCTCCTCGAACGGCTCCCCCGGGTAGAGCCAGGCGAGGTCCTCGTCGGACACCTTGACGACGTCGGCCAGCTGCACGAGGCGCTCGACCCGCCGGCGCACGGCCAGGCGGTCCGGGCAGATCGTGGGACGCAGGTTCGGGTCGTACGTGACGGTCGCGGTCGCCCGCGCCTCCTCGACCAGCCGCAGCACATCACCCGCCCCCGGTTCGAGCAGCGTCGCGACGCTGCCGACGTGGACGACGCCCGCGTTCCCGGCCCGCGGCAGGACCGGTGCCCACGTGAGGGCGAACTCGTAGCGGGCCGAGCCGTCCGGCCGCAGCCGGGAGGCCGCAACCGACGTCGGGCCGCTGCCGACGCTGCCCTCGGTGAGCCGGACGCCGGACTCGGAGAGCCAGGCGCGTAGTCGTCGACCACGGTCGTCCTCGCCGAGACACGTCGCGAACTGCGGCCGGTGCCCGAGCCGCCCGAGCGTCACCGCGACGTTGGCGGGGCTCCCGCCCGGGTGCTCACGGTGGTTGCCGTCGTCGCTCGTCACGACGTCCGTCAGCGCCTCGCCGACGACGAGCACCCGGGCGTCCTGGTGGGTATGCACGAGGGTTCCTCCTTCAGCGGGCGCAGGGCACGGCCCCGGGCCGACCGGGTGCTCCCGCGCAGGCGGGTGCCGCGGGCCCGGAGCCCTCGACGTGGACGGATGGGGTGAGTGGCGTGGCGGTGAGCGACACGATCCGGGCCGTGCCGCCCTCCGCGAACGCCGCGAGGCCGAGCGAGGCGGGGTCCGGGAAGACCTGGCTCGTGATCGTGCGCAGCCCGTCGGCGGTCAGCACCTCGACGGACGACCGGTCGACGTAGACGCGCAGCCGCACCCGCCCGTCGGTGACGCTCGAGTCCGGGAGCGGGGCCGACGAGGCGCCCGAGAACACCGGGTGGAACGAGACGTCGCCCGAGCGTGTCCGGTCGACGACCAGACGCTGCTGCCTGGCGTCGTACGCGACCACGGTCCCCTCCTCCGCTGCCGCCGCGTCCCCGACCGCGAAGCCGTCCGTGGAGCGCACGACGACACCGGCACGGTCGGCGTCGCCCACGTCGAGCGTCACGTCGAGCCGGTACACGTCACCGGCGTCGGAGAGCGGGACCGTCGCGTCGGACACCGGCAGGTTCCGCACCCGCGTCGCGGCGGCGGGCACCGCCAGGCGGTCGACGCCCTTCACGACGCGCTGGGTGAGGACGACCTGCCCGTCCTGCTCGGTGAGGGTCACCTCGCGAGGCAGCGTCATGGCCGAGCGCCACGGATGAGTCGGGATCTCCTGGGCGTACGTCCAGTCGTTCATCCAGCCGATCATGTAGCGGCGCCCGTCGGGCACGTTGTCGAACGACACCGTGGCGTAGTAGTCGCGCCCCCAGTCCAGCCAGTCATACCGCTCGATACCGGGGTTCACGGGCGCGTCCGTGGCGACGACGTGGTCGAGCAGGATGTGGCCCCAGCCGCCGCGGTTGTTGTCGACGACCCGCAGCGTCGCCTGCTTGCCACGCAGCTCGGCCACGTCCCAGCTGACCCAGTCGAGCTGCTCGGAGTTGCGGCCCGTCGCGGTGCGCACGACCTCGCCGTCGACGACCAGGTTCACGGTGGTCTCGGAGCTGCGCGGGCGTGCCGGTTCGTCCCCGACGACGACGTGGTCGACCGTGAGGTGGCCCCATCCGCCGGTCGCGAGGTCGACCACCCGCAGCTGTGCGTCGCGGCCGCGCAGGTCGCTCACGTCCCATGACCGCCAGCGCAGGTCGCCCGCCTCGGGACCGGTCAGGTGGCGCACCACCTCGCCGTCGACGAGGAGCTGCACCTGCAGCGTCTGCGGGTCGGAGTCGGCGCGCCGCCCGCCGCCGACGAGCATGCTCACGTGGTCGCCGTCGAGGACGAACGAGGGCGAGGTGAGCGTGCCGACGTTGTCGTCGCCGTGCGGGCCGCCCTCCCAGGTGTTGAGGCGGCCGTCGCCGATGTAGTACTCGCCGCCCGCGGTCGACGGGCTCGCCGTGGCCGCGAGGTCACCGGTGCCGGTCCAACCGGCGTCGGCCAGCGTGAGGCCGGCCGCGCGCTGCTCGAAACCGTCCCACAGGAGCGTGCCCGGCGGCGGCTCGTTGCCGAGCTGAGCGCCGTCGACACGCGGGTGGTTGCCACCGCCCACGAGCATCGCCAACCAGTCACGCTCGATCGTGAACGGTGCGGACTCCGCGGTGCCCGTCGGCCAGTCGTGGCCGACGAAGGAGTTGACGAGACGGTCACCGAGGAAACCGGTGACCTGCTGCTGGCCCGGGACGGTGCCCGGGAACGGCTCGGCGCCGAACGGGCCCTGCTCCGCGTGCCCGGGCTCGTTGACGACGGTCCAGTCGCCCCAGCCGGCCTCGAAGTCCGCGAGGACCTCGCCGTCGGGCACCTCGACGCCCTCCACGGTCCGCTCGGGCGTGAACGTGGTGCCGTCGAAGTCACCGACGAAGTACTGGCCGCCCGAGCCGCCGGCGACGGAGCCGGGGTTGAGGTTCACGACCATGACCCACCGCGTGTTCTGGGGGTCGCCGTCGACGGGCAGCTCGAACAGGTCCGGGCACTCCCAGATCCCGCCGGTCGCGTTGGCGGGACCGAACGTCGACAGGTACGACCAGTTCTTGAGGTCGTCGGAGCGGTAGAGCACGACCTGGTGGTCCACCGCCTCGACGGCGACCATGACCCAGTACGCGCGACCCTCGCCGTCGTCGTACCGGAACACCTTGGGGTCGCGGAAGTTCCGGCTGCCACGGTCGAGCACGGGGTTGCCCTCGTACTTCGTCCAGGTGTAACCGCCGTCGGTCGAGTACGCGAGCGACTGCGCCTGGATCCCCGCGAGCGTCGGGTGGGCGTCGGTGTACGCACTCGTGTAGAGCGCGACGAGCGGCGGGTCCTCGACGGTGCCGAAGCCGCTCGTGTTGCCGTGGTCGACCACGACGGAGCCGGAGAAGATGTCCTCGACCGAGGTGCCGTTCTCGTCGAACGTCTGCGGGATCGCGACCGGCTGCTCGGTCCAGTGGACGAGGTCCGGGCTCGTCGCGTGACCCCACGACATGTTCCCCCACCGGTTCCCTTGCGGGTTGTGCTGGAAGTACAGGTGGTACGTGCCGTCGTGGTAGACGAGCCCGTTGGGGTCGTTCATCCAGTTCTCGCTGGGCGTCCAGTGGATCGCTGGCCGGTAGGGCTCATCACCGGGACCTGGGTCCGTCGTCGCGTGCGCGAACGGTGCGGCGACCAGGGCGAGCGCGGCGGCGAGCGCCGGCACCACCCGGGCGCGGGCAGGGGACGTCATGGGTCGAACTCCTTCGTCCGATCGGGGGTTTCGTCCTGCGGGAGGAATGGCAGCTCACGCCTCGGCGGCGCCGGTCATGATGGCGACGGCCTCGGTCATGGAGTGCGACCGGGGCGTGATGGTCGCCGCGCGGCGGCCGAGCCGCTGCACGTGGATGCGGTCGGCGATCTCGAACACGTGGGGCATGTTGTGGCTGATGATGATCACCGGCACGCCGTTGTCGCGCAGCGTCCGGACCAGCTCGAGGACCTGGCCTGACTCGCGCACTCCGAGCGCCGCCGTCGGCTCGTCGAGCACGACGACCTTCGAGCCGAACGCCGCCGCGCGCGCGACCGCGACGGCCTGGCGCTGGCCGCCGGAGAGGTTCTCGACGGGCACGGTGACGTCCTGGAGCGTGGAGATCCCGAGGTCGCGCAGCTCGCGGCGGGCCCGCTCACGCATGCCTGCACGGTCGGTCATCCGCAGCACCGAGCCGAGGAACCCCTTGCGCCGGACCTCGCGCCCGAGGAACAGGTTGGACGCGATGTCGAGCGACGGCGCGACGGCAAGCGTCTGGTACACGGTCTCGATGCCGGCAGCGCGCGCATCCTGGGGACGCTTGAAGTGGACGCGCTCGCCGTCGAGCAGGATCTCGCCCTCGTCAGGGATCTCGGCCCCGGTCAGGCACTTGATCAGCGTGGACTTGCCGGCGCCGTTGTCCCCGATGATCGCCAGGACCTCGCCGCGGTAGAGCTCGAGGTCCACGCCGTCGAGCCCGACGACGCGCCCGAAGGTCTTGACGAGGCCGCGCGCCTGGAGCACCGGCGTCGCGCTCGCGGTGACGTCGTCGTCCGTCGTGGTGGTGGTGTCGATGGTGGTCACTTGCGCACCTTCCGGATCCACTGGTCGAGCGAGACCGCGACGATCACGAGGACGCCGACGGCGAGGGTCTGGTAGAGCACGTCGAGGCCGGCCAGGGAGAGGCCGTTGCGGAACACCCCGACGATGAGCGCGCCCAGCAGCGTGCCCCAGACGGTGCCGCGGCCGCCGAAGAGGCTCGTGCCGCCGATGACGACGGCGGTGATCGAGTCGAGGTTCATGTCGATGCCGACGTTGGGGCTGGCCGCGTTGGCGCGTCCGATCTGGAGCCAGGCGGCGAGTGCGAGGATCGCGCCTGCCGACAGGTAGACGCTGAGCAGCACCCGGTTGACGCTGATCCCGGAGAGCCGGGCCGCGTCCTTGTCGTCGCCGACGGCGTAGACGTGCTTGCCCCATGCGGTGCGCGACAGCGCTATCGCGACGACCAGGTAGGCGGCGAGCATGAGGAGCACGCCGATCGAGACCCGGACCCCGAAGACGGGGAACGTGGTGCCGGTCCACGTCATGAGCGCAGGCATGTCGGTGCCGCGGACCGTCGCGCCGCGCGAGTAGAGCAACGTGATCGCCAGGAAGACGTTGAGCGTGCCGAGCGTGGCGATGAACGGCGGCAGCTTCAGCCGGGTGACGAGGACGCCGTTGACACCACCCGCCGCGAGGCCGACGAGCAGACCGAGCAGGAGCGCCACGGGCGGCGGCAGCCCGATGGTCGTGGCCGCCTGTGCCATCACCACCGAAGCCAGGACCATGATCGACCCGACCGACAGGTCGATCCCCGCCGTCAGGATCACGAGCGTCTGCGCGACGGCCAGTGTCCCGACGACCGCGACCTGCTGCGTGATGAGCGAAAGGTTGCCCGGCGCCCAGAACCGGTCGTTGAGGAGACCGAAGACGACGACCGACAGGACCAGCACGATCGCCGGGCTGAGGGCCGGGTAGCGGTGGAGGACGCCGCGGGCCCGCTCGAGCGGGGTGCGACGGTCGAGGAACTCGGCGGCCGCGTCGTGCGGGCGCGCCGGAAGGGTGGACGTGCTCATGAAGGACTCCTTGCCTCAGGAGGTGCGACGGCGTGCCGCGCCGCCTCGTCGCGACGGCGCGGCAGAACACGTCAGCCCCAGCAGATCTCCGACGCCTCGGTGGAGTCGATCGACTCGAGGCCGTCGACGGGCGTGTCGGTCACCAGCTCGACGCCGGTGTTGAAGAAGTCGAGACCCTCGGTGGTCTCCGGCGCCTCGCCCGTCCGGGCGAGCTCCGCGATGGCCTCGACGCCGAGCTCGGCCATCTTGACCGGGTACTGCTGGCTCGTGGCGTCGATGATGCCCTGCTGGACGTTGTCGACGCCCGCGCAGCCTCCGTCGATCGAGACCAGCAGGACGTCGTCGGCCGTCCCGGCCGCCTCGAGCGCCTGGTGGGCGCCGTACGCGGCCGGCTCGTTGATCGTGTAGACGACGTTGATGTCGGGGTTCTTCGTGAGGAGGTTCTCCATCGCGGTCCGGCCGCCGTCCTCGGCGCCCTGGCTCGCCTCGTTGCCGACGATCTCGTACTCGCCGCCGCTGTACGAGCCGGTCTTTGCCTCGTCGCCGTTGACGTTCGGGTCCGCGACGTCGATCCCCATGCCCTCGAGGAAGCCCTGGTCGCGGTCGTAGTCGACCGAGACGACCTTGTCGTCGAAGAGGTCGAGCAGTGCGATCGTGGCCTTCTCGCCGCCCAGCTGGGCGGCGGTCCACTCGCCGATGAGCCGGCCCGCCTCGCGGTTGTCGGTCGCGAACGTGATGTCGACCGCGTCGGCCGGGTCAGGCGGCGTGTCCAGGGCGATGACGTAGAGGCCGGCGTCGCGGGCCTTGCCGATCGCGTCGACGACCGACGGGCCGTTCGGCGTGATGAGGATGCCGGCGTCGCCGCGGGCGATCGCGTTCTCGATCGCCTGGATCTGCGTCTCCTCGTCGCCGTCAGCCTTGCCGGCGGCGAGCGTGAGCTCGACACCGTGCTCGGCGGCCGCGGCCTCCGCGCCCTCCTGCATGGCGACGAAGAACGGGTTGGTCGTGGTCTTGACGATCAGGGACACGCCGACACCGTTGTCAGGCGCACCGGCGGACGCCGCCCCATCGCTGCAGGCCGTCAGGCCGAGCGTTGCCATGGCGAAGATGCTGGTCACTGCGGCGCCACGCCGCAGCGACGCAGAAGAGGTGGTCATGTGGTTCACCGTCGAACTCCTGGGATGCGAGGGCTCGTTGTCCGAAACCCGACAACGTTGTCAGGTCCGTGTCTACACGAGGTGTCGCGATAGGGTCAACCCACCAGCGACAAGGAGTGACAGTTTCGTGACATCGGTGTCAGGAGAACCGCGGCCTGCGCTGACGACGCGCCGCCCCACGATGCGCGACGTCGCAGAGCTGGCCGGCGTCGGGATCAAGACCGTCTCGCGCGTGGTCAACGGCGAGCCGAACGTCTCGGCCCAGACTGCCGAGCGCGTGCGCCGCGCCGCCGCGTCGCTGCACTACGAGCCCGACATGCACGCCGGGAACCTCCGACGCGCCGACGGCAGGTCCCGCACGCTGGGGCTCCTCGTCTCGAGCGTCGCCAATCCGTTCGCCGCCCAGGTGCACCGCGCCATCGAGCGGGTCGCCACCGAGCACGGGTACGGGGTCCTCGCCACGAGCCTGGAGGACGATCCCGACGCAGAGGTCCGCGCCGTCGCCGCGCTCGCGCGGCGACGCGTCGACGGCTTCGTCGTGACGCCTGTGCGGGTCGACCAGACGTACCTGCGCGTGCACGTCGACCGGGGCACACCGATCGTGTGCGTCGACCGCGAGCCACGCGGTCTCGACACGGACAGCGTGGTGAGCGCCAACACGGAGGGCGCTGCAGCTGCGGTGCGCCACCTGATCTCCCGCGGTCACCGGCGGATCGCGTTCCTCGGCGACCTCGAGCGGATCCAGACCGCCCGCCTCCGCCTGGACGGCTACATCCAGGAGCTCACCGCGGCGGGCTTCGACGTGGATCGGTCCCTGGTGGTGATGGGGCTGCATGACGAGGCCAGCGCTACCGCGGTAGCACGGCGCCTCCTGACGCTGCCGGACCCGCCGACCGCGGTCTTCTCGAGCCAGAACCTCGTGACGATCGGCACCGTCCGGGCGCTGCAGCAGCTGGGCCGGGAGAACGTCGTCGCGCTGGTCGGCTTCGACGACATCGAGACGAGCGACCTGCTCAAGCCGGGCATCACCACGGTGGCCCAAGACCCCGACCGCATCGGTCGACTCGCAGCGGAGCGCCTCTTCGCCCGGATCGACGGAGAACTGGGACCGCCTCGGCACCTCGTCGTGCCCACCCGCCTGGTGGTCCGGGGATCGGGCGAGATCCCCGGACCGGGAGCCGCCACAACCCGCGCCTGACGCCGGTGAAGTCGCCCTTGGGACGTCGCGCGCGCCGCGGGGGTGTCCCAGGCGACCGTTTCCATCGTCCTCAAGGGCGATCCAGGCTCTCGTGTCTCCGCCGCGACGGTTCGGCGGATCAAGGACGCGGTGGTGACGCTCGGGTACCGGTCGAACGCGACGGCCAAGGCGCTGCGGGAGCGCGTCGCCGAGCTTGTCGGGTTCATCGGGGACGAGGTCGCCTCGGCGCCGTTCGCCGGTGAGATCGTCGAAGGTGCTCAGGAACGCGCATGGCAGGACGGGCAGCTCCTCCTGGTGGTCAACACCGGAGGACGTCGGGATCTCGAGCAGGCAGCCGTCGAGCAGATGCTCTCCCACCGGTCAAGTCCCAACTGCCGCCAGGTGCTCATCTACTCCTCGCTACACGGCGAGCTGACGCAGGCCAGGCGTGAAGCCGGCGAGCGTGGTGGCGTGTGGTCCGTACCCGTGGACTGCGCGACCGGCCCCTACGACATCACCAAGGCAGCCCGGCTCACTGACGAGTCGCTGTACGCAGGCCGGCTGCTGAAAGACCGCGACGGCACCTGGTGGCTCTTCGCGTTCAACCACGTCGACAGCGACGGGAGATTCATCGGGTCACTGTCCGACCCGTTGCCGGTCGGCTGGGACGCGAACGGGCGCCTCAGGGTGACCGGCGGTCGCTTCGACCACCTCGCGTGAGGGGCACACACCCATGGGAGGTTCCTCGTGGTCGGTGAGGGGCTCGTCGACATCGTCGAGACGCCGGACGGCACGCGCTCCGAGCAGCCGGGCGGCAGCCCGGCGAACGTAACCCTCACCGCGGCACGCCTCGGCCACCGCGCGGAACCGCTCGGATCGGCAAGGATGGGCTCGGCCGAACGGTCCGCCAGCACCTGGCCGAGTCCGGTGTGACCATGCGATGAGCGTGGCGCGAGCTCCGCTCGAAGATCGCGCCACACCCGTCCCACCAGGCCTTGCGACTTCAACTCCGGACGGGGAGGTTGATGTCGTCGACGCTCAGGTGGCCCCATCCGCCGGTCGCCTCGTCCACGATCTCGATGTAGATCTCCTCACCGACATGGTCGCTCAGGTCGAGGAGACGGCGCTGGTACTGAGCGCGAAGCCCCTCTTGCTCGTTGCCGGTGACCTTGGCGAGCACCGCACCGTCGCGGGCGCGCACGACGGCGACGAACAGGCGATCAGGGTCGTAGCCGCCCGCGGTGAGAAGGTCCACCTGCCCGTCGCCCCCGAGTGTGACCGTCTCCGAGCGGATGCGGCCGGTCGCCGCGTCGCCGAGTGCCTCGTCGAAGCCCCAGAGGTGGCACCGGTCGGTGCTCCCCCAGGCGTTCGCCTGGCGGAAGGGACCGCCCCACCCCCAGTCGTTCGCGTCCGTGACGGTGGCGTCGCTGAATGCGTTGCCGGACACGACGGTCCACCCGGTCAGGTCACACGACTCGAAGTCACCGTTCGGCAGGCCGGGGTCGTGCGGATCGGTGTCCAACGGCGCGTCGAACACCGCCGACTCGACCGGCCCGAACGCCCCGTCGAGGTTCCAGACCTCCAGTGACTTGACGGTGACGTTGGCACCGCCCAGGACGCGGAGTCCGACGGCGTCGGCGAGCGTCGGGTAGATCCGCGTCGTCATCGACTTGCGTCCGTCGACGAAGGCCTCGATGACGGACCGGTCCACGTACACGTGCAGGCTTACCTTGCCGTTGGGCCCGACCCTGTACGCACCCTCGTGCGTGCCCTTTCTGGTGTCGGGGTCGAGACTCGAGAAGTTCCGGTCGAGAGCGAGGAGCTCGCGCGCACGGTCAATGGAGAGCACCGTGCGCTCGCGACCGTCGCCGCTGCGCCGGACCTCGAGCCCGAGAGTCTGCGCGGCTCCGGGTCGGTCGCTCGGCGTGACGTGGAGCTCCGCCTTGACCTCGAGCAGGTCGGTGAGGTTCTGGTGCTCGGCGTCGAGGATCCGGTTCGTCGTGGCCACGGAGGCGTTCTTGACGTTGACGACGCGCTCGGACCGCAGGGACTGCAGCTCGTCGACGGGCTTCACCCCGGCGTCGCCGTCCTCGGTCAGTGTGAGCTGCACCGGGAGGCCCATGGAGTGTGCCCATCCGGCGTCGTGGTGCTCCTTTTCGCTGCGCCCGTCCTGGGTGGTCGTGAAGAGCAGGGAGCGTCCGGCGGGATCGACCATTCCAGAGGGTCCGGTGAAGTGCTCGCCGTAGTCGAACAGCCGCGGCTCCTCGTGATCCGGGACGAAGGTGTGGTTCGTGGCGTCCCACTCGCCAACCCAGTAGTAGGTGTTCTTGGCGGTGTTCTCGTTGTACCCGTCGAACCAGGGGTTGACGACGAAGATGTGCTTCTGGACGCCGTCCCGCGTTCCCAGCGGCAGCAGGACCGGCAGCTCCCAGACTGCTCCGGTCTTGGGGTACTTCAGCGCGTCGCCGACGAACAGCGGGTTGTGGTACTCCCAGTTCACGAGGTCCCGCGAGCTGTAGACGAGCGCGGTGCCGCCGACCTTCGTGTCGCCGTCGACGATCCCGGACCCGACGAGCTGGTACCAGATGGGCTTGCCGTCGTCGGCGGTCTCCTTCCAGACGAAGGGGTCGCGGAACTGCCCCAGCCACGGTGTTCCGACCGGTGAGGTCAGGTCGGGCGACTGGACGGTGACCGGTTCTGGCTCCAGGCGCCACTCGGTCAGGAGCGAATCCTCGGCTCCCTTGACGGGCCATGCCAGACCGGTGGCCTGGTTGGGGAAGGTCGCGTCGTTGCCGGCGGTGTAGAACAGGACCGGCGTGCCGTCCGCGTCGTAGGTGGCGCTGCCGGACCAGACGCCGTCTGGGGTGACGGGTTCGGTCGGCGCGATCGCCACCGGGAGGTCCTTCCAGTGGACGAGGTCGTCGCTGACCGCGTGGCCCCAGTGGATCTGGTGCCAGTACGGTCCCTGCGGGTTGTGCTGGTAGAAGATGTGGTACTTGCCGTCGAACCAGATCGGCGCGTGTGGCTCGTTCATCCAGTGCTCCGGCGGCATGAAGTGGTACTGCGGCCGGTAGCGGTCGCCGTCGAAGCGGGAACGGTCAGGCTGGAGGTCCTCGGTGCCCGGCACCGGGCCGGCGTCGCGCACCGTGGCGGCGACCTGCTCGGCGGTCAGCAACTCGTCGGTCACCGTGAGCTCGTCGATCCCGCCGTTCCATGAGTTGGCGCGGAAAGTGCCGTTGATCACCGCCGCCTGGTTGTGCCGCCCGACCAGCAGCGGCTGGGACGTCTCGGCGAGGATCCTGGTCCCCGCGCGAATCTCCTTTCGCGCCACCTGGGCCCCGTTAAGGTACAGGGTCATCGACCCGGTGCCGGCGTCGTAGGTGGCCGCGACGTGACTCCACTCCCCCGTCGGCAGCCGGGCCGACTCGGGGGCGCGCAGGGTGTGCCAGCTGATTCCGTCGCCGAGCTCGAGTCCCCACGACCCGTGCCGGTACATGCCGAGCAGGTACCCGGTCTTGCCCCGCTCGTGGTGCTGGTTGACGATGGCCGACGCCTGTCCGAGGTCTCCCCACTCGTAGGACCGGGGAGCGACCCACGCCGAGATGCTCAGCGTGCTGCTCGGCGTGAGGCTCTGCGCAGGGTCACGCTCGATGTAGGTCGAGTAGCCGTCGAACAACAGCGAACCGTCGACGACGCCGTCGCTCCAGAGCGGGTCGCTGTCGGCCTTGTACGCGGCGTCGTTGAAGACATACTCCACGACGTCCGTCGTCCCGGAGCCGGTGTCGCGGGCTTCGTGACCGGCCGTCTCGTCGAACGCCCAGTGCATGGGATCGTTGACGAGCGTGGTCACCGCGTCGACGTTCAAGTGCCCTACGGTCGAGTCGTCGACGAGCTGGAGGTAGACGGTCTTGCCCCGGTGGTCCGCCAGGTCGAGAACGTTCTTCTGGTACTTCTCGCTCGTCGTGGCGACGCCCGTCGTCGCGAGCTCGGTTCCGTCGGCTGCGGACCGCACGACCACGTAGACGCCGGGATCCTTGGTGCCGCCGAGCAGCAGACGGAGGTGTCCCGTCCCGCCGACGAGGAAGCGCGGGGAGGTCAGGGTTCCGGTCGCGCCGTCGTCGCCGAGCGCGCCGCCCCACAGGTGGTGCTCACCGTCGGCGCCGAAGGGGTCGCCCTCAGGAGTGAGGGCGGCCGAGCTGACGTGCGCGCCGGTGAACGCGTCCCCGGCCGCCTCCCAGCCGTCGAGGGTCCCCGACTCGAAGCCTGGGTTGTCGAACTCGTGGCCTAGCACGTCGACCGTCGTGTCGAACGCGTCGACGTTGATGCGACCCCAATCCCCGGTCGCCGTGTCGACGACCTGGAGGTAGAGCTCCTCGCCGAGGTACTGGCTCGCGTCCCAACGAACCCGGGAGTACGCCTCCGTGTCCGCGAAGGCGGTGTTCGTGGCACGCATCAGCTCGCTGTCGTCCTCTGCCCGGTGGAGCGCGACGTACAGGTTCTCGACGTCGTTGCCGCCGCCGAGGAGGAACTCGATCGCCCCCGACCCACCGAGCGTGAAGGTCGAGGAGCGCAGCGTCCCGGTCGGCGCATCGCCGCCGCCCCGGGCGCCCCAGAGGTGGAACGTGCCGTCGTGGCCGAACGGGCCTCCCCACCCCCAGTCTGTGGCGTCGGTGACCTGTGCATCGGTGAAGGCATCGCCGGTCCCGGTCCAGCCCGTCAGGTCACCGGTCTCGAAGCCGGGGTTGGCGATCTCGGTGATCGACCGTTCCGCGTAGGTCCGCACGTCGTCGAGGTTGAGGTGACCCCAGCCGCCCGAGGCGTTGTCGACGACCTCGAGGTAGAGCTCCTCGCCGACGTACGCCGACGCGTCCCACACGACTCGGGAAAGCCTCTCGGAGTCCGCGAACGCGCTGTTGGTGGCGCGCATCAGCTCGGCGTCGTCCGACGCGCGGTGCAGCGCGACGTCGAGGTTCTCCAGGTCGTTGCCGCCGCCCAGCAGGAAGCTGATCTCGCCGATGCCGGCGAGCGTGAACACCGACGAGCGCAGCCGGCCGACCGGGCCGTCCCCGACCTTGGCCCCCCAGAGGTGGTAGGTCCCGTCCGGGTTGAAGCAGCATCCCCAGTCCCAGGACTCGGCGTCGGAGATCACCTCGGCGGTGAAGGCGTCTCCCTCGACGACCTCCCACCCGCTCAGGTCCCCGGTCTCGAAGCTAGGGTTGGCGACCGTGGTCGGTGCTGCGGCGACCGCCGTGTCCGCGACGACTACCGATGTCGTCGCCGCAAGCGCGACGGCCGCGACCGCCGCGGCTCCGGCGCGCACGATCGCGCGGCCCGGGTGAGTGTGGACATGCTCATGACATCTCCTTCGATGTGTGACATGCGGGTGGTGGGTCGGCGGCGCCGTCGAGGGGCACCGCCGAGGTCATGGGACGGCGCTCAGCTCCTGCGCCGTCGGCGGCTGGGCGCCGGGTCTGGAGACGGTGATCGCCGCCGCGCGTGCCGCCCGTTCGAGCAGGGGGCGGAGGTCGGAGGTCGTGGCGGCGGACAGTGCGTCACGGCGCCCTGGGCCGGCGAGACCGGCCATCCAAAGGCCGTCGAGAAGCGCGGCCATGCACGAGTCGCCGGCGCCGACGGTGTCGGCGACGGGCACGCGAACCGCCGGCACCTCGAACTCGCCGTGGCGCGTGACGGCCCAGGACCCGAGCGCTCCGCGGGTGACGACGACGAGCGACGGCCCGGCGTCGAGCCACTCGCGAGCGACCGCGAGCGGATCGCGCCCTGGCTGGAGCCACTCGAGGTCCTCGTCGCTGGCCTTGACGACGTCACTCAGGGCGAGCAGTCGCTCGGTCCGGTCCCGAACCGCGGCCATGTCGCCCAGCAGCGCGGGGCGAACGTTGGGATCGAAGCTCGCCGTCGCGCCGTCGGTCCGCTCGCGGAGCACGGTCTCGACCGCGTCGGCGCCCGGGGGCAGGTAGGCGGCGATGGAGCCGACGTGGACGTGGGCGGGCCGGACCGCGACGGACGGCTTGGGCAGCGTCCAGGCGATGTCGAAGTCGTACCGGGCCGCTCCGTGGTGGTCGAGCTCGGCGGTGGCCGACGGCGTCCTCGGCACGGACGCCGCGGTGACGCGGACGCCGGCCGACTCCAGGTGCGCGCGGACGGCGTCGCCGTCAGCGTCCGGGCCGAGCTCGGTCAGGAAGGCGACCGCGTTGCCGAGCCGGCCGAGACCGTAGGCGACGTTGGCCGGGCTGCCGCCGGGATGGGCCGCGACCTGGCCGGCGGCCGTGCGTACGCGGTCGACGACCGACTCGCCGACGACCAGGAATTCGACGTCGGTACCCATCGGTCAGGCGGCCCTGTCGATCGTGTGCACCTCGGTCAGCGCGGCGTCGGGGTACACCTGCTGCGTGAGGGTGACCAGACCCCCGTCGACGTAGACCTCCACGATGGTGGCGTCGACGACGATCCGCAGCCGGGTCTCGTCGCCGTCTCCGAGCAGCGGCGCCGTGTCCACGGAGGGGAAGGCGGGGTGGAAGTCGACGGTGCCGCTGGCGGTGCGGTCGCAGCTGAGGGTGCGGGCGTCCCCGTCGATGGTCAGGACGAGCCGGCTGGTGCCTGCGCCGTCCGCCGGCGCGAGGACTACCTCGGTGCGGGTCCCCGGCATGGAGGGGACGGTGAGGTCGAAGACGTCGACGTCGGCCTCGTCGGCCGGCAGCACGGGCTGTTGCACCACCCGGAGCCGGCCGTCGGAGCACCGGACGAGGTCGAGCTCGCGGACGAGGGACATCGCCGAGCGCCAGGGATGCGTGGGCGTCGCGTTGGCGTAGTCCCAGTTGCTGGCCCACCCGATCATGAGGCGCCGACCGTCGGGTGCGTCGTTGAACGAGACGGCCGCGTAGTAGTCGCGGCCGTAGTCCAGCCAGTCGTAGTCCGCCGGGTCGGTGGAGGTCGAGATCCGGTCCGGTGTGAAGGTGTGGCCGTCGAAGTCGCCGACGAAGTACTGGGAGCCGGATCCACCGGCGATGCCGCCCGGGTTGAGGCTCACCACGAGCACCCACTTGGTCTGATCGGTGCCGCGCACCGTCAGGGGGAACAGGTCGGGGCACTCCCAGACACCCGCCGTGGCGTGCGCAGGGCCGAACCGCGACTCGAGCGTCCAGTCGATGAGGTTCGGGGAGGAGTAGATGACCACCGTACGGCGGACCGCCTCGACGGCCACCATGATCCAGCGACCGTCGTCACCGCCATACCAGAACACCTTGGGGTCCCGGAACTCCGACGACCCGATGTCGAGGACGGGGTTGCCCGCGTACCGCGTCCAGGTCTCCCCGCCGTCGAGGCTGTAGGCCAGCGACTGGGCCTGGATCCCCGGGCGCTCGGACGCGGCGGTGTACGCGCTGGTGTAGACGGCGACCAGAGCGGTCTGCCCCGGCCCGGCGAAGCCCGCGGTGTTGCGCACGTCCGCGACCGCGCTACCCGAGAAGACGTGCTCCTCGGCGGTGTGCTCGATCGCGACCGGCTGCTCCTGCCACGTCACCAGGTCCGTCGACGTGGCGTGGCCCCACGACATGTTCCCCCAGGTGCTGCCGTGCGGGTTGTTCTGGAAGAACAGGTGGTAGACGCCGTCGTGGTGGAGCAGTCCGTTCGGGTCGTTGAGCCAGGTGTCCCGTGCGGTGAAGTGGGCGGTCGGGCGGAAGTGCGGGGTGGGGACGGACCGGGTGGCGGCGGCCGGGGCGTGCGAGGTCGTGGTCACGAGAGTCCTGACGGTTCGGGGCGACGGCGGCGGGAGGGCCGCGGCGGTCGACGGGCGGGTTGGGGGGCGGTGCGGGGCGGGCGGTAGCCCGCCCCGCACCGTCAGATCACTCGCCGCCCTGCTGGAAGCGGTCGTACGCCTGCTGGTAGACGCCGACGACGTCCTGGACACCCATGGACTCGAGCTGGGAGACGTAGCCCTCCCATTCCTGCTCGATGGTGCCGTTGGCGACCCAGGAGGCGAACTTCTCCTTGACGAGGGCGTTGATGTCCGTCTCGACGAACGACACCTGCTCGAGCTCCTCGTTTGAAAGCAGCACCGGCGGGTAGGCGTCGTTCGCCTTGTACGGGGCGTAGAACTCGGCGACGAGCTCCTGTCGCTCCTTGGCCCGCGGCTCGGGTGCGACGACCGTCTCGAAGTCCTTCTTCTGGATGATCTTCGGACCACCCGGGGCGACGAGCTGGCGACGCTCGCCCTCGGAGACACCCTCCTCGGCCGGGATCTGGACGAGCATCCCGTTGGCGTCCTCCTCCAGGGTCACCCCGATCGGACCCCAGTTCGCCTGGGCCGACATCACCGGGTCGTAGAGCCGGTCGGCCCACCGCATGGTTGCCGCCGGATACTCGTTGGCACGGGTGATCGCCATCGCACCGCGGCTGATCTCCTGGTAGTTCGAGACGCTGGCCAGCTTGCCGTCGACGCCCTCGAGGATGCCGAGCAGGGCGTAGTCGCCGACCCGGTCCTCACCGACCATCTCCTTCAGCTCCCACCAGAAGAACGAGCCGAGGACAGGCGTCTCGGACTTGCCCTTGGCGAGGTAGGCGACGTCGTCCTGCGAGAATGACTCGGGGTCGATGAGCCCGTCGGCGTACCACTCGCCCAGGGCGGCGACGCCGGCCTTGTACTCCTCGGTGTTCGCCGTGAACTCGACCTTCCCGTCACGGACGATGCGGTGGTCGTTGTTCTCCGGCTGACCGCCGAGCGCCGCGATCAGGTCGTGCGGGTTGGCGCAGAAGGAGTCCGTGCGGAAACTCAGCGGGATCTCGTCCGCCTGGCCGTTCCCGTTCGGGTCGCGGGTCTTGAACGCCTCGAGGGCGGCGCGGTACTCCTCGATCGTCGTCGGCATGGGGATCCCGAGCGCGTCGAGCCAGGCCGTGTTGATGTAGAGGAAGTTCGGGTACTGCAGGATCCCGAGCTCCTCGACCGACGGCAGGGTGTAGATGTGGCCGTCCGAGGCCGTGATCGCGGCCCGGATGTCCGGACGCTCTTCAAGGATCGCGGACAGCGTGGGCGCGTACTCCTCGATCAGGCCCTCCAACGGCAGCAAGGTGCCGTTGGTCCCGTTCTGGACCACCTCGGCGTCGGTGAGGCCGGTGTTGAACAGCACGTCGGGCAGGTCCTCGCTGGCCAGCATGAGGTTCTTCTTCTCCATGTAGACCTGCTCGGGGAGGTTCTCCCAGGTGATGGAGATGTTGGTGTCCTTCTCCCACTGCTGGACCAGCTCCATCTCGGAGTAGTCGGGTGCGAGCGGGGACTTCGTGCCTCCGAACGTCAGCGACAGGGTCTCGTCGACGATCGGCAGGCCCTCGGGGTTGAAGCCGAACTCCGCCGAGGCGTCCTCGACCTCGGCCTCGGCGTCGCCCCCCGACCCGGAGCAGCCGGTCAGGAACAGGGCGCCGGCTGCCGTGACGGCGACGGTGGTGAAGAAACTACGGTGTCTCATCTTCGGTCCTCTGGTTTGGGGTAGGGAGAACGGGTGGGCAGGGAATTCAGCTCTTGACCGCGCCGAGCAGCGCGCCCTTGGTGAAGTACTTCTGCATAAACGGCATGACGATGAGCAGCGGAATGCTGGAGATCACGATCATCCCGTACTTGATCAGCTCGCCGATGCGCTGGGCGGCGGCATAGGAGTCCATCGCCCCTGAGCCGCCGGCGGCGGTGACCTCGGATTGGATCAGGACGTTGCGCAGCACCAGCTGCAAGGGATACTTGCTCTCGTCGTCGAGGAAGATCAGCGCGTCGAAGAAGGCGTTCCAGTTGGCGACGAGATGGATCATGATCATGAGGAAGATCAGCGGTTTGGACAGCGGCAGGACGATCCCGAGGAAGAATCGGAAGTCGTTCGCGCCGTCGAGCTGGGCGGCGTCCCGCAGCTCGCCCGGGACGTTGTTCTCGAAGAATGCGCGGGCGATGATGAGGTTCCACACGCCGATCGCGCCGGGCAGGACCACCGCCCACATGGTGTCGAGCATTCCCAGGTCGCGGACGACCAGGTAGCGCGCGATCAAGCCGCCGTCGATGAACATCGTGATGATGAACACGAGCATGAAGAACGTGCGGCCGTACATGTCCTTGCGGGACAGCGCGTACGCCCCGCACAGGATGGCCACGACGCTCACGGCGGTCCCAACCAGCGTGTACAGCACGGAGTTGGCGAAGCCGCGCAGAATGTCGGGGTCGGACAGGATGCGCCCGTAGCCCTCGAGCGTAAAGCCCTGCGGCCACAGCCAGACGTTGCCGTTGAGGATCTCCACCGGCTCGCTCACCGACGCGATGACGATGAAGTACAGCGGGTACAGGATCGCCGCGATGGCGAACAGCAGGAGCCCGACGGCCACCACGTTGAACAGCGGGTCGGCCATGCGCTCCCGGAGCGGAGCGCGGTGCACCGTCCCCGAGTGCGGCCCCCCGCGGCGGGCGGCGCCGTGCGGCGCGGTGGAGGGCAGGGCGCCCTGGGACTGCGTGAGCTGGGTCATGGCGTCGTCACCACAGACTTGACTGGTTGGCCCGGCGAGCGACCCAGTTGAAGGTCAGGAGCAGGGCGAGGTTGATGAGGGAGTTGAAGACACCGATGGCGGCGGAGTAGCTGAACTGCGCCTGCTGGAGGCCGGCCTTGTACACGTAGGTCTGGATCACCTCGGAGGTCGGCAAGTTGAGGTCCGTCTGCATGAGCAGGACCTTCTCGAAGCCGAGGTTGAAGAGATTGCCGATGGCGAGGATGAACAGGATCGTGATCACCGGCATGATCCCGGGGATGTCGATGTGCCGTATGCGCTGCCACTTGTTGGCACCGTCCACGCGGGCTGCCTCGTGCAGCGACGGGTCGATCGCGGTGAGGGCAGCCAGGTAGACGATCATGGAGAAGCCGGCGTTCTGCCAGATGTCGGACCCGACGTACAGGGGCCTGAACCATTCCGGGGAGCCCATGAAGAACACCGGCGTGCCGCCGAACGCCTCGATCGCGTTGTTCACGATCCCGGCTCGTGGTGAGAACAGCAGGTGGATCATGCCGACCACGACGACGACCGAGATGAACGACGGCGAGTACAGGACCGTCTGGGTGAACTTCTTGAACCGGTCGCTCTGCAGTTGGTTCACGATCAGCGCGAGGACGATCGGCACCGGGAACGCCAGCAGGAGGCCGAGGGCGTTGAGGCTGAGCGTGTTGACCATGAGTCGCTCGAACTGGAACGACTCGACGAACCGCTCGAAGTGGTCCAGCCCGACCCAGGGGCTCCCGGCGAAGCCGTCGGCCGGGTTGTAGTTCCGGAAGGCGATCTGCGCCCCGTACATCGGCCAGTACTTGAAGAGGACGACGTAGAGCAACGCCGGCGCGAGTAGTACGTATAACTGCCAGGACCGCCCGGCACGCCGAAGATGCGACGTGCCGCGGCGCGGCACGGGCGCACGCTGATGCGCCATGGACTGAGTGGTCATACGGGCACCTTTGCACTCGCCACTGATCCACGGCGGACCAGTGAGCACTCGATGGGATGGAGTTGCGGGTGATCGCCGCCCTCTCCGAGGACGATCTCGACGGCCCGACGGGCCATCTGCTCGAAGGGGAGCGCCACGGTGGTGAGGCCCGGGTCGAGGAAGGGGGCCAGCGTCTCCTGGTTGTCGAAGCCGACGATCGAGCAGTCGTCGGGGACGCGGAGCCCCAGCGACTCGAGGGCCCGGTACGCACCCCAGGCGGTCCGGTCGTTGCCGCAGAAGATGGCAGACGGCCGGTCCGCGGTGGAGTCCATCAGCTCCCTCGTCAGCTCGAGCCCGTGCTCGACGATCCCGTTGCCGTAGCGGACGAGGCTCGGGTCGAACGCGATGCCGGCCTCGTCGAGCGCCCGGCGGTAGCCGGCGAGTCGCCCGATGCCGGCGGGAAGGTCGCTGTCGCGAGGCTGGATGTTGATCATCGCGATGCGGCGGTGGCCCGCGTCGATCAGGTGCCGCGTCGCGGTGTACCCGCCGAACTCCTCGTCGGGGAACACGCTCGGCACGATCCCGGCCGCGTCCTGCGCGTTGACCACGACGGTCGGCACATCCCGCAGCGACTCGGGGACGCGAACCCGACGGTGGTACATCGAGGCGTAGACGACGCCGCGGACCCGGTAGGACATCATCGTGTCGATGGCGGCCGCCTCGAGCTCCGGGCGGTCATACGTATCGATGCTCAGGATGACGTGGCCGGTCTCCCAGGCGCGCTCCTGCGCGCCCTTGAGCAGCTTGCCGGGGAACGGGGCGCTCGCAACCTCGTCCGAGACGAAGCCGATGAGGCTCGAGTCGCCGCTGCGCAGGCTGCGCGCGAAGGCGTTCGTCCGGTACCCGAGCTCCTCGACGGCCGTCAGCACCCGAACCTTGGTGCTCTCGGCCACCCGGCTCCCACCGACGTCGTTGAGGACGAGGGACACGGTCGCCTGGGACACGCCCGCACGCGCGGCGACATCCCACATCGTCGGCTTGTCCTTCTTACGGGCCACCGTGATCACCTCCCCAGCTCGGCCGGTCATTCGTATAACGTGGACCCTAGACACGGATCTACGGGTCCGTCAACCCCCAACTTCTGGCCGACGTGTCCAGCCCGACGGCGCGTCGCCACGCGCGCGGCCCTCGTCGCCACCGGCCGCCCGAGCGATGCCCTACCAGCCCGACCGGCCTACAGCCTCGTCCCCGGCGAAACCACGGGCGCGAACGCCGTGCTATGCCGACCCACAACGACTCCGGGCCAGTTGCGCAGACACGACTCGGAGATCCCGAAGTCCTTCGCGATCTGCTTGATGGAAGCCTCGCCACGGCGGGCCACGGCGACGACTTCGTCGCGGAATGAACTGACACGCCCCGGCACATCGGCCGGCGCGTCACTGGCTTAACCAGCGTCGGCGTCGCTTGGGAGCAGCCGCGACGCCTCTGCGCGCCGCGCATGGTCTCCAGCGGGTCCCTCACCGAGGAAGGCAACCGAGGCCACACGTGCAGGGCGGCACTTCGTCTCCCTCACGATCGAACAGTCGAACCCCATGCCCCCTGAAGCGGCCGACCCACGACGACCGTCTCGATGTGCTGAGTGGTCATGTCACACCTCCTTGGGCACGTCGACCGTACGAAGGCGGTGCAGGGGCGAGCATCGGGCACCTGACCTATCCGCGGGCGCGGCAGGATGGGCCGAACCACCCATGCCGAGCGCCGCGGTCAGCCGACGTCGGGCTCGAACGTCGCCAGGAGCGCCTCGAGCGCGTGCTGGTCCGGGCCGACGAACGGCGTCGTCCCAGGAGCCGAGCTCGCGACGTCGAAGGCCCGTGCGATCGACGCGGCGTCACGCAGGGGCGGTAGGTGGCTGCTGAGCACCGACGTCGGCGCGAGCCGCCGCATCGTGTCCACGGTCGCGCCGAACGCGACCGGGTCGGCGACCTGTGCCCACGGCGCGTCGACCGAGATCCAGAGCCGCTGCCGCTCGCGCAGCTCCTCCTCCGACACGCCGCGGACGTCGTCGCGCGCAGAGACCTCCGCGTCCTCCAGCGGAGCGCCGAAGCAGTCGGAGCTGAACAGGGCGCCGGTCGACTCGTCGACGAGACCCACGGTGGCCGGGCTGTCGTACAGCGGTGGTCGGATCCCCCGGAAGGTCCGGCCGGCGGCGGCGAGCTCCTGGCCCGGGTTGAGGAGGTGGACCCGGTGCATGGGCACCTCGTACTCGCACGAGAGGATGCCGACCCCGAGGAACGTCGTGACGAGGCGCGCGTGGGGCGCGGCGTCGAGGAGCTCCCAGAGCCCTCCGGTGTGGTCGCGGTCGGGATGCGTCAGCCACACCCAACCGACGTCCTGCGGGTCCACCACCGAGGCGAGCGCGTCGAGGAACCCGGTGCCTGGTGTCGACAGGCCGGAGTCGATCACGAGCGCGTCCTTGCGCCCGACCACGAACGCGTTCACGGGCAGGGTGCCGAGCCCGGGGACGTCGGCCTGGTCTGCGAGGACGGCGACGTCGTCGTCCAGTCGGTGCACGTGCATCTCGTCCTCCTCGACGACGTACCACCTTTCGGCGATACAATGACGTTCACCGAAAACTGTCCTCCGCCGTCAGGGATGTGTCAATAGTTGAGTGAACATGTCCGTTCGACGAACTCGCGTCCGTACCGGATGCGCAAGCGCGCCGCGGATGTCGAGCACACCCGCCGGCGCATCGTCGAGGCGACGGTCGAGCTGCACCGGACCGAGGGCCTGGACGCCTCGTACAGCGACATCGCCGCCCGGGCCGGCGTCACGCGTGCGACGCTGTACCGGCACTTTCCCGACACCGAGTCGCTGTTCCAGGCGTGCTCGGCGCACTGGATCGCCGAGCAAGTGCCGCCCGACCCGCACCGGTGGACCGGCGACGCGCCGCCTGCGCGGCTGCGGGCGGCGCTCACGGACGTGTACCGGTACTACGCCGAGGGCGCGGACATGCTCCGCAACGTCGAGCGAGCCCGGCCCATGATGCCCGCAGCGCTCGCCGATGAGATCCGGCGCGACGAGGCCGCGCTCCGCGAGGCCCTCCTCAGCGCGCTCCCCCGGACCGCCCGGCACCGACCGCGCGTCGCCGGCGTCGTCGGACACGTCCTGGCGTTCTCGACGTGGCACTCCCTCGTGCTGGAGCACGGCGTCGCCCGGGACGACGCGGTCGAGCTCATGGCGCGGCTCGTCGAGGCGGCGCAGGCGCAGGACGACGTGCTCGACACGGCCGACGAGCGACGCTGAGCCGACGCCGGGCACGCCGCCGCGCGAAGCGCAGGTCAGCGCGCGGGCGGGAGCGTCCCCGTCGTCGGTGGCAGGCTCGACCACCTGGGGCCGCGCGTCGTGGAGCGGTGGAGGAACGGCGCAGGTACCGCCATGCACCACATCGCTCCCGCCACAGCCGTGAAGTCGGCGATGGGGACTGCTGCACGAACGGGTGACAGGTTGGGTCACGCAGCCTGAGTGGCTGGCGCGGTCATGAGGGACCGATGCCCTCCACGGTGACGTTGCCGTTGCCGGCACCGATGACCATCATGCGGCTGTCGTTGACGCCCGGCGGGACGTGAGCACCTGCGGCCGCTTTGCTGGCGGCCACCGTGTCGAACGAACCGATCGTGCCGATGACGCGCACGACGAGAGGCGTCTTCGCGTCCGCCGTCGCGCCACGCCCCTCGGTGAATACCGTGGCCGGGAACGCCTCCATGGTCTCGGGGGTGAGGTAGACGACATCGGCGTCCGGGTCGATGCGACCGTCCGGGAGGTAGCCCCCGACCACACCGTCCGGCGCAGCGTTGTTGCTGCCGGGGAACCTGTACACATCCTGGTCCGACGGGACGAAGGCCGCCCCGTTGCGCGGGAACGACTCCGTCTGCAGGCCGGTGACCGTGTCGACGACGGTCGTGCCGTCGGCAGCACGGACCTGGATGTCATACATGCCACGAGGTAGACCGGGGATGTCGACTCGCCAGGTGTCCCGGGCAGGGTCCACTTCGCGCACGAGCTCGACGTCGACCTCCGTCCAGTCGGTCAACCAGTCCTCGATCGGGGACCCGTTGCGCCAGTCGTACGCCCCGTCCGACTTGACGTAGGCCCGATAGTCGTCGTCCCTGCCGACCCAGGTGGCGTAGGCACTCTCGTACCAGGCCCCCCAGTTCGTCGCACCTGCCGATGCGCCACTCGTCGTCACGGCACTCACCGGTACCGCCGCCGCGCTGGCGGCGATCGTCGGGGCACCGGTGGCCACCATGGCGACCACCACCCCGGACAAAAGCTTGCGAAGGCTTGATCCTTGCCGCATACCTGCACTCCTTTGTGCGGGAAACCGGTTTCCCGGCTGTCCAGCGTAACCTACCACGTTCGGTAGGTGGAGCTCAGGGCGGAGGAGCACCGGACGCTGGTGACGATGGCCATCGGGTTCTCCGACGTGAGGCGGGGGACGTCCGCCGCCGTCGGCGGCGTGGAGATCAGGTGGCGCCAGGAGCTGGACCGGCCGGCTGGCGGCGCTGCTGGCCGGACGACGGGCACGGTGATCGCGTCCCTGGCCGCACCGTTGCGCCGTGCTCGCCATCGCCCGCGCTCCCCATCCCGCCGTGGTGTCGGCCCTGCAGGCCGACGGCGTCGGGATCGTCGGTCCGACCGCAGCGTCGGGATGGACCGCCGTCTGGCTGCCCGACGCCGAACGGCTGCTGCCGCTGGGCGACGTCGTCTCGATCGAGGAGGACGACGACGGCGACCTCACGCTCGGCGTACACGCATCGGGACGGAGCCGAGTCTGGACCTGGTCGTGCGACCCAGAGGGCCGCTCGCCCTCCGAGGTGCAGGACGCGTCCCGCTCGCTGTGCGAGGTGTTCGGGCGACCGGAGCGTGAACGCGAGCTCGCCGATCTCCTCCAGGACGCGCCTGGAGCCGAGGACGTCGCCTCGAGCCTGGACCTGGTTCTCGGCCTTCCGGCGCTGGACGAGCCGGCACCCGAGCGTGCCGTCGCCCTCACCCGTGCCGACAGGACGGCAGCACACGTGGCGGCTCGGGTCCTCGCGGGCGAGATCGGGCGCACGGGGTTCGTCACGCTCGAGCACGGGTGGAGCGCGATCAGGCCGCTCGACGCCGCGGAAGCCCACGAGATGGTGACGCCGACCCTCGCGGCGGGCGCCGACGGACGCCATCCAGCCGCTCTGAGCCTCTGGCGAGGGCCGGGCGGCACCTCCGGCTTCCTCATCGCGCTCGGTCCTGACGACGTGAGCGCCGTCGCCTGGAACACCGACTGGCGCGACCTCGAAACCGACGGCTGGGAACACCGCGACGCCGTCGCCACCACACTGGCAGAGCACGTCGGCACCGGCGACGTCGACCTGCCGGAGCTCCGGGCGCTGGTGCGGGCGCGGACCTGGAACGGCGACCCGCTGGCCCGCCTGGCCTTCCTCCTCGGCCTGCCGCCCACCACTCTCGCGATGCTCGACGACCACGACGACGCCCCGGCCCTGGAGCTGGTGGAGCCGGCGTCGATGTGGCGGGTCGTCTGGGACGCGGCCAAGGAGACCAACCGCGAGCCGTGGATCACCGCGCGCTGGCTCCAGCTCACCATCGCGGTCGCAGCGATCCTCATCGGTCTCGTGGCGCTGGCCGCCGCAGCCACCGGCTACGCCGTGATAGCGACGGACGGCGCATTCGTCGACCAGGATGGCGTCGACGCGGGCGACTGGGCCTTCACCGTCATGATGACCGTGGCCGCCCCGCTCAACCTCTGGTGTGCCGTGCAGCTCATCCGGCGCGGAACCTTCTTCTGACGGTCGCCTCCCCCGGATACGGCGCCCCGTTGTGCCTCCCCGTGCCACAGCGGGTCAAGACGTCCACCTGCTGGCCCTTTGTGCCGACGACGCGCCGAGACGCGAAGAGGCCCGGATCCGCGGAATCCCGCGGATCCGGGCCTCTCACCGGGTGCTACGGCCGGTGACGGCCGAGGGATCGACTAGAAGTTGATCATGTGCCCGACGATGCCGTGGATGGACTCCTGGATCGCCTCGGACAGGGTCGGGTGCGTGTGCACGTTGCGCGCGACCTCGTCAGCGGTGAGGTCCCACTTCTGCGCGAGGGTGAGCTCGGGCAGCAGCTCGGAGACGTCCGGGCCGATCATGTGCGCGCCGAGCAGCTCGTTGTACTTGGCGTCGGCGACGATCTTGACGAAGCCCGTCGGGTCGCCGAGGCCGTGCGCCTTGCCGTTGGCCATGAACGGGAACGAGGCGACCTTGACGTCGTAGCCCTCGTCCTTCGCCTGCTGCTCGGTGAGGCCGAACGACGCCACCTGCGGCGAGCAGAACGTGGCACGCGGCATCATCCGGTAGTCGCCGAGCGTCATCGTCTCGGCGCCGCCGATGGTCTCGGCGGCCACGACACCCTGCGCCTCGGCGACGTGCGCGAGCATGAGCTTGGCGGTGACGTCACCGATCGCGTAGATGTGCGGGACGTTGGTGCGCATGTGGTCGTCGATCGCGATCGCGCCGCGGTCGGTGAGCTGCACGCCGGTGTTCTCGAGCCCGAAGCCCTCGACGTTCGGCGCGAAGCCGACGGCCATGAGGACCTTGTCGACCTCGAGGGAGCCGGGCTTGTCGTCCTTGACCCCCTTGTACGAGACCTTGACGGACGAGCCGTTGTCCTCGACCGTCTGCACGGCGGTGGACGTCATGATCGTGACGCCCATCTTCTTGTACTGCTTGGCGATCTCCTTGGAGACGTCCGCGTCCTCGTTCGGCAGCGCACGGTCGAGGAACTCGATGATCGTCACGTCGACGCCGTAGTTCTTCAGGACGTAGCCGAACTCCATGCCGATGGCGCCGGCGCCGACGATGGCGACCGACTTCGGCAGCTCGCGCGTCATGATCTGCTTCTCGTAGGTCACGACGTTGTCGCTCAGCTCGACACCCGGCAGCAGGCGCACCTTCGAGCCCGTGGCGATGATCGCGTTGTCGAACGTGACCGTCTCGGTGCCGCCCTTGTTGAGCGTGACCTCGATCGTGTTGGCGTCACGGAAGACACCGCGGCCGTCGTACTCCGTGATCTTGTTCTTCTTCATGAGGAAGTGGACGCCCTTGGTGCGGCCGTCCGCGACCTCGCGCGACCGGTCCCACGCCTTGCCGAAGTCGAACGTCACGTCACCGGACATGCCGAAGAATTCGGCCTGGTGGGTGAAGATGTGCGCGAGCTCGGCGTTGCGCAGGAGAGCCTTCGAGGGGATGCAGCCCACGTTGAGGCACACACCACCCCAGTACTTCTCCTCGATGATGGCGACGGACTTGCCGAGCTGGGCCGCACGGATGGCGGCGACGTAGCCGCCGGGTCCAGCTCCGAGGAGGACGACGTCGTAGTGGGAAGCCATGGCCCACAGCCTATTCGTGCTGTCGAGTCGCCGTGGCGTGAAGTGCGTCTCCCTCTCCCGGTGCGCCCCGCCGGCTACTCCAGCGCCCGGTGCAGGCGCAGCACGGTGCGCCACGTCCGTGACGAGATCCGGGTGCCGTACACCTTCTCCAGCCACCCCATGACGTCGGTCGTCCGCGCCGTCGCGTCCGTGACCGTGAACACCGCGCCGTGCGCCGCACCGACCACATCGATCGCCGCCCCGTCGGGTGGGGTGGGCGCCGGGTCGCCCCACCGCGCCCGGTCCTGCACGAACGTCACCAGCAGGTACGACGCCGGCCCGTGCTCGTACCCGGCGAACGGATCGGCCTCGAGCAGTCGGCCGATCTCGTGACTGCTGCGGACGATCGACGTGCTGCGGAACCCGAGTTCCCTCGGCCGGGCTGCCTCGAGCTGCTGCTGGAGCGCGTCACGGTCGCCGGAGTCGCTGTCGAAGAGCACGTTGCCGCTCGAGATCACCGTCCGCACGCCCGTCAGCCCCAGCCCTTCCGCCACCCGGCGCAGGTTCTCGTTGCGCATGCTCGGGTTCGTCGGCGCGATGCCGCGCAGCAGGGCCACGTACCGGGTCATGGCTCCCAGTGTGGGCTTCCGGCTGTCGTCCGGCGCAGTGTCGGCCCCCCGCGTAGCGTCGACCGCGTTCCATGACGACACCTGGGGAGAGGCGAGTTTCGGTACGCCCGCACAGCACGTGCGGCTTGCGCAGGAGTGCGAGGAGCACGGCTGGGACGGCTTCTTCACGTGGGACGCCATCAGCATGGACGAACCGGGCTTCGACACGATGGCCACCTGGGACCCGTTCGGCGTGCTTGCCGGCGCCGCCGCCGTGACCGAGCGCATCACGCTGGGCGCCATGGTGTTCGCGTTGCCACGTCATCGGCCGTGGGAGCTCGCCCAGCGCGCGCTCACCGTGGACCACCTGTCGGGTGGGCGCCTCGTGCTCCCTGTGGGTGTCGGCGTGCCGAGCGAGTGGGGCTTCACCTCCGTGCCGGGCGCACCGACCGAGCTGCGCGACAGGGCAGCGGTGCTCGACGACGTGCTGGCCTGGCTCAAGCGATCGTGGTCGGGCGAGACGTTCTCGTACGAGGGGGAACGGCTCCGCACCGGCGACTTCACGTTCCCGGTGGCGCCGGTGCGTGGGCACATCCCCGTGTGGCCCGTCGCCGTGTGGGACGCCGCGCGCCCGCCGCTCAAGAGCCTGCTGCGAGCGCTGCGCTGGGACGGCATGATGCCGCAGGTCCGCGGCGAGTCACCCGAGGACGCCGAGGCCGGCCCGGAGGCGATGCGCGAGCTCGTCGCGTGGATCGCGGAACAGCGCGGTCCGGACGCCGGTCCGTTCGAGGTGGTCGCGCAGGGCAGGCTCGATGCGGACGGCGGCAAGGCCGCCGCACAGGCACGCGCCATGGCCGAGGCCGGAGCCACGTGGTGGATCGAGTCGTGGTGGGATCCGTCGACGTCGACGCCCGAAGGGCTGCTCGAGAAGGTGCGCCAGGGACCTCCTCGCCTCTGAAATGCCTGGCTTCGGGCGTGACTGTCGCGCCACGCTGGCGGTGTGGCCTCGATCATCTGGGACAGTGACATCGCCGACGTCTACGACGCGGTGAACGCCCGGCAGTTCGACCCTGCGATCGTGGACCCGATGGTCGACGTCCTCTTCGAGCTGGCGCGCGGAGGTAGCGCGCTCGAGCTTGCCGTCGGCACCGGGCGAGTGGCGCTGCCCCTCGCGGCCCGCGGTATCCCGGTGCACGGGATCGAGCTGTCGCCCGCCATGGCGGCGCGTCTGCGCGCCAAGCCCGGCGCCGAGGCGGTCCCCGTGACCGTGGCCGACATGACGACCGCACGCGTCCACGGCAGCTTCCGCCTCGTGTACGTCGTGGCGAACTCGATCATGAACGTGACCACACAGGACGAGCAGGTGGCCGTCTTCGCGAACGCGGCGGCCCACCTCGATCCCGGCGGATCCTTCGTGGTCGAGCTGGTTGTGCCGCAGCTCCGCTCGTTCCCACAGGACGGGGCCGCGCGGGTCTTCCAGCTCGACCACGACCACGTCGGGATCGAGACTCTCGACGACGCCGCTGCACAGATCGCCTGGTCGCACCACTGGATGAGGGTCAACGGGCGCCTGGTGCGCCATTCGGCCGCGTACCGCTACGTGTGGCCGTCCGAGCTCGACCTCATGGCCAGGCTGGCCGGGCTCCGGCTACGTCACCGTTGGTCCGGATGGACCAAGGAGCCGTTCACGTCGGACAGCCCGAGCCAGGTCGCCGTCTACGAGCTCCCGACGCCCGCTGCCGGCGGTTGAGCCTGTCGAAACCAGGGCCAGGCCGGCTGGTTTCGACAGGCTCCACAGCGGGTCAGACAGGGCGGGCAGGCTCGATCGGGACGCTCGGCAGGTGCTTGGCCGGCAGCGTCTTCGGCCGCCACGACTCGCGCTTGGCCTCGAACGCGGTGATGTCGGCCTCGTTCTGCAGCGTCAGGCCGATGTCGTCGAGGCCCTCCATGAGCCGCCAGCGCGTGTAGTCATCGATCTGGAAGGGCACGGTCACGTCGTCGGCGTGCACGGTGCGCTGCTCGAGGTCCACGGTCACCTCGGTGCCCGGCTTGGTCTCGAGGATCTTCCAGAGCAGCTCGATGTCCTCCTGGGCCACGACGCCGGCCACGAGGCCCTGCTTGCCCGAGTTGCCGCGGAAGATGTCGGCGAAGCGCGACGCGAGCACGACGCGGAAGCCGTAGTCCTTGAGCGCCCAGACGGCGTGCTCGCGCGACGAGCCGGTGCCGAAGTCGGGGCCGGCCACAAGGACCGAGCCGTTCTTGTACGCCTCCTGGTTCAGCACGAACGACGGGTCGCCGCGCCAGGCGGCGAACAGCGCGTCCTCGAACCCGGTGCGCGTCACGCGCTTGAGGTAGACGGCGGGGATGATCTGGTCGGTGTCGACGTTGCTGCGGCGCAGCGGCACCCCGACGCCCGTGTGGGTGGTGAACTTCTCCATGGCGGTTGCTCCTCGCAGGTGGCTCAGACGAAGGACGGGGCCTCGAGCGGCGCGAGCGGCGTGCCGTCGAACGTGGTGAGGTCGACGTCGTCGGGCAGGTCGAGGTCCGCCACGGACGACAGCGTGCCGCGCACCGCGGTGGCCGCCGCGACGAGCGGGGAGACCAGGTGCGTGCGGCCGCCCTTGCCCTGCCGGCCCTCGAAGTTGCGGTTCGACGTCGACGCCGACCGCTCCCCCGGCGCGAGCTGGTCGGGGTTCATGCCGAGGCACATCGAGCAGCCCGCGTTGCGCCACTCGGCGCCGAACTCCTTGAAGATGACGTCCAGGCCCTCGGCCTCGGCCTGCAGGCGCACGCGCGCCGACGCCGGCACGACGAGCACGCGCACGTCGTCGGCCTTCTTGCGGCCCTTGAGGACCTTGGCGACCGAGCGCAGGTCCTCGATGCGGCCGTTGGTGCACGAGCCGATGAAGACGGTGTCGACCTTGATGTCGCGCAGCGGCGTGCCGGCCTCGAGGCCCATGTACTCGAGCGCGCGCTCGGCGGCGACGCGCTCGTTCTCGTCGGCGATCTCCGACGGGACGGGCACATTGGCCGACAGCGGGAGGCCCTGGCCCGGGTTGGTGCCCCAGGTGACGTACGGCTCGAGGTCGGACGCCTCGAGCACGACCTCGGCGTCGAACACCGCGTCGTCGTCGCTGCGCAGCGTCTTCCAGTACTCGACGGCGGCGTCCCAGTCCTCGCCCTCGGGCGCGTGCGGGCGGCCCTTGAGGTACTCGAACGTGGTCTCGTCCGGGGCGATCATGCCCGCGCGGGCGCCGGCCTCGATCGACATGTTGCAGATCGTCATCCGCGCCTCCATCGAGAGCTTGCGGATGGCCTCGCCGCGGTACTCGAGCACGTAGCCCTGACCGCCGCCGGTGCCGATCTTGGCGATGATCGCGAGGATGATGTCCTTGCTCGTCGTCCCGGGCGGCAGCTCGCCGTTGACCGTGATCGCCATGGTCTTGAACGGCTGGAGCGGCAGCGTCTGGGTCGCGAGCACGTGCTCGACCTCCGACGTGCCGATGCCGAACGCGAGCGCGCCGAACGCGCCGTGCGTCGAGGTGTGCGAGTCGCCGCACACGACGGTCAGTCCCGGCATGGTCAGGCCGAGCTGCGGTCCCACCTGGTGGACGATCCCCTGGTCGGCGTCGCCCAGGGAGTGGATGCGGACGCCGAACTCGCGCGCGTTGGCGCGCAGCGTCTCGATCTGCGTGCGGCTCGTGACGTCCGCGATGGGCAGGTCGATGTCGAGGGTCGGCGTGTTGTGGTCCTCGGTCGCGATCGTCAGGTCCGGACGACGGACCTGACGACCCGCGAGACGGAGCCCCTCGAACGCCTGGGGGCTGGTCACCTCGTGCACGAGGTGGAGGTCGATGTAGAGGAGGTCGGGCGAACCGTCGGTTCCCCGGCGCACCAGGTGCGCCTCCCAGACCTTCTCCGCCAGCGTGCCGGCCATCTCGAGCTCCTCGTCCGCCGCCCCCTTCGGGCGGCTGTCGCGTCTGCGTGTGTGCTGCGATCCGACGCCCCAGGTGGTTCGCTCGGCGAACCGAACTTGCAATCTCAGTCCGCGAGACGTCAGTATCGACCTATGGACGATACTAGCGGAGTCGGCGTACTGGACAAGGCCGCGTCCGTACTGGGCGCACTCGAGGCCGGTCCTGCCACCCTCGCACAGCTGGTCTCCTCGACCGGCCTGGCCCGCCCGACGGCCCACCGGCTCGCCGTCGCGCTCGAGCACCACCGGCTCGTGGCGCGTGACATGCAGGGGCGCTTCGTGCTGGGCCCGCGGCTCAACGAGCTCGCCACCGCGGCGGGCGAGGACCGCCTTCTGGCGGCCGCGAACCCCGTGCTCACCGCGCTGCGCGACCATACGGGCGAGAGCGCGCAGCTCTACCGGCGCCAGGGCGACCACCGCGTGTGCGTGGCCGCGGCCGAGCGGCCGGTGGGCCTGCGCGACTCGATCCCGGTGGGCGCGACGCTGACGATGGGCGCCGGGTCGGCGGCCCAGATCCTCCTCGCCTGGGAGGAGCCCGACCGCCTGCACCGCGGCCTGCGCGACGCCGTCTTCACCGCGACGATCCTGTCCGGTGTCCGACGCCGCGGCTGGGCTCAGTCGGTGAGCGAGCGCGAGCTCGGCGTCGCCTCGGTGTCGGCGCCGGTGCGCGGACCGTCGGGCCGCGTCGTGGCCGCCGTCTCCGTCTCCGGACCGGTCGAGCGCCTGACCCGGCAGCCGGGGCGCCTGCACTCCGCCGCCGTGGTCGCCGCCGCGAACCGCCTCACCGAGGTCCTGCGCCGCGCCGGCGAGTGACGCCTCCGCCTCGGCGCGCCGCGACCGGGCGAACCTGCCCGTCACGGCGCGCCGAGGCAGGTGCTGTCGCAGGATTGCGCTGGTCAGTAGGCTCCCGGGGAGCGCGGACCGTCCGGCCGCGCTCTTCCGAGAGGCGTGAGGACCTGATGCCGGCCAAGGCCAAGACCATCCTGATCTGGCTCCTCGTGATCTTCGTGGTCTACGCGATCTACACCAGCCCCGACCGCGCGTCCGAGGTCGTCAGGGCGCTCTGGGACGTGATCGTCAACGCGGTCGCGAGCTTCGGCGCGTTCCTCGGCGGGCTCGTGGGCTGATCACGAGCACCACGACGAGGACGTCGCCGTGACCGACCCGCGTGACATCGTCGCCGCCCACGGCCACCTGCGTCGCTACGTGCTCGCCAACGAGCGGGTCGTCGTCGCGACGCGGCGGCACTGGGCGCTGCTCGCCGAGCCGATCGCGACGACGTTCCTCGCGTTCCTCCTCGTCGGTGCCGCGAGCGAGTACGTCGGCCTGCGCTGGCTGTGGGCCCTCTGGTTCCTCGTGCTCGGCCGCCTCGTGTGGAAGTGGCTGCAGTGGTACCACGAGTGGTTCGTCGCGACCGACAAGCGGCTGATCCTGGCCTACGGCCTCGTGATCCACAAGGTCGCGATGATGCCGCTCATGAAGGTCACCGACATGGGCTACTCGCGCACTCCCATGGGGCAGATCTTCGGCTACGGCCGCTTCGTCATGGAGTCGGCGGGCCAGGACCAGGCGCTGCGCCAGGTCGACTGGATCCCCAACCCGGACGACACCTACCGCAAGCTGTGCGCGACGATCTTCCTGCCCGGCCAGGTGCCGGGCGCGGCGCGGCCCGGGCAGAACGGCGGCCGGCAGGACGGCGGCCGCCGGCCGCCCGCTCTCGTGCCGGGCGGCGCCGAGCCGAGGCCCACGACCCAGCCGATCCCCGTCGTCGGGCGCACGGACCACGGGGCGGAGCCGGGCGCCGAGCGAGGCCCGGGGGCGGAGCCGGGCGCCGAGCGAGGCCCGTCGGAGTCCGCCGCCGACCGCGGCGCCCCGTACGCCCCCTGGACACCCGGGGGGTCCGGCGACCGGTACCCGCGACCGCCCGAGAGCTCGGGCGGCGGGCCGACGATCCCCAAGCCCTACCTCTGAGCGGGCGAGCGGGACGCGGAGACGACGAAGGCCCGGTCCGTGAGGACCGGGCCTTGCGTGGTACCCCCAGCGGGATTTGAACCCGCGTTACCGCCGTGAGAGGGCGACGTCCTAGGCCGCTAGACGATGGGGGCCAGGGTGAGCTCCGAAGAGCTCGGCGAGACGTCCACCGAGGTGGACCTCCTGCGTACCCCCAGCGGGATTTGAACCCGCGTTACCGCCGTGAGAGGGCGGCGTCCTAGGCCGCTAGACGATGGGGGCCTATGACTCGTCGATCCCGTGGGACCGCCGTGCCGGTGAGAACTCTAACGCATGTGCGCTAAAGCTCTGCGCTGGGGTACCAGGACTCGAACCTAGACTAAGTGAACCAGAATCACTCGTGCTGCCAATTACACCATACCCCATGGTGCCGGACCTTCTAGGACAAATCCGACCGTCGTCGGCGCGTCCGTGAAGGACCCAACGACCGAGAACATTACCGGACGAGAGCCCCTGGTTCCAAAACGCCGACGGGGTGCCGTACGTCACGTCCGGGCCGCCTCCGCGGATGCCGGAGACGCCGGTGGCCGCAGGCGCGACGCACCCCCCGCTTCCCCTACAGGCCGAGCGCCGCCGGCATCTCGTCGAGGCCCGCCACCACGCGCACGCCGTCGGCGCGCATCGCGTCGGCGTCGACGGGCCGCTCGTGGATGCGCCGGGTGCCGGGCCGGTCGAGCCACACGCCGACGAGGCCGGCGTCCCGGGCCGCGCGGGCGTCGACCTCGGGCTCGTCTCCCACGTACGCGGTGCGCGCGGGCGCGGTGCCGAGCAGCCGCGCGCCCTCGACGAAGACCTCGGGCGACGGCTTGCCGAAGCCCAGGGTGTCGACGCCCACGAGGACCGGCAGCCCGTCCAGACCCGCCGTGCGGAGCTTGCGCTCCTGGAGCGCGACGGCCGCGTTGGTCACGACCCCGACGGCGACGCCCGCGGACCGCAGGGCCTCGATCGCCCGCAACGCGTCGTCGAAGGCGTGCCAGGACCGCTCGAACGTCCCCCAGAACAGCGCGTCCCAGTCGGCGAACGAGTCCTCGGTGACGGGCTCGCCGCCGAACGTGCGGTGCAGCAGGTCGGCGCGCAGGCGCCGCTGCGTCATGACGTCGGTCTCCCCGCGCGTGTACCGGCGGTAGTACCCGCCCGGGTCGGACCGCCAGTGGTCGAGCAGCTCGCCGTACCGGTCGGCCGGCACGTGCGGCAGGTGCTCGACCGCCACGGCGGTCAGCGCCTTGGCGAACGCACCGCGCGTGTCGACGAGCGTGTCGTCGACGTCGAAGAGCACGCCGTCGACGAGCGCCGTCGTCGTCCCCGCGGTCACGGGGCGGGAGCCTCGGGCGCGCCCTCCTGCGCGAGCCGCGCGATCGCGGCGTCGACCCGCGCGAGCGTGCGCTCGCGCCCGAGCACCTCGAGCGACTCGAACAGCGGCAGGCCGACGGTCCGGCCGGTCACGGCGACGCGGACGGGCGCCTGGGCCTTGCCGAGCTTGAGGCCGTGCTTCTCCCCCACCGCGGTGACCGCGTCCTTGAGCGGCTCGGCCTCCCACGCCTCGAGGCCGGCGAGCGCCGCCCGCGCGTCCGCGAGCAGCTCCGCGGCGGGCTCCTTCATGGCCTTGGCCCAGGACCGCTCGTCGAGGACCGGCTCGTCGAGGAACAGGAAGTCGACGTTGTCGGTGATGTCGGCGAGCAGCGCGACCCGCGACTGGGCGAGCGGCGCGACCCGGGCGAACGCCGCGGCGTCGTACTGCTCCTCGGTCCACGGCGCGTGCGGGGCGTGGAGCCACGGGTCGACGCGCTCGATGAATTCGCCGACCGGCAGCGCACGGATGTACTCGCCGTTGAACGCGAGCAGCTTCTTGACGTCGAAGAACGCCGGCGCGCTGTTGACGTCCTCGATGCGGAACCGGGAGACCATCTCGTCGAACGGCAGGATCTCCTCGTCGTTGCCCGGCGACCAGCCGAGCAGCATGAGGTAGTTGACCATCGCCTCGGGCAGGTAGCCCTCGGCGAGGTAGTCCTCGAGCGCGACCTTGTCGCGGCGCTTGGACAGCTTCTGACGCTTCTCGTTGACGATGACGGGCAGGTGCGCCCAGACCGGCGGCGTGGCGCCGAGCGCCTCCCACAGCAGCTGCTGCTTGGGCGTGTTCGGCAGGTGCTCCTCGCCGCGGATGACGTGCGTGATGCCCTCGTCGAGGTCGTCGACGACGTTGGCGAGCAGGAACACGGGCGAGCCGTCGCCGCGCGCGATGACGAAGTCCTCCATCGCCGAGTTCGGGAACACCGGGTTGCCGCGGATGAGGTCGACGACGTGCGTCTCGCCGTCGTCGGGCGTGCGGAAGCGCAGCGCGCGGCCCGGCTCGTACGCGAGCCCGCGGTCGCGGCAGAAGCCGTCGTAGCCGGAGTGCGGGTTGCCCGTCCGTGCGGCGACGTCGTCGCGCGTGCACTCGCAGAAGTACGCGCGGCCGGCCTCGGCCAGGCGCGTGGCCGCCTCGCGGTGCTTGTCGACGTTGGACGACTGGTAGTACGGGCCCTCGAACGTCGGGTCGTCCTCGCGGATGCCGAGCGCCGCCATCGCGGACAGGATGCCGGCCACCCACTCGGGCTGGTTGCGCGACGCGTCCGTGTCCTCGATGCGCAGCACGAACGTGCCGCCGGTCTGCTTGGCCACGGCCCAGTTGAAGAGCGCCGAGCGGCCGCCGCCGACGTGGAACATGCCTGTGGGCGACGGGGCGAAGCGGACACGGACCGTGCTGGAGGGACTCGAGGAACCGGCTGGGGAGATCACGGCCCCCAGCCTAGTTGCCGCCGCCCCCTCCCCCGGTGTCAGAAGCCTGGTGGGCTCTGGCCCACCAGGCTTCTGACACGGGATCAGGGGCGCGCGAAGACGGCGCGCCGTGCCTCGCGGTCGTCGAAGACCAGGTCGTAGCGCTGCGGCTCGCAGCAGGGTCGTCCGGGCGATCCACCCCCTCGGGTCGGGCCCGGGGGGCCTGCCGGCCGCCCCCTCGCTGCTGGCCGTCGAGGCCGAGGTGACGCGCGTGTGGATCGACCCTCAGCTCCGCCGGGCCGGCCACGCCAACCGCGTCGACCCGGACCGGTGGCGGCCCCTCATCATGAGCTTCCAACAGCTCTACGGGCTCGACGACCGCGTCCGACCCTCGCGGCTCGCCACGATCGCCGAAGAGCACTACCGCCGCTGAGGACCGCCGTCAGACGGAGCGGCGGACCACCGGGTTGGCCAGCACGCCGATGCCCTCGACCTCGCACTCGACGCGGTCGCCGTGGTCGACGCGCCCGACGCCGGCGGGCGTGCCCGTGAGGATGACGTCGCCCGGCAGCAGGGTCATCGCCTCGGAGACGAACGAGACGATGAACGGCACGTCGAAGATCATCTCGGCCGTGCGGCCGTCCTGCCTCGGCTCGCCGTTGACGCGCGACCGCACCGCCACGTCCTCCGGGTCGAGGTCGGTGTCGATCCACGGGCCGAGCGGGCAGGACGAGTCGAAGCCCTTGGCGCGTCCCCACTGGCCGTCCGTGCGCTGGGCGTCGCGCGCGGTGACGTCGTTCGCGACCGTGTAGCCGAGCACGTAGTTCTTCGCGTTCTCGGGCGTGACGTCCTTGCAGACCTTGGAGATCACGACGGCGAGCTCGGCCTCGTAGCTGACCTCCTGCGTCCAGTCGGGCAGCACGATCGGGTCGTCCGGCCCCACGACGGCAGTGTTCGGCTTGAGGAACAGCATCGGCGACGTCGGCGCCTCGCTGCCCATCTCGCGCACGTGGTCCATGTAGTTGCGGCCCACGGCCACGACCTTGGAGCGCGGGATCACGGGCGACAGCAGCCGCACGCCGTCGCCCAGCTCGATCCGCTCGCCGGTCGGCATCGCCGGCATGTACAGCGGGTCGCCGCCGAGCACGGCCAGGTACGTGGTGTCGCCCTCCTGCTGGACGAGGGCGAAGCGGGGGTCGTCTCCGGTGGTGAATCTCGCGATGCGCACGAGGTCAGGTTACGCGTCAGGCCCGCGCGAGGACCTCGCCGTGCAGGATCGCGAACCAGCCGTCGGGGGCCTGCGCCCACGCGAGCCAGTCCTGCGCGAGCTGCTCGAGCGCGACGTCGTCGGCCAGGCCCGACTCCTGGGCCTGGACGGCGAAGTTCGACTCGACGCAGCGCTCGGCCCACACCTGGCCCCACCACTGCCGGTCGGTCGGGGTCGCGTAGCACCACGACGACGCCGACGGCACCATGTGCGCGACGTCGAACCCTGCCGACTGCACCCACGAGAACAGGCGGCGCCCGGCGTCGGGCTCGAACCCGTACGCGTGCGTGACCTCGTGGTACAGCGTGTTCCACTCGGTCAGGCCCGGGGACTCGGGGTACCAGGCCATCGCCGCGTAGTCGGCGTCGCGCACCGCGACGAGGCCGCCCGGCTTGGCGACGCGCTTCATCTCGCGCAGCGCCGCCACGGGGTCGGACAGGTGCTGCAGCAGCTGGTGCGCGTACACGACGTCGAACGTGCCGTCGTCGAACGGCAGCTCGTAGGCGTTCGCCTGCTCGAACCGCACGTTCCCGTACCCGAGCGCCGCGGCGTGCTCGCGCGCGGCGTCGAGCACGGTCGACGACGCGTCGACGCCCACGACCTCGCCGCCCGCGAGGATGCGGGCGAGGTCGGCGGTGACCGTGCCGGGGCCGCAGCCGACGTCGAGGAGGGACATGTCGTCGCGCAGGTGCGGCAGGAGGAATCCGGCCGAGTTCTGGGCGGTGCGGGCGCGGTGCGCGCGCAGCACGGACTCGTGGTGGCCGTGCGTGTAGGACTCCGACTCCTTGCTCGGCACGGTGTGGTGCGTGCTCGGAGCTTCGATGGCGTCGGTCAGGTCGGCGCCGGCCGGGTCGGCCACGGTGCCGTCGGGCTCGTTGCGCAGGTCGCTCATGCCTTCACCGTAGTGATCCCGGCGCTCCGCCACCGCCTGCTTCTCAGTGTGCGGACCTGCTGCGATCATCGGCGCATGCGGACGGACGCCGGGTCAGCCCCGGAGCCAGGCACGACGACGGTGGGCCGGCTCCGGCGCGGCGGGGCCCGGCTGCTGGGCGGGCCCGGCCGCGTCACCGGCGTCGACGTCGCGCGCGGGATCGCGGTGCTCGGGATGTTCACGGCGCACGTCGGCGTGACGGACTCCGACCTCGGGTCGATCACCGGGTGGCTGTCGATCGCGCACGGGCGCTCCTCGATCCTCTTCGCGCTCGTGGCGGGCGTGTCGCTCGCCCTGGTCACCGGGCGCGAGCGGCCGCTCGCCGGTGACGCGCTGGGTCGGGCTCGGGCCCGGCTGCTCGTGCGGGCGGTGCTGCTGCTCGCCCTCGTGGCGCTGCTCGACCTGCTGGGCACGCGCGTGCTGCTCATCCTCGGCTTCTACGCGGCCTACTTCGTGCTCGCGCTGCCCTTCCTGCGGTGGCCGCGACGCCGGCTGCTCGCCGCTGCGGCGGTGTTCGCGCTCGTCGGGCCGCCGATCGTGCTGTGGCTCCCGGCCGTGCTGGCACGGGCCGGCCTGCGGCTCCCCCGCGACGGGTCCGGCGCGGTGACGGACTTCCTCGTGACGGGCGCCTACCCCGCGGCCGTCTGGATGGCGTACGTGCTGGTCGGCATGGCGATCGGGCGCAGCGACCTGAGCTCGTACGCCCTGCGCTCCGGCATGGTCGTCGGCGGGCTGTGCGCGGCCGCGGTCAGCGAGATCGTCTCGGAGCGGCTCGTCGCCGACGCGGGCGGGCGGCAGGCGATCGAGGACCAGGTCGAGGCGGCGAGCGAGCCGTTCGCCGGGCTGGCCGACCCGTGGTCGGCGCCGTGGCCCACCGCCGACCACCTGGTCCTCGCGGGCCCTCATCACGACACGACGTTCGAGGTCGTGGGCTCCGGAGGGTTCGCCGTCGCGGTGCTCGGGCTGTGCCTCTACGCCGGCACGGTCGGGTCACGCGTCCTGGCGCCGCTCGCCGCCGTCGGGGCCATGGCGCTGACGGTGTACTCGCTGCAGATCGTCGCGATCTGGCACTGGGACCTGCTCGGGTCGGAGACGAACCGCCCGCTCGCCGTGATGGTGGTCGTCACGCTCGTCGCCGCGACGGCGTGGCGGTTCCTCGTCGGCCGTGGACCGCTCGAGCGGCTGTTCGGGCTCGTCGCCGCCCGCACGGCCCCCGCCCCGCCCGCCGAGGAAGAACCGAACCCGGCGAGGTAGAGCGCCGTCCTACCCCGCGAGGGCGACGGTGCCGGTGATGGTCGTGACGGTGTCGCCCCCGACCCACACGGTCCCGTCGGTCGCGAGGTGCACGTGCACGCGGCCGCGGCGCCCGAGCGCGGTGCCCTGCGACACCACGTACGACGCCGGGAGCGCCCGCCCGGCGAGCCACTGGCCGATGCCGGCGTTGAGCGAGCCCGTCACCGGGTCCTCCGGCGCACCGATCTCGGGGATGAACGCCCGCACCTCGACGGCGGCGTCCGACTCGCCCCTCGCGTACGGGCCGACGACGCCGATGCGCAGGTCGCCGAACGCGCCGAAGTCCGGCCGCAGGGCGAGGACCGCGGCGGCGTCGGCGAGCCGGACCGCAACCCAGCCCGGGCCGTTGTCGACCCATGCGGCGTCCACGACGTCGGACACCCGGAGGCGCAGCGCCCGCGCGATCCGCGCCAGGTCCTCCGTGCCGACCGGCCCGGACCGCACCAGGGGCGGCGCGGCGAACGCGAGGCGGGCACCGCCGTCGGGCAGCTCCTGACGCCGGACGGTCACGAGCCCGGCCGCGCACTCCTGCACGACGTCGTCCCCCGCGGGCCGGCCGCCCGCCTCGAGCCAGGCGTGGGCGCTGCCGAGCGTGGGGTGGCCCGCGAACGGCAGCTCGCCGCCCGGCGTCCAGATCCGCAGCCGGTAGTCGGCACCGGGCGCCGTCGGCTCGAGGAGGAAGGTGGTCTCGGAGAGGTTGGTCCATCGGGCGAAGGCCGCCATCTGCGCGTCGTCGAGCCCGTCGGCGTCGTGCACGACGGCGACGGGGTTGCCCGCGAGCGGCCCGGAGGCGAAGACGTCGACCTGGCGGAAGGGAAGCGTGGCCACGCCGCCACCGTACCGACCCGGCCCGTAAGGTCGGGGTCATGACCTCCCACGACGTCGCCTCGCCTCCGCTGCGCCGCCTCGGCCGCTCCGGCCTCGCCGTGTCCGCCGTCGGGCTCGGCTGCAACAACCTCGGCCGGCCCGGCACGGCGAGCGAGACGCAGGAGGGGGCGAACGCCGTCGTGCACGCCGCGATCGACGCGGGCGTGACCTTCTTCGACACCGCCGACCGGTACGGCGCACGCCCCGGCCTGAGCGAGGAGCTGCTCGGTGCGGCGCTGAGGGGTCGGCGCGACGACGTGGTGGTCGCGACCAAGTTCGGCCTCGACATGAACGGCGCGAACGGCGCCGACTTCGGCGCTCGCGGGTCCCGCCGGTACGTCGTCCGGGCGTGCGAGGCGTCGCTGCGACGCCTGCAGACCGACTGGATCGACCTCTACCAGCTGCACACGCCCGACCCTGCGACGCCGATCGAGGAGACGCTCGCCGCCCTGGACGACCTGGTCCGCGCGGGCAAGGTCCGGTACGTCGGTCACTCGAACCTCCGCGGCTGGCAGGTCGCCGACGCCGAGCACGCCGCCCGCGCCCTGGGCACGGGCACGCGGTTCGTCTCGGCCCAGAACCACTACAACCTGCTCGAGCGCGGCATCGAGCGCGAGGTGCTGCCCGCGGCCGAGGCGTACGGGATCGGCGTGCTGCCCTACTTCCCGCTCGCCAACGGTCTCCTCACCGGCAAGTACGCGGGCGGCGCACGGCCCGAGGGCTCGCGGCTCGTGGACGCCAAGCCGCACCTGCTCGAGTCCGCGCCGTGGGAGGCGCTCGACCGGTTGCGCGCGTTCTGCGAGGTGCGCGGCATCGAGGAGGTCGACGTCGCGTTCTCGTGGCTGCTGACCCGCCCCCAGGTCGCGAGCGTCATCGCCGGCGCGACGGCGCCCGAGCAGGTCCGGCGCAACGCCCGCGCGTGGTCGTGGCGGGCGACGGACTCCGACCTCGCCGAGCTCGAGGAGATCTTCCCGGCCTGACGGCGGGAGCGCGCCGACGCCCGCTCACGGCCGGTAGCTGCAGAACGTCCCCGTCGTCACCGACGTGCGCAGGTGCTCGCCGAGCTCGGGGTGGTGCTCGCCGATCCGCCGGATCGCGGCGCGGATCCGCTGCGTCACGGCGGACCGCGCGCGGTCGCCGAGGCCCTCGGCCTCGTCGATCTCGGCCTGCAGGTCGCGCACGCGCTGCTCGTACCGGCGCCGCGACGAGAGCCGCGAGGTCCGCGAGGCCCTTCGCGTCGGCGAGCCGCACCGTCCGCCCCGCGTACTCGAGCCGCCACACCTCACCCTCGCCGACGAGTACGCGCGGCTGCGGCAGCTGCTGCCCGACCTGCGCGTGGTGGGCGGGTGCTGCGGCACCGACCACGCGCACGTGGCCGCGATCGCCGACCGGCTCGTCCCGGCCGGCGCGGTCGAGGGCTGAGCCGGCTCGTACCCTGGTGCGGTGACCTCCCCCGCTCTCGCACCGACGGCACCCGGCCGCGCGCCGGGTGCCGTCGTCGTGCCCGCTCCCGAGCGGGACGCGCGTGCGCGGGCGCACGCCGAACGGGCCGACGGGCTCACCGCCGTCTGGCGCGCGGCCCACGAGCGCGGCGAGGCGCACGCGATCGAGGACTTCCTCTTCACGTACTACCCGACGCGGCCCGGCCAGCTCCGGCGCTGGCACCCGGGCCCGGGCGTCGTGCTCGAGGCCGCGCCCGACGACGAGCGGCTCGGGTGGCGCTGGTACCGCGAGGTCGCGCTGCCCGACGGCGGCGCCGGCGTGACGCTCGACGCGGCGGCGTTCCTCGCCGAGCGCGGGGACGCCGTGCGGTACGTGCGGGCGCTGGTCGGCGCGACGGCGGCCCGGCCCGGCACGTTCGGCTGCTTCGGCCTGCACGAGTGGGCCATGGTCTACCGCGACGCCGAGCGCGGCCGCGACCACCGGCACCCGCTGCCGCTGCGCCTCGGGCACGACGGGACGGACGCGGTCGTCGAGGGCCACCGCATCACGTGCTCGCACTTCGACGCGTTCCGGTTCTTCACGCCCGAGGCGCGCGACCGCAACCAGCTGCGACCGTCGCGCGAGCGGCAGCCGGCGATGGAGCAGCCCGGCTGCCTGCACGCCAACATGGACCTCTACAAGTGGGCCATGAAGCTCGGCCCGGCCGTGCCGGGCGAGCTGCTGCTCGACTGCTTCGAGCTCGCGCGCGACATCCGGTACACCGACATGGCCGCCTCGCCGTACGACGTGTCGGCCTACGGCGTCGAGGCCGTGGCGATCGAGACGCCCGAGGGCAAGGCCGAGTACGTGCGCCGGCAGCGCGGGTTCGCCGAGCGGGCGCAGGTGCTGCGGGCGCGGCTCGTCGCGGCCTGCGACACGCTGCTCGACGCGGCCGACGTCGCCTGACGGCCGCGGGTGGGAGCATCGACGCGTGCCGATCCTGCCTTCCGAGCGTGACCCCCGGCTGGTGACGATCCGCCGTGGTGGCACCCTGACCGACGAGCACCACCGCATGCTGGCCGAGTGGGCGGCCGTGTGCGCCGAGCGCGTGCTGCCCCTCTTCGAGAAGATCCGTCCCGACGACACGCGACCCCGCGACGCGATCGCGACCGGGCGCGCGTGGATCCGCGGCGAGGCGCGCATGCGCGAGGCGCACCAGGCGGCGTTCCCGGCGAACGCCGCCGGGAAGGGTCTTCCCGACCCGGCGCGGTTCGCGGCGCTCGCGGCGGGACAGGCCGCGCCCGTCGCGCACGTCGCGGCGCACGCGCTCGGCGCCGCCGCGTACGCGATCCGCGCGGCGGCCGCCGACGCCGCCGCTCGCGGCGAGGACCCGGAGGCCGCCCGCCGCGCAGAGCGTGACTGGCAGCGCGAGCGCATCCCCGAGGAGCTGCGCGAGCTCGTGCTCGACGACCAGCGGCGGCGCAGCGCGAACTGCTGGAACGTCTTCGACGACTGAGGCCCGCGGCTCAGGCGTGCGCGGCGCGGCGTGCGCGCAGCGCGGCCTGCGCGTTGCGGTTGGTGCACGCGGCGGAGCAGTAGCGCCGTGACCGGTTGCGCGAGAGGTCGAGCACGACGCCGCGGCAGTCGTCGTCGGCGCAGACGGCCAGGCGCGAGTGCTCGTCCTCGCGGATGACGTCGATCATCGCCATGGCCGTCTCCACGAGGATGCGGCGGGCGAGCGGCGCGTCGTCGGGCACCGCGTGGACGTGCCAGTCCTCCCCCGCGTGCCGGACGAGGCGGGGCACGGCGCCGGCCTCGGCGAGCAGCTCGTTGACGAGGAGCGCCGCGTCGTCGCGGTCGGCGAGCAGCAGCTCGCGCAGCCGCGGGGCCAGCGCGCGGACCTCGTCGAGCTCGGACTGCGTGCCGTCGTGGCGCCCGGTGTAGCCGAAGCGGCGGAAGAACGCGTCGAGGTCGGCGACCGTCTCGAGCGTGCGCGGCGGCTCCTCGGCGTTGACGAGCGCGACGGCGGCCCGGAGCGCCCCGACGGTGTCATGAGCGAAGAGCATGTTGACAGATTACCGCACACAGTCCTAGCGTCATGAGTCATGGCAACGGTGACGCATGACACCCCCGGCGTGCGGGGGTCGGCGCTGGGCGTGGGCCTCGGGCTCGCGCTCGTCTCGGCGGTGAGCTTCAGCCTCTCGGGGCCGCTCGCGGCCGGCCTGCTGCAGACGGGCTGGAGCCCGGGCGCGATCGTGCTCGTCCGGGTGGCGATCGGCGCGCTCGTCGTGCTGCCGTTCGGCATCATCTCGCTGCGCCGGGACTGGGCGCCCGTGCGCCGCAACGCCCGGCTCGTCGTCGCGTACGGCGTGCTCGGCGTCGCGGCGACCCAGTTCTGCTACTTCGCGGCCGTCCAGCACATGCAGGTCGGCCCGGCGCTGCTCATCGAGTACACCGCGCCGGCCGCGGTCGTCGGCTGGTTCTGGGCGCGGCACGGCCAGCGTCCCGGCCTGCTCACGCTCGGCGGCGTCGGCCTCGCGGCCGCCGGCCTCGTGCTCGTGCTCGACCTCACGGGCGCCCGGCTCGACCCCGTCGGCGTCGCGTGGGCGCTCGGCGCCATGGTCGGGGTCTCGGCGTACTTCGTCATCAATGCCCGCACCGACACCGGTCTGCCGCCGCTCGCGCTCGCCGCGGGCGGCCTCACCGTCGGCACCGTGGTGCTCGGGCTCCTCGCGGCGACGGGGCTCATGCCCGTCACGACGTCGCCCGCCCCGGCCGTGCTGGCGGGCGCGCAGGTGCCGTGGTGGCTGGTCCTCGTGGTCCTCGGCCTCGTCACCGCGGGCATCTCCTACGTCACGGGCGTCGCCGCGGGCCGCCGCCTCGGTGCGCGGCCGTCGTCGTTCGTCGGGCTGTCCGAGGTGGTCAGCGCCGTCGTGCTCGCCTGGCTCCTGCTCGGCCAGCTCCCCCGCCCGGTCCAGCTGGTCGGCGGCGTGCTCGTGCTGGCCGGCGTCGTCGCGGTCCAGCAGGGCGAGTCGGTGACCGCACGACGGACCGCCGCGCGGGCCCGTGCCACGATGCAGGCATGACTTCGACCCGCGAGCTCGCCGCCGCTCCGCAAGGACCCGTCGTCGTGCCCGACCCCGAGCGCATCGCGTACTACCGCCTGCTGTGGGACCTCGGCTGAGCCCGGCTGACACAATGGCCGGACGATGACGACCACCGCGACGACCACGACCCCCGCCTCCACGACCCCCCGCCCCGCCGGCACGCTCCTGCCCTACCTGCCCGCCCCGACGGGCAAGGCCCCGGACCCGGACGCGCTGTTCGAGGGCTTCGGCGAGTGGGCGTCGTCGACGGGCCGCGACCTGTACCCGCACCAGCAGGAGGCGCTGCTCGAGCTCGTCACCGGCTCGCACGTCATCCTCGCGACGCCGACGGGCTCCGGGAAGTCGATGGTCGCGATGGGCGCGCAGTTCGCCGCGCTCGCCGCCCGCCGCTCGGGCATGGGCGGGCGCACCTATTACACCGCGCCGCTCAAGGCCCTGGTGAGCGAGAAGTTCTTCGACCTCGTGGCGGCCTTCGGGTCGCGCAACGTCGGCATGATGACGGGCGACTCGGCGGTCAACCCGGACGCCCCCATCATCTGCTGCACCGCGGAGATCCTCGCCAACCTCGCGCTGCGCCGCGGCGGCGGGACGCCCGACGACGAGGACCGCATCGCCCAGGTCGTCATGGACGAGTTCCACTTCTACGGCGACCCGCAGCGCGGCTGGGCCTGGCAGGTGCCGCTGCTCGAGCTGCCCGACACCCAGTTCCTGCTCATGTCCGCCACCCTCGGGGACACGACGCGCCTGCGCGAGGACCTCGAGGAGCGCTCGGGCCGGCCGGTCGCCGAGGTCACGGGCGCCGAACGGCCCGTCCCGCTGACGTTCTCCTACGTGGTCGAGCCGCTCGGCGAGGTCATCGAGGAGCTCGTCACCACGCACCGCGCCCCCGTCTACGTCGTGCACTTCACGCAGAAGGACGCGGTCGAGCGGGCGCAGGCGCTGCTGTCGACGAACCTCGCGTCCAAGGACGAGAAGGCCGCGATCGCGGCCGAGATCGGCGCGTTCCGGTTCGGCACGGGCTTTGGGAAGACGCTGAGCAAGTTCCTGCGCGCGGGCATCGGCGTGCACCACGCAGGCATGCTGCCCAAGTACCGCCGCCTCGTGGAGCGCCTCACGCAGCGCGGGCTGCTCAAGGTCGTGTGCGGCACCGACACGCTCGGCGTCGGCATCAACGTGCCGATCCGCACCGTGCTCATGACGTCGCTCGTGAAGTTCGACGGCGAGCGCATGCGCCACCTCACCGCGCGCGAGTTCCACCAGATCGCCGGACGCGCGGGACGTGCCGGGTTCGACACCGTCGGCGAGGTGCTCGTCATGGCGCCCGAGCACGTGATCGAGAACCGCAAGGCGCTCGCCAAGGCCGGCGACGACCCGAAGAAGCTCAAGAAGATCGTCCGCAAGAAGGCGCCCGCCGGTGCGGTCAACTGGACCGACTCGACGTTCGAGCGCCTGCGCGACGCCGCGCCCGAGCCGCTCACGAGCCAGTTCCGCGTCAACCACGCGATGGTCCTCAACGTGCTCGCCCGCACGCGCGAGACCCGCGCCGGCGACGGCGCCGTGGGCACCGTCGACCCGATCGACGCCATGCGGCACCTGCTCACGGCCAACCACGACAGCGAGGCCCAGCAGGCCGGGCACGTCCGGCAGGCCTTCCGCATCTACCGCTCGCTGCGCACGGCCGGCGTCGTGGAGAAGGTCCGCGTGCCGGACCCGTCGCGGCCGGCCGGGTACAGGCCCAGCGTGCGACTCGTCGTCGACCTGCCGCGCGACTTCGCGCTCAACGCTCCCCTGTCGCCGTTCGCGCTCGCGGCCATGGACCTGCTCGACGTGGAGTCCCCGACGCACGCGCTCGACGTCGTCTCGGTCATCGAGGCGACGCTCGACGACCCGCGCCAGATCCTCTACGCGCAGCAGAACAAGGCCCGCGGCGAGGCCGTCGCGGCGATGAAGGCCGAGGGCCTGGAGTACGAGGAGCGCATGGAGGCGCTCGAGGACGTCACGTGGCCGCGGCCGCTCGCCGACCTGCTCGAGCCCGCGTTCGCGATGTACAAGCGGTCCAACCCGTGGGTCGCCGACGCCGAGCTCTCCCCCAAGTCGGTCGTGCGGGACATGCTCGAGCAGGCCATGACGTTCGCCGAGCTCGTGAGCGTCTACGGCCTCGAGCGCACCGAGGGCGTCGTGCTGCGCTACCTCGCCGACGCCTACCGCGCGCTGCGCCAGGTCGTGCCGGAGGAGCACCGCACCGAGGAGGTGCACGAGGTCGTCGAGTGGCTCGGCGAGCTCGTGCGCGGCGTCGACTCGTCGCTGCTCGACGAGTGGGAGCGTCTGCAGAACCCGGTCGACGATGACGCGGACGGCGTCGTCGACGGCGAGCTGGCGGAGGCGGGTGCCGAGGCGCCCGCACGGCCCGTCACCGGCAACCCGCGGGCGTTCCGGCGCCTCGTGCGCAACGCGATGTTCCGCCGCGTCGAGCTCGCCGCGCGGGAGGACTACGACGCGCTCGGCGCGCTCGACGGCGCCTCCGGGTGGGACGGCGACGCGTGGGCCGAGGCTCTCGACGAGCTGTTCGAGGCCCAGGGCGACGACGCGATCGGCATCGGCCCGGCCGCGCGGTCGTCCGGCCTGCTGACGATCCTCGAGCCGGGTGCCGAGCTCCCGTCCGGTGCGACGACGTCGGGCGCCGACGGCGAGCACCACACGACGGTGCAGCCCGGCACGTGGTGGGTGCGGCAGGTGCTCGACGACGCCGACGGCGACCACGACCGGGCGATCACGGCGCTCGTCGACCTGCCTGCCAGCGACGAGGCGGGCACGGTCGTGCTCACGGTCGTCCACGTGGGTCGTTTCGCGTAGGACCTCCCGGGATGTCCGGCCAGGACGTCGCGAGATCTTGCGGGTGACGTCCGGCCGCCGTCCAATCGGCACGAGGGAGCATTCCCGACAGCGACCAGCCAGGAGCGTGCCATGGACAGCCAGACCACCACGTGGATCGTCGTCGCGATCGTCGTCCTGATCCTCGTCGCGCTGCTCGTGTGGTTCCTCGCGCGCCGGTCGAGCGCGGCCCACCAGAAGCGGGTCGACGCGCAGCGCGAGGAGGCCGCGGAGCTGCGGCGCAAGGCCGAGCGCGAGCGCATCGAGGTGCAGGAGCGCGAGGCGTCCGCCGCCAAGCTCGACGCCGAGGCGCGCATGGCTCAGGCCGAGGCGGACCGCAAGGCCGCGGAGGCGGCGCGGCTCCAGCAGGAGGCGCAGGACCGCAACGCGAAGGCCGGCGAGGGCCGCGAGCACGTCGAGGAGCGCCTGCGCCGGGCCGACGTGCTCGACCCCGACCGCGGGTCGTCGACGGGCGCGGGCGCCGGCGCGACCGGGACCGTCCACGTGCGCGACGACCGTGCCGACCGGCCGGCGGACGCGCAGGAGGACGTCCGCCGCGACGAGCACGGTGACGACGTGCACGGCGGCGACGTGCACGGGACGCACCGCGGCGAGCCGGGCGAGCCGGGCCGGCACCGCGCCTGACCCCTCGCCGGAGCTCGGCTACAGGTGGGCGAGGCCCTGGCCGAGCGTGGCGAACCCGCCCACGTAGGCCAGGACGATGAGCCCGCGCCGCATCGCCGCGGCCGACACCCGCGGGGCGAGCACGTCGCCGACCACCAGGCCGGCGACGATGGACCCGAGGACCGTGGCCCACTCCCAGCCGCTGAACGGCGGGAACGAGGCGTCGGTGAGCGAGAGCTTCGCGACGAGCGCCGCGAGGGCGTTGGTGGCGAAGAAGGGCTGCGCGGTCGCGGCGAAGCCGCGCGGGTCCCAGCCGCTGAGCACCGCGTAGACCGCGACGGGCGGGCCGCCGATGCCCGCCGCCACGCTGCCGAACCCGCTCGCCGTCCCCGTGACGGCGAGCGGCCAGCGCGCGTCGGGGCCCAGCGGGTGCACGCCCTCCTTGCGCAGGCGCGTCGTGACGACGGCCAGCGTCATGGCCGCCACGACCACCGCCCCGACCGTGACCTCGAGCGCGGCGGACGACGCGTCGCGCAGCAGGAGCGCGGCGGGGACGGTCACGGCGACCGACGTCGCCGCGAGCCACGCGTAGCGGCGCCACTCGACGAGGCGCACCACGCGCCCCAGGATGAGCACCGAAGCGATCGCGCCCGCGAGGTTGACGAACAGCACGCCCTCGAGCGGGCCGACGAGCAGCACGATGAACGGGCCCGCGACGAGGCCGAAGCCCATGCCCGACACGCGCTGGAGGATGCCGCCCACCAGGATCGCGAGGACGAGGAGGGCGAGCACGGGCTCCACCGTACGTGACCGGCGACCACCGGCCGTACTCCCGACGCACGCCACCGCCGTCGGGCACAATCGCCGACGTGGCGAAGAAGAAGGCGCACGCGTCGCACGGCACGCCGGCCGTCCTCGTGCTCGAGCGGGAGGGCGTGCCCCACACGCTGCACGCCTACGAGCACGACCCGTCGAGCGACCTGAGCTACGGGCTCGAGGCCGCCCGGGCGATCGGCGTCGACCCCGCGCAGGTGTTCAAGACGCTCCTCGCCGACGTCGACGGCGCGCTCGTCGTCGGGATCGTGCCCGTCGCGGGCACGCTCGACCTCAAGGCGCTCGCGCGCGCCGTCGCGGGCAAGCGGGCCGTGATGGCCGACCCCGCCGCGGCCCAGCGCGCGACCGGCTACGTCGTGGGCGGCATCTCTCCGCTCGGCCAGAGGACGCGGCACCCGACGGTGCTGGACTCCTCGGCCGAGGCGTTCGACGTCGTGTACGTCTCGGGCGGGCGGCGCGGGCTCGACGTCGGGATCGCGCCCGCGGACCTGCTGCGGCTCACGGACGGGCGGCTCGCACCGATCGGGCGGGGCTGAGCGCTCCTGCTCAGGCCGCCGGGCGGTACGTCGGGAAGCGTGCGTCGCTCGGCACGATCTCCTTGCCGAGCGGCAGCAGCGAGATCGGGATGAGCTTGAGGTTCGCGATGCCGAGCGGGATGCCGATGATCGACAGGAACTGCGGGATCGCCGTGAGCACGTGGCCGAGCGCCAGCCACCACCCCGCCACGACGAGCCACACGACGTTGCCCAGGACGGTCCACGCGCCGGTGCGCGGCTTGTCCACCACCGTGCGCCCGAACGGCCACAGCGCGTAGCCCGCGATGCGGAACGAGGCGATGCCCCAGGGGATCGTCACGACGAGCAGGCAGCAGAGGATGCCGGCCACGACGTAGCCGATCGCGAGCCAGAACCCGGACAGCACGAGCCAGATGACGTTGAGCAGGGCCTTCATCGCCCCATCGTGACACCTCGCACGCCCGCGCGAACCCGGAAGGACCCTGAGATCGACCCTGATCCCGCCCCGCGCGCTCCGTAGACTGGCGCCCATGCCCACCAGCACCGGGATCGCGTCCCGGCTCGCCGCCGTGCGCGAGCGGGTCGACGCCGCCGCCACCGCCGCCGGGAGGGACCCCGCCGACGTGCGCGTCCTGCTCGCGACCAAGACGCAGGACGCCGCGACGGTGCGCGAGGCGGTCGCCGCGGCGTCGGACCTCGCGGCCGCGGCCGGCGACGACCGACCGGTGCTCGTCGGCGAGAACCGGGTGCAGGAACTCACCGCCAAGGCCCCCGACCTGGCCGACCTCGTCGCCGCGGGCCGGCTCGAGGTGCACATGATCGGGCACCTGCAGCGCAACAAGATCAACGCGACGCTCGCCACGGCGTCGTGCGTCGAGACGGTCGACTCGCTCGCCCTCGCCGAGGCCGTGGCGGCCCGGTGCGCGCGGGACGGGCGCGTCCTCGACGTCCTGGTGCAGGTCAACGTCTCGGGCGAGGAGAGCAAGTCGGGCGTCGCGCCCGACGCCGCCGCGGCGCTCGCGGCCGACGTCGCGGCCCTCGCCCCGCTGCGCCTGCGCGGGTTCATGACGATCGGCGCACGGTCCGACGACGACGCGGTCGTCCGGGCGGGCTTCGCCCGGCTGCGCACCGTGCGCGACGAGGTGCTGGCGAGCGGCGCACCGGGGACGGGAGAGGCGCGCGAGCTCTCGATGGGCATGACGGGCGACCTCGAGCTCGCCGTCGCCGAGGGCGCGACGATCGTCCGCGTCGGGACCGCCGTCTTCGGCGCCCGGCCCGCCCCGCGCTGACGCCGCCCCGCGCGCGGCCTACGGGACCCGGCCGATCCAGTCCGGGTTGGCGAACTTGGTCCGCACGAGCTCCTCGGCGCGCTCGATCTCCTCGGGCCGCAGCTGCGAGTCGACGGTGCTGTAGCGGCTCTTGAAGTGCTTCTCGAACGCGTCGACGATCGCCTCGCGGGACAGCCCGGTCTGCGAGCGCAACGGGTCCACGCGCTTGTTCGCGCTGCGGGTGCCCTTGTCGGAGAGCTTCTCGCGGCCGATGCGCAGCACCTCGAGCATCTTGTCGTTGTCGATGTCGTAGGCCATCGTCATGTGGTGCAGCACGGCGCCGCCGGCGAGCCGCTTCTGGGCCGAGCCGGCGAGCTTGCCCGCGGGGGACGCGATGTCGTTCATCCCTGAGAAGTACGCCTCGACGCCGACGTCCTTGAGCGCGCCGAGGACCCAGTCGTCGAGGAACGCGTACGACTGCTCGAACGTGAGCCCGTCGACGAGCGAGGCGGGCACCACGAGCGAGAACGTCACGCAGTTGCCGGCCTCCATGAACATCGCGCCGCCGCCCGAGATGCGCCGCACGACGGTGACGCCGTGCTTGACGACGCCCTCGGGGTCGACCTCGTTCTTCAGCGACTGGAACGAGCCGATGAACACGGCGCGCTCGGTCCAGTCCCAGAAGCGCAGCGTCGGGCCGCGCAGCCCCTCCGCGAGCTCCTCGGTGAGCACCTGGTCGAGCGCCGCGAGCATCGCGGGCGGCAGCGGCCCGGGCCGCAGGACCTCGAACGTGTGGTCCTCCCACGACGTCGCGTGCCCGAGCGCGCGCCGCACGGCCACCGCGACCGACCAGGCGTCGAACCCGACCATCGCGACCGGACCGGGCACCGTGCCGTCGGCCTCGGCCGCGCGCAGCGCCGTGTCGACCGCCGAGGCGAGGTCGCCCGTCGGCGTCGACTCGGGCAGCCCGGTCAGCGCCGCGTCGATGACCCCGAGGGCGTCGTCGGGCTCGAGGAAGAAGTCGCCGCTGACACGCACGTCCCGCATGAGGCCGTCGACCACCTGGACGTCCACCGCGACGAGCTTGCCGCCCGGGACCTTGTACTCACCACGCACGGGTCCACCGTAGCCGCGCGGACCGCACCGCGGGGCACCACTCTTGCCTCGGCAAACTTCCTTCAGCCCTCGAGCGTGCCGTGAAAGCCGGTGCCAGACTGGATCGAGACCGTCCGGAGCGAGGAGCGCACCATGGCCGGTGACGTGCTCGTCCGTCTTCGCCAGGCGCTGCCCACGCTCCGCCCCGCCGAGGCGCGCATCGCCGACGTGGTCCTCGACGACCCGACGGGCGCCGTCGGCTCCACCATCACCGAGCTCGCCGCCCGCGCCGCGACGTCGCAGGCGACCGTCGTCCGGTTCTGCCGCGCGGTCGGGTACGCGGGCTACCCCGAGTTCCGCATCGACCTCGCCCAGGCGACGAGCCGGCGCGCGGTCGAGCTCGAGCGCTCGGGCATCGACGAGGGCGAGATCGACCCGGCCGACGACGCGCCCGCCGTCGTGTCCAAGATCGCGTTCCACGAGGCGCGCACGATCGAGGAGACCGCCCGCCTGCTCGACCTCGACGCGCTCGAGCGGGCGGTCGCGGCCGTCGCCGACGCGTCCCGCACCGACGTGTTCGGCGTCGGCTCGAGCGGCCTGACGGCCCAGGACCTCGCCCGGAGGCTCGCGCGCATCGGGCTCGTGTCCCTGGCGCCGATCGACCCGCACGACCAGCTCCGGTCGGCCGCGCTGCTCGGTCCCGGCACGGTCGCGGTGGGCATCTCGCACACGGGCCGCACGCCCGAGCCGTGCCGCGCGCTCACGCTGGCGCGGGAGCGCGGGGCCACGACGATCGCCGTCACGAGCTTCCCCGCCTCGCCGCTGGGCGAGCAGGCCGACGTCGTGCTCACCACGACCGCGCGCGAGACCGGGTTCCTCGCCGGCGGGACGTCGAGCCGCATCGCGCAGCTCGCGGTCGTCGACGTCCTCGTCGTGCGCGTGGCGCAACGCCGCCGCGACGCCGCCGAGACCGCCCTCCGCGTGACGGACGAGGCGGTCCACCGGGCACACCCGTAGCGCGCCTCAGCGCGGGTCGACCCCCGCGTGCAGCAGCCCGTAGACGTGCGCGTCGATGAGCGCCTCCCACGCCGCCTCGATGACGTTGGGCCCGACGCCGACCGTCGACCACGAGTGCTGCCCGTCGGTGGTCTCGACGAGCACGCGGGTCGTCGCGTCGGTGCCCTGCTCCGCGTCGAGGATGCGCACCTTGAAGTCGATGAGCTCGAACCGGTCGATCTCCGGGTACACGCGCGTCAGCGCGCCGCGCAGCGCCTGGTCGAGCGCGTTGACGGGACCGTTGCCCTCGCCCGTGCTGACGATGCGCTCGCCGCCCGCGTGGAGCTTGACCGTGGCCTCGGCGACCGCCTCGGCGTCGCGCCGGTCCGGGTCGGGGTGGCCCGGGCCGGTGACGGTCTCGACGATCGTGCGCCAGCTCTCGACGTGGAAGAACGCGGGACGCGCACCCGTGAGCTCCTCGCGCAGCAGCAGCTCGAACGAGGCGTCCGCGGCGTCGAACGTGTAGCCCTGGGCCTCGGAGTCCTTGACCCGGTTGGTCACGCGGGTGAGCAGCTCGCCCTGGCCGGCGAGGTCGAAGCCGAGCTCGCGGCCCTTGAGCTCGACCGACGCGCGCCCGGCCATGTCCGAGACGAGCATGCGCATGTCGTTGCCGACCGCCGTCGGGTCGGCGTGCTGGTACAGGTCCGGGTCGACCTTGATGGCGCTCGCGTGCAGGCCGGCCTTGTGCGCGAAGGCGCTCGCGCCGACGTACGGCTGGCGGGCGTACGGGGAGATGTTCGTGATCTCCGAGACGGCGTGCGAGATCCGGGTCGCCTCGGCGAGGCCGTCGCCCGCGAGCGTGTGCACGCCGTGCTTCAGCGCGAGGTTCGCGACGACGGTCACGAGGTCGACGTTGCCCGTGCGCTCGCCGTAGCCGTTGATCGTGCCCTGCACGTGCGCGCAGCCGGCGTCGACGGCCGCGAGCGTGTTCCCGACGGCGCAGCCCGAGTCGTTGTGGGCGTGCATGCCGAGCAGCCGGTCGCCCGCCCGCGCGTCACGCCCGTGCGGCAGGCCGAGGGCCTCGCGCAGCTCGGTGACGATCTCGCCCACCCAGTTCGGCAGCATGCCGCCGTTGGTGTCGCACAGGGCGACGACCTCGGCGCCCGCGGCGAACGCCGCCTCGACGGCGGCGCGCGTGAACGCGGCGTCGTACCGGTAGCCGTCGAAGAAGTGCTCCGCGTCGACGACGACGCGGCGGCCCTCCCCCACGAGGAACTCGACGGTGTCGGTGATCATCGCGAGCCCCTCGTCGGGCGTCGTGCGCAGCGCGCGCTCGACGTGCCGCACGTCCGACTTGGCGACGAGCGTGATGACCGGGGTCTCGGCGTCGAGCAGCGCCCGCACCTGCGGGTCGTCCCACGCGCGCTGGCCGACCTTGCGCGTCGCGCCGAACGCGGCGAGGACCGCGTTCCTGAGGTCGAGCTCCTTGGCGGCGCGGCGGAAGAACTCGGTGTCCTTGGGCACGGCGCCGGGCCAGCCGCCCTCGATGAAGCCGACCCCGAGCTCGTCGAGCAGCGGCGCGATCGCGAGCTTGTCCGCGACGGAGAGGTTCATCCCCTCCTGCTGGGCGCCGTCGCGCAGGGTCGTGTCGTACACGTGGAACGGTGCCGAGGTCATCGTGACTCCTCGAGCTGGTGCGGCCATGAAAAAAGACCTCCCGGGTACGGAAGGTCTGCGCGTCCGGTGGAGGTGCGGCCGGACGCGCTAGGGAATGATGATCTCCCGGCGCGGGTGTGCGGGGCGTGTCATGCGCCACATGGTGCCACACGCCGCGCGGGCCGTCACCCGCGGTCCGCGCCCCGGACACCGGCCCCGCCCCGGGAGGGCGGCTCAGACGACGCCGGCCTCGCGCGCGACGATGGCCGCCTGCACGCGCGAGGTCACGCCGAGTTTGGCGAGCACGCGGGACACGTGCGTCTTGGCCGTCGCCTCGGTGATCACGAGCTCCTGCGCGATGGCCTGGTTCGACAGCCCGCGGCCGAGCGCCGCGAGCACGTCGACCTCGCGGCGCGTGAGCCCGTCCGGCAGGGTGCTCGACGCCCCGTCGGGCGCGCCGGGTGCACCGGCCGCGCCGCGTGCGCCCGCTCCGCCGGTCCCTCCGTGCTTGAGCGCGTTGGTCAGCGCCTCGCGCGCGATCCGGTAGGCGGCCTGGTCGACAGCGGCCGGCAGCTCGCCGGCCCGCGCGGACCCGAGCACCCCGTCCTCGTGGACCGTGACGTCGAGGCCGGCGTCGCGCGCCCAGGCGACGAGGTCGTCGAGCGCCGCGAGCCGCGGGGTGGCCGCGAGCCCCACGCCGTCGTCGCCCGGCTCGTCGGCGCGCAGCACCCGGATCATCGAGCGCATCTCGGCGAGCGAGGCGAGGCTCGCCTCGCGCACGCGAGTGAGCGCGTCCCGGTCGCGTCCGGCGTCGGGCGGTGCCGCGAGCGCCGCGCCCGAGGTGATCGCGATGGCGGACAGGTGGGACGCGATGACGTCGTGCAGGTCGCGGGCCATGGCGGTGCGCTCGGCGCGGACGCGTTCCTCGCCCGGTTCGGCGACGTGCTGTCGACGCGCGGGTTCGCCGTCGCCCAGCTCGCCGTCGGCGCGGGGCTCTTCGCGTTCAGCTTCACGCTCGACTCGAAGAAGGCCCGCGAGCGTGCGGCAGCGGGCGAGACGCCGGGCCGGCTGCGACGCTGGCGCGAGCGGGCCGTCGGGACCGAGCGCGGGTCGGCGCCGGCCCTGGCCGGCCTGGCGCTGACGATGGGGCTCGCCGAGGTCGCGACGATGCTGCCCTACCTCGCGGCGATCGGGCTCGTGTCCACGGCGGGCCTCGGCCGGCCCGAGGCGGCCGGCCTGCTCGTCGCGTACTGCGTCGTCATGGTGCTGCCGGCGCTCGTGCTCACCGCCGGGCGCGTCGTCGCCTCTCGGCTCGTGGAGCGCCCGCTGCGCCGGATCGACGCGTGGCTCACGAGGAACGCGGCGAGCGCGACCGCCTGGATCGTGGGCGTCGTCGGCTTCCTCGTCGCGCGGGACGCACTCGGCCGCCTCGGGATGATGTGACGCTACGATCGGCATGCATGCCCGGGGCAGCGACTTCGGCGCTCCAATCCGGGGTTTCCGCCGTTTGCATCAAGTCTTTTGATTGATAATCGGCAAAAGTGTCGCTAGCGTGACGCCCAGGGCGGCACCGCAGCCGCCTCTCGGTACCGACGCGTCCCCGCGCGCGCCGACGACCTGGGAGCGACGATGCACCACCACGCTGCTGACGACCTCACGCCGACCTCCGGCGTCCCCGAGCCCGCCGCCGGGCCGGGCGGGCGCACGGGCCTGTGGCTCGTGGGAGCGCGCGGCTCCGTCGCGACGACCGCGACGCTCGGCCTCGCGGCGCTGGCGCACGGCGACGCCGCCCCGACGGGCTGCGTGACCGCGCAGCCCGCGTTCGACGGCGTCCCCCTGCCCGCGTTCGCCGACCTCGTCGTCGGCGGGCACGACGTCTCGCCGTGCCCCATGGTCAAGCGCGCCGAGGCGCTCGTCGAGGCCGGCATGATCGCGCCGCGCTTCCTCGCGGCGGCGCGCCCCGCGCTCGAGTCCGCCGACGCCGAGGTGCGGACCGGGTACGACCCGCGCGAGCACCAGGGCTCCCAGCAGCAGGCCGCCGAGCGGCTCGCCGCCGACGTCGTCGCCTTCCGCGAGCGGCACCGGCTCGCGCGCGTCGTCGTCGTCGACCTCGCCTCGACCGAGCCGCCCGTCGAGCCGCTGCCCGAGCACGACGACGTGGACGCGCTGCGCGCGGCGCTCGCCGACCCGGCCCGGACGGTCCTGCCGCCGTCGTCGGTCACCGCGTACGCGGCCGTGCTCGCGGGCGCCCCGTACGCCGCGTTCACGCCGTCGGCCGGCATGGCCATCCCGGCGCTCACGCGCCTCGCGGCCGAGGCGGGCGTCCCCGTCGCCGGCCAGGACGGCAAGACCGGCCAGACCTGGCTGCGCACGGTGCTCGCCCCGGCCTTCGCCGCGCGCGGCCTGCGCGTGCTGTCGTGGGCCGGCACGAACCTGCTCGGCGGCGGCGACGGCGCCACGCTCGCCGACCCGGAGAACGTGCGGAGCAAGCTCGCGACGAAGTCGCGCGGCCTGCGCGACCTCACCGGCTCCGACACCACGCCGCTGCACATCGACAACGTGCCGGATCTCGGCGACATCAAGGTCGCGTGGGACCACGTGCACGTCGAGGGCTTCCTCGGCTCCCGCCTGACGCTGCAGACCACGTGGAGCGCGTACGACTCGATGCTCGCCGCCCCGCTCGTGCTCGACCTCGCCCGCCTGCTCGCGCTCGCGCACGCGGCCGGCGTCGCCGGCCCGGTGCCCGAGCTCGGGTTCTTCTTCAAGGACCCGTGGGCGTCCGACACGCACGACGCCGCCGCGCAGGCGGCCGAGCTGCAGGCCTGGGCCCGGGACGTCGCGGACCGTCTCGCCGCCCGCGAGACCCCCGGCGCGCCCCGGGCCGGGGCGTGACCCCCCGCGACGTCGCCGAGCTCGTCCGCGCCCCCGCGGCGCTGACCGTGCTCGGCGACACCCTCGCCGGCATGGCGTCGGCGCCCCCGGGGACCCGCGTCCCGGCGCGCCGGGCGCTGCTGCCCGCGGCGTCGGCGTGCCTCTACCTCGGCGGCATGGCGCTCAACGACTACGCGGACCGCGACCTCGACGCCGTCGAGCGGCCCGAGCGGCCCCTGCCGTCCGGGCGCGTGACGCCGGGCCAGGCGCTCGCCGTCGGTGCCGGGCTCACCGCGGCGGGCGTCACGATCGCGGGCGTGGCGGGCGGTCGCCGCTCGCTCGCCGTCGCGCTGCCGCTGGCCGCGTGCGTCTGGACCTACGACCTCGTGGCCAAGGACCGCCCCGTGGGCCCGGTGGTCATGGCCGCGTGCCGCGGGCTCGACGTCCTGCTCGGCGCGGCCCCCACCGGCCTGCGCCCGGCCCTGCCCGCCGCGGGCGCGCTCGCGGCCCACACCCTCGGCGTCACCGCGCTCTCGCGCGGCGAGGTGCACGGCACGACGACAGCAGTCGCCGGCACGGTCGCGGCCGGCACGGTCGCGGTCACCGCCCTGAGCGCCGCCGCCGCCGTGGCCCGCGGCGGCACGGGCTCGGCGGCGAGCCGCGTCGGCGCGGTCGCCGCCGCGGCGGCCTACGCGGCCTCGTGCCTGCCGGCGCAGGCGCGTGCCGCCCAGGACCCCTCGGCCGGCGCCGCGCGCGCCGCGACCGGCGCGGGCATCCGTGCCATGGTCCCGCTGCAGGCGGCATGGACCCTGCGGGGCGGGCGTCTCGCCTCGACCGCCGTCCTGGCCGCGGCGGCGGCCGCCGGCCAGCTCCTGCGGCGCCGCAGCCGTGCCCGGGCGGGGGTGAGCATCACGTGAGCGACCCCGGCGCACCCCCGTTCCTGCTCGGCTACGGCACCAACGGCTTCGGCGACCACCCGCTGCCCGCCGCGCTCGACGTCCTCGACGCGCTCGGCTACGACGCCGTCGCCCTCACGCTCGGCTTCCCGCACCTCGACCCGTTCTCGGCGAGCGCGGACGCCGAGGTCGCTGCCGCCGGCGACCGGCTCGCCCGCATGCGCGGCGGCTCGGGCGCGGCCGTCGTCGTCGAGACGGGCACGCGCTTCCTGCTCGACCCGTGGACCAAGCACCGCCCGACGCTCGTGGACGCCGAGGCCGAGCTGCGGCTGCGCTACCTCGAGCGCGCGGTCGACGTCGCGGCGGCGCTCGGGGCGACGTGCGTGAGCTTCTTCTCCGGGATCCTCCCGGCGCACGACGCCCCGGCCGAGGGCTGGGCGCGCCTGCGCGACCGGCTCCCACGGCTCCTGGGCCACGCGCGCGACCGGGGCGTGCGCCTGTCGCTCGAGCCCGAGCCCGGGATGCTCGTCGAGACCGTCGCCGACGCGCTGCGCCTGCACGCGCAGCTCGGCGACCCGGACGGCCTCGGCGTGACCGTCGACGTCGGGCACTGCCTCGTCGTCGAGCCCGACGGCGTGACGGGCGCCCTCGAGGCGGCCGCCCCGCTGCTCACCAACGTCCAGCTCGACGACATGCCGCGCACGCACCACGAGCACCGCCCGTTCGGCGAGGGCGACCTCGATCTGCGGCTGACGCTCGCGACCCTCGCGGACGTCGGCTACACCGGCGTCGCCGCCGTCGAGCTGCCCCGCCACTCGCACGACGCCCCGAACCTCGCCCGCGCGAGCATCGACGCCCTGCGCGCGGCGTGGGCCGACGTCGTCGGCTCCGCCGTCCCTCAGGCCGAACCCGAGGAGGTCCACCCATGACATCCACCTGGCTCGACGACGCCCGCGCCGACGTCGCGCGCGACCCCGACACGCTCGCGCGCGCCTTCGCGCTCGCCGGGCGCAAGGTCGGGCGCGGGCCGCTCCGGCCCGACGCCGACCCCACGGGCGTGGTGCACGGCACGGTCGACGACGCCGCGCGCGCCGAGCTCGTCGTCGCGGTCGTCGACGCCGCCGGCGCGGCCGGGGCCGCCACCCGCCTCGCGGAGCTCTACCGGCACGGTGACGCCGCCGAGCGGCGCGGCGTCCTGCGCGGCCTCGACGCGCTCGAGCGGCGCGCCGCGACGGACGACGGCACGCCTGCGGACGACGTCGCACCGCTCGTCAGCACCGGCGTCGAGCTCGCCGAGGACGCCCTGCGGACGAACGACCCGTCGCTCGTGGCCGCCGCGGTGGGCCCGTTCGGCAGCCACCACCTCGACCAGCACACCTGGCGCCACGCGGTCCTCAAGCTCGTGTTCATGGGCGTGAGCCTCGACGCGGTCGCCGACCTCGAGGCACGCACCGACGACGAGCTCGCGCGCATGGCCGCCGACTTCGCGGCCGAGCGCCGCGCGGCAGGCCGGCCCGTCCCGGCCGACGTCGACCGCCTGGTCCCCGCCACGAGCACGAAGGAGTGAGCATGCGCATCCTCGACCCGCACATCCACATGACGAGCCGGACGACCGACGACTACGAGGCCCTGTACGCCGCGGGCGTTCGGGCCGTCGTCGAGCCGGCCTTCTGGCTCGGGCAGCCGCGCACGAGCGTCGGCTCGTTCCTCGACTACTTCGACTCGCTGCTCGGCTGGGAGAGGTTCAGGGCCGCGCAGTTCGGCATCCGGCACCACGCGACGATCGCGCTCAACCCGAAGGAGGCGAACGACCCGCGCTGCCGCGAGGTGCTCGCCGAGATCCCGCGCTACCTGCTCAAGGACGGCGTCGTGGCCGTCGGCGAGGTCGGCTACGACTCGATGACCCCCGCCGAGGACGAGGTCTTCGCCGCCCAGCTGCAGATGGCCCGCGAGGCCGAGCTGCCCGTGCTCGTGCACACGCCGCACCGCGACAAGCTCGCCGGGACGCGCCGCACGCTCGACGTCGTGCGCGAGTCGGGGCTGCCGGCGGGCCACGTGCTCGTCGACCACCTCAACGAGACCAACGTGGCCCTCGTGCTCGACGCGGGCGCGTGGGCGGGCTTCTCGATCTACCCCGACACCAAGATGGACGAGCACCGCATGGTCGCCCTCCTCCAGGAGCACGGGCTCGAGCGCATGATCGTGAACTCCGCCGCGGACTGGGGCCGCTCGGACCCGCTGAAGACCGTGAAGACCGCCCGCGCGATGCTCGAGGCGGGCTTCACCGAGGACGACGTCGACCGCGTGCTGTGGCGCAACCCTGTCGAGTTCTACGGGCAGTCGGGCAACCTCGTCCTCGACCCGGTCCCGGGCTTCGTGCCCGGGGAGGTGCCCGCTCCCGCCGAGTTCGAGGGCTCGTCCGTCCTGCGCGGCGCGCGGGTCTGACCGGGGGCCGCGCACGTGCTTCTCTCGTACTGCACCAACGTCCACCCCGCCGAGGACCTCGACGGCGTCGTCGCGCAGCTCGAGCGCTACGCCGCGCCCGTGCGCGCGGCGTCGGGCCTCGACGAGCTCGGCGTCGGGCTGTGGCTGCCCGCCGCGCTCGCGCACCGCCTCGACCGCTCCGCGGCCGACCGCGAGCGCCTGCGCGCCGTGCTCGCCGAGCACCGGCTCGTCGTGCACACGCTCAACGCGTTCCCGTACGGCGGGTTCCACGACGACGTGGTCAAGCTCGCGGTGTACTCCCCCACGTGGGCCGAACGGGCGCGCCTGAGCTACGTGCTCGCGTGCGCGCGCGTGCTCGCGGACCTCCTGCCCGACGGCGTCGACGGCTCGATCTCGACGCTCCCGCTCGCGTGGCGCGCCCCGTGGACGGCCGCCGACGACGACGAGGCGACGCGCGCGTTCGCGCGGCTGTCGGCCGAGCTGCGGGACCTCGCGGCGCGGACCGGGCGGGTCGTGCGCGTCGCCGTCGAGCCCGAGCCCGGCTGCGTGCTCGACACCGTGGACGACGTCGTCGCGTGGCTCGCGCCGCGCACCGCCGCCGACCGGCCCGACGACGTGCGGATCGACCCCGAGCACGTCGGGGTGTGCCTCGACACCTGCCACCTCGCGGTGTCGTTCGCCGACCCGGCGGGTGCGGTGCGCCGCATCACCGACGCGGGCCTGCGCGTGGTCAAGGTCCAGGCGTCGGCCGCGCTGCACGTCGCCGACCCGTCCGACCCCGCGGCGCGTGCCGCCGTCGGGCGGTTCGCCGAGCAGCGGTACCTGCACCAGACGCGCGAGCTCGGGCCCGACGGCACCGTGCGCGGCGTGGACGACCTCCCGCCCGCCCTCGCCGGCGCCCTGCCCGGCGAGGGTCCCTGGCGCGTGCACTTCCACGTGCCGCTGCACCACGAGCCGGCGGCCCCGCTCGGCTCGACGACCGACGTCCTGCGCGAGGCGGTGGCCGCCGTCGCGGCCGCACCGCACGGCGACGCCGTGCACCTCGACGTCGAGACCTACACCTGGTCCGTGCTGCCGCCCGACGTCCTGCCGGGCGGCGACGACGAGCTCGCCGCGGGCATCGCCGCCGAGGTGCGGTGGGCCGCCGAGCACCTGCTGGACCCGGCGCCGGCCGCGGCCGGTCGCCCCGAGAGGAGCGCCGTATGAAGCCCGTCCTGCTGCTCGACGTCGTCGGGCTGACCGCCAAGGCGCTGGCGCACATGCCCCGCCTGCGACGCCTCGCCGCGGGCGGGTGGTCCTCCGAGCTCGCGACCGTGCTGCCCGCCGTGACGTGCAGCGTGCAGTCGACCATGCTCACCGGCCTGTCCCCCGCCGAGCACGGCATCGTCGGCAACGGCTGGTACTTCCGCGAGCTGGGCGACGTCTACCTGTGGCGCCAGCACAACCGGCTCGTCGCGGGCGAGAAGCTGTGGGAGGCCGCGCGCCGCGCCGACCCGGAGTACTCGGCGGCCAACGTGTGCTGGTGGTACGCGATGGGCATGACGACCGACGTGACCGTCACGCCGCGCCCGATCTACCACGCCGACGGGCGCAAGTCGCCCGACGCGTACGTGCGCCCGCCGGCCCTCCACGACGAGCTGACGGACCGGTTCGGCGACTTCCCGCTGTTCACCTACTGGGGCCCGACGGCGTCGATCACCTCGACCCGGTGGATCGTCGACGCGACGCGGCACCTGCTGCGCACCCGCGCGTCGGACCTCACGATGGCCTACCTGCCGCACCTCGACTACGACCTGCAGCGCTTCGGCCCGGACTCGCCGCAGGCCGACGCCGCGGCCGCCGAGCTCGACGCCGCGATGGCGCCGCTGCTCGACCAGGCCGAGGCCGACGGCGTCACGGTCGTCGTGGTCTCGGAGTACGGCATCGCCGAGGCGAACCGGCCCGTGCACCTCAACCGCATCCTGCGGCGCGAGGGCCTGCTCGAGGTGTACGTGCAGGACGGCCGCGAGCAGCTCGACCCGTGGACGTCGCGCGCCTTCGCGGTCGCCGACCACCAGGTCGCGCACGTCTACGTCACCGACGACGCGGACGTGCCGCGCGTCGCCGACCTGCTCCGGGGCGTCCCGGGCGTCGACGAGGTGCTCGACCGCCAGGCGCAGGCCCGCTACGGGCTGGACCACGAGCGGTCGGGCGAGCTCGTCGTCGTCGCCGACCCGGGCGCGTGGTTCACGTACTACTTCTGGCTCGACGACGCGCGGGCGCCCGAGTACGCACGCGGCGTCGACATCCACCGCAAGCCGGGCTACGACCCGGCCGAGCTCTTCTTCGACCCGGCCGACCCGCTCGCCAAGGCGAAGGCGGGGCTCAACCTGGTGCGCAAGAAGCTCGGCCTGCGCTACGCGATGAGCACCGTCCCGCTCGACGCGTCGTACGTGCGCGGCACGCACGGCCGCCTGCCCACGTCGTCCGCGGACACGCCGCTCGTGCTGTGCTCCGACGCGCGCGTGCCGGCGTCGGTCGCGCCGTTCGTCGAGGCCGACGGGCGGCAGGTGCCCGCCGCGGGGGTCAAGGACCTCGTGCTCGAGCTCCAGGGCCTGCGGGAGGGGGCGAGCACGCCGCGGTGACGAGCGTTTGCCCTGCGTACGGCGGGGTTCTGTGGTCGGCTGGAGGATGACACCGACTGCAGGAGGCGCGTCATGAGCGACACCCGGCGTCCCTACGGACAGCCCGACCCCGAGCACGACCGTGGCGCCGTCCCGCCTCAGGACCCCGCGTACCCCCCGGCGGTCCCGCCGCCCGCGTACGACACGCGGCCGATCGTCGTCCCGTCGCCGGCGTACGAGCAGCGCCCGGGCACGGTCCCGACGGGCGAGCCCGCCGACGCCTGGGACGCCCCCGTCCCGGCGCCGGGCGAGAACCTGCGGCTCAACGCGGGCCGCTTCTGGGCCGGCGCCGCCGCGACCGTGCTCGTGTGCGCCCTCATCGGCTTCGCCGCGTCCGTGATCATCGAGCAGGTCTTCGACCTCGAGCTGCTGTCGCCGCCCGACCTGTTCGACGCCGGCACGAGCGCCTCGTGGGCGGGTGCGGGCGCGCTGTTCGCGCTGCTCGCCGCCGTCGTGCTGCAGCTCCTCGTCGTCGCGACGCCGCGGCCCAGCATGTTCTTCGGCTGGCTCGTCGGGCTCACGGCGGTGATCCTGGCGGTCCTGCCGTTCACGGGCGACCCCGACGTCCTGCCGGCGGTGCTGACCGCGCTCGTGTGGATCGTCCTCGGCCTCGCCGTGTGGTCGATGCTGACCGGGGTGCTCAGCCGGACGATCGTGCGTCCGCTGCCGCCGCCCGCCAGGTGACGACCAGGTCCCCGCGACCCGGCCGTCGACCCAGAACGTCGGCAGCACGTCGCCGTTGCGCCGGTACACGGCTGCGGCGGCCTCGTCGTCGAGCAGCCGTCCCCGCTCCTGGTGGGCCACCAGGAGGTGCTCCCAGCGCGGGAGCAGGCGCACGGGCGCCGGCGCGTCGCCGTCGACCGTCTCGCCGTCGGCGACGTCGAGCAGCTCGCGGCCGTCCGGGTCCACGAGCACGCGCAGGTCGAGGCGGGCCATCGCGCGCTTGAGCGGCGTCGCGCCGCGCACGCCGAGCCCGCGCGCGACGTCGGCGGCCGTCGCCGGCCCGAACGCCCGCAGGTAGCGCTCGACCGCCCGGGCCCGGGCCTCGTCCGGCTCGGGCACCTCGACCGGCAGCGGCAGGACCTCGGCGAACCACACGCGCCCGTCGACGTACCGCGGCGCACCGTGCGAGCCCCACCGGCCGCTCGGCGGCACGTGCACGAGCCCTCCGGCGGCCGAGGCCAGACGCCACCACGCGCGGCTCACGCCGCCCGGGATCGCGGCCGCGGCGTCGACCCCCGGGTGCCGGTCGGCGGCGAACGCCTCGACCTCGTCGACCGTGCGCGGCTCGGCGCAGTACGCCCGCACCGCCGCGTTGAGCTCGGTCAGGTCGATCCCGGCGCGGCGGGCACTCGGGAGCTACGCCGCGAGCCGCTGCTCGGCCGAGACGGCGTCGAGCAGCGGCCAGTCGACCGACGGGACGAGGTGCAGCGTCGAGCGCATGACCGCCGCCTTGACCAGGGTGCGGTCGGTGAGCGCGCCCTCGAGGTCGGCGATCGTCTGGTCCGCGCGCCGCGCGTGCAGTGCGACGTACGGCATGTCCGCGTGCTGGGCCTGCAGGCCGCCCACGGCCCGCACGACGACCTCGACGTCGTCGTGCGAGCGCGCGAGCAGCCGCTGCCGGGCCAGCGTGGTCCGGTTGAGCTCGGCGTGCGTGACCGTCAGGCTCATCGCTCCCCGCGGGCCGCGGACGTCACGCCAGGCGACGCATCCAGCCGTGACGGTCGGCCGCGCGCCCGTACTGGATGTCGGTGAGCTCGGTGCGGATCGCCATCGTCAGCTCGCCCGGCTCGCCGTCGGCCACCTTCGAGTCGAACGTCCCGCCCGCGAGGCGGCCGATCGGCGTCACGACGGCGGCGGTGCCGCACGCGAACACCTCGCGCACGCTGCCGTCGCCGAGGCCGGCGACGAGCTCGGCGAGCGGGATGCGGCGCTCGACGACCTCGCGGCCCTGGTCGGCGACCAGGCGCAGGATGGACGAGCGCGTGACGCCCTCGAGGATCGAGCCGGTGAGCTCGGGCGTGTGCACGGAGCCGTCGGCCATGACGACGAAGACGTTCATGCCACCGAGCTCCTCGAGGTAGGAGTTCGTCGTCGAGTCGAGGAAGCACACCTGGTCGCAGCCGTGCTGCTGCGCCTCGACCTGCGGCAGCAGGCTCGCGGCGTAGTTGCCGCCGCACTTGGCGGCGCCGGTGCCGCCGGGTCCGGCGCGGTGGTAGTCCTCGGACACCCAGATCGACACGGGCCGCACGCCGCCCGCGAAGTACGGGCCGACGGGCGAGGCGATGACGAGGTACTCGACCTCGGCGGCCGGTCGCACGCCGAGGAACGGCTCGGACGCGAACATGAAGGGGCGCAGGTAGAGGCTCGAGTCCTCGCCGCCCGGCACCCATGCCAGGTCGGTCCGGACGAGCGCCGTGATGGAGCCGATGAAGTCGTCGACGCTCAGGGCGGGCAGCGCGAGGCGGTGCGCGGAGCGGGCGAAGCGGGCGGCGTTCTCCTCCGGTCGGAAGGTCCACACCGAGCCGTCGGCGTGCTTGTACGCCTTCATGCCCTCGAAGATCTCCTGCGCGTAGTGCAGGACGGCGGTGGCCGGGTCGAGCTGCAGCGGGCCGTACTTCTCGATGCGCCGGTTGACCCACCCGTCGGCCTGGCGCCACGAGATGCGCGCCATGTGGTCGGTGAAGACGGTGCCGAACTTCGGGTGCTCGAGCGCGGCCTCGCGCTCGGCGTCGGGCGTGGGCGTGTCCGTGGAGGTGACCTCGAACAGCGCGACGAGGTCTTCGAGCTCGCTGCGGAGGATCGAGCTGCTGCTGCTGGTGGTGCTGCTGGTCATGGTGGCGGGGCCCTTTCAGGTGCGGACCCCTGTAGTGTTCCACGCCTCGAACGACGCGGCCTACGCCTGCAGCGGTCCTGGTGGATCGGACGGTGCTGGGGCGGACGGCCGGGTCGCTGCCGGCGGGGAGCGCGCTGCGGTGCGGACCCCTCAGCCGGCGACGCGGGCGGCGAGCTCGCGCCCGACCTCGGCCGTCGAGCGTACTCGGCCGCCGCGCTCGGCGAGGTCGGCGGCGACGGCGGTCTCGACGCGCCGGGCCTCCTCGGTCAGGCCGAGGTGGTCGAGCAGGAGCGCGACCGACAGCACGGTCGCGGTGGGGTCGGCCTTGCCCTGGCCCGCGATGTCGGGCGCCGAGCCGTGCACCGGCTCGAACATGGACGGCGCGGTGCGGTCGGGGTTGATGTTGGCCGACGCCGCCAGGCCGATGCCGCCGGTGATGGCCGCCGCCTGGTCGGTGAGGATGTCGCCGAACAGGTTGTCCGTGACGATGACGTCGAAGCGCGACGGGTTGGTCGTGAGGAAGATCGTCGCGGCGTCGACGTGCAGGTAGTCGGTCGTCACGTCGGGGAACTCGGCGTTCACGGCCTCGACCGTGCGGCGCCACAGGTGGCCGGCGTGGACGAGGACGTTGTGCTTGTGCACGAGCGTGAGGTGCTTGCGGGGGCGCGCCTGCGCGCGGGCGAAGGCGTCGCGCACGACGCGCTCGACGCCGAACGCCGTGTTGATCGACACCTCGGTCGCGATCTCGTGGGGCGTGCCGGTGCGCAGCGAGCCGCCGTTGCCCACGTACGGGCCCTCGGTGCCCTCGCGCACGACGACGAAGTCGACCTCGCCCGGGTTCGCGAGCGGACTCGTGACGCCCTCGTAGAGCTTGGCGGGGCGCAGGTTCACGTAGTGGTCGAGCGAGAACCGCAGCTTGAGCAGGAGCCCGCGCTCGAGCACGCCCGACGGGACGCTCGGGTCGCCGATCGCGCCGAGCAGGATCGCGTCGTGCTCCTTGATCCGGCCCAGGTCCTCGTCGGTCAGGGTCTCCCCCGTCGCGTGCCAGCGGCGCGCGCCCAGGTCGAACTCGGTCGTGGAGATCTTGACGTCGGAGCCGGCCACCGCCGACTCGAGCACGGCGAGCCCCTGCTCGACCACCTCGGTACCGATGCCGTCGCCTGCCACCACTGCCAGATCGATGCTCCGCGTCATGGGCCGAGCCTACGCCGCGGACGCCAGGATGCGGGACAGGTGTCTCATCACTCGGTCACGACGGCGGCTGACCTGCGGCACCGCGAACCGGTCACCGCTCGCGCGCCGACAGGACGCAGAACTCGTTGCCGTCCGGGTCGGCGAGCACGGTCCACGTCGCGTCGTCGGGCTGGCCCACGTCGACGACCGTGGCGCCCATGCCGACGAGCCGGGCGATCTCCGCGTCTCGGTCGTCGCTCGTGTGCGGGGCGAAGTCCCAGTGCAGGCGGTTCTTCATCGTCTTCTCGTGCTCGACCGGCACGAAGACCATGCCGGGCGGCACCTGGTGGAAGTCGAGCCTCTCGGAGAGCTCCATGGCCCACGGCGGCACCACGACGCTCTCGGAGTCGAGCTCGAAGATCACCTGCCAGCCGAGCGCCTCGGCCCACCAGCGGGCCAGCCTCCGGTGGTCGGTCGACTCCACCACGGTCGAGTACCAGCGCAGCGCCATCGCCGTCTCCTCTCGTCCCGCCCGACGCTAGCGCCCGCCACCGACAGCGCCGTCAGGCGCCGTACAGGACCTCGAAGCGCTCGCAGACGACCGGCATGGACGGGTCGAACTCGTCGCCGACCGCCTCGAGCTGACGCCGCCAGTACCGCTCGTGGCCCTCGCGCCACGTCTCGAGCGTGCGGTCGTCCTCGCCCTCGAGGTGCGCGTGCTCGGCGGTCACCTCGGCGAACGGCACGACGTCGACGCGCGTCGTGCGGATGAGCAGGCGCGGGTCCCCCGCGCCGTCGAGCACGATCGACAGGTCGCCCTTCGCAGGGACCGGCTCGCCCGCGCGCTCGAACTCGGACACGAGCTCCGCCGTCGCCGTCTTTGTGCCGTCGAGGACGAGCTGGAGCAGCTCGTCGGCGAGCTCGGGCGAGTCGCCGAACGACCAGGCCTGCGGCGCGACCGTCGTCGCCGTCGTCTCCCCGATGACCCCGCCGACCGTGTTCCGGTTGACCCGCACCCGCGCGGTCTCCCAGAACCGCAGGATCTTCTCCGCCTGCGCGGTGTCGTCGAGGCCGGTGGTCTCGGGCTCCGTGCCCGACGTCGCGTCGCTCATGCGCCCATCCTGCCACCGCCGACGTAGCGCCCGACCCGCCGAGGTAGCGCGCGATCCCGCGAGGTAGCGCACCGCCGCGCGAAGTAGCGCGCAATCCCGCGAGGTAGCGCACCGCCACGCGAAGTAGCGCGCAATCCCGCGAGGTAGCGCACCGCCACGCGAAGTAGCGCGCGGTTCGCCGACGCCGCGAGCACCTTGGTCCGGATCGTCTACCGCGCCCGCCTGGACCGAGGCCAAGCTCGTCGACGCCGCGTTGCGCATGGCCGGGCTCACCGTCTGACGCGAGCACCGCCGTCGGGCACCGGACGACCGGCCGTCGCTACCTCGCCGAAAGAGAGCGCTACCTCGCGAAGGAACGCGCTACCTCGTCGAGAGGCGCGCTACCTCGGCGGAAGGATGAACACGAACGCGCGGCCGCCGTCCCGGGATCACCGGGGACGACGGCCGCGCGCGTCGCTGCTGACGATGGTGGGTCAGCGAGCGGCGCTGCCCTCCGTGTAGTCGGAGTCAGCGGGCTTGATCCAGGCGAACATCTTGCGCAGCTCGCGGCCGGTGGCCTCGATCGGGTGCTGCTCGCCCTTGGCGCGCAGCGCCTTGAACTCGGGTGCGCCGGCGTCCTGGTCGGCGATGAAGCGCTCGGCGAAGGCACCCGACTGGATGTCCGCGAGCACGGCCTTCATGTTCTCCTTGACGTGCGGGTCGATGACGCGCGGTCCGGAGACGTAGTCGCCGTACTCGGCCGTGTCGGAGACCGACCAGCGCTGCTTGGCGATGCCGCCCTCGACCATGAGGTCGACGATGAGCTTGAGCTCGTGCAGCACCTCGAAGTACGCGACCTCGGGCTGGTAGCCGGCCTCGGTGAGGACCTCGAAGCCGTACTGGACGAGCTGCGAGGCGCCGCCGCACAGGACGGCCTGCTCGCCGAACAGGTCGGTCTCGGTCTCCTCGGTGAAGGTCGTCTTGATGCCCGCGGCGCGCAGGCCGCCGATCGCCTTGGCGTAGGACAGCGCGACGTCCCAGGCCGAGCCCGAGGCGTCCTGCTCGACGGCGACGATCACGGGCACGCCGCGGCCGTCGACGTACTCGCGGCGCACGAGGTGGCCCGGGCCCTTGGGGGCGACCATGAGGACGTCGTGGTCGGCCTCGGGCTTGATGTAGCCGAAGCGGATGTTGAAACCGTGCCCGAAGACGAGCGCGGCGCCGTCCTTGAGGTTCGGCGCGATCTCGTCGCGGTACAGGTGACGCTGCACCTGGTCGGGGGCGAGGATCACGACGACGTCGGCCTCGGCCACGGCCTCGGCGACGGGCAGGACCCGCAGGCCCTCGTCCTCGGCCTTGGCGACCGACGCCGAGCCCTCGCGCAGGCCGACGCGGACGTCGACGCCCGAGTCGCGCAGGTTGAGCGCGTGGGCGTGCCCCTGGCTGCCGTAGCCGATGACGGCGACCTTGCGCTGCTGGATGATGGACAGGTCGGCGTCGTCGTCGTAGAACAGCTCAGCCACGGTGGTGCTCCTCTTTCTCGGTGATGCGAGTCTCGGGGTGGGGGTGTCGGGTGCGTCAGGCGCTGCGGACCCGCTCGAGCGCCCGGTCGGTGATCGATCGCGAGCCGCGCCCGACGGCGAGCGTGCCCGACTTGACGATCTCGCGGACGCCGTAGGGCTCGAGCGCCGCGAGCAGCGCGCCGAGCTTGGCGGCCGTGCCCGTCGCCTCGATGACGACGGTGTCGGGCACGACGTCGACGACGTGCGCGCGGAAGAGCTCGACGACCTCGAGCACGCCCGAACGGGTCGCGGCGTCTGCCTTGACCTTGACGAGCAGCAGCTCGCGCTGCACGGACGACTCGGGGTCCAGCTCGACGATCTTGATGACGTGCACCAGCTTGTTCAGCTGCTTGGTCACCTGCTCGAGCGGGTGGTCCTCGACGTCGACCACCACGGTGATGCGCGAGATCTCCTCGTGCTCGGTGGGGCCGACGGCCAGGGAGTGGATGTTGAAGGCGCGGCGGGCGAACAGGCCGGCGACGCGCGTGAGGACGCCGGGCTTGTTCTCCACGAGCACGGAGAGAGTGTGTCGGGACATGTGCTCAGTCCTCCCGGTCCCAGGCGGGCGAGATGCCGCGCGCGTACTGGATGTCGTCGTTGCTCACGCCCGCGGCGACCATGGGCCACACCATGGCGTCGCGCGAGACGGTGAAGTCGACGACGACGGGGCGGTCGTCGATCTCGTTCGCCTTGCGGATCGCCTCGTCGACCTCGCGCTCGTGCTCGACGCGGATGCCCACGCAGCCGTACGCCTCGGCGAGCTTGACGAAGTCGGGGATGCGGACGGTGCCGTGCCCGGTGTGCAGGTCGGTGTTCGAGTACCGCTCGTTGTAGAACAGCGTCTGCCACTGGCGCACCATGCCGAGCGAGCTGTTGTTGATCAGCGCCACCTTGATGGGGATGTCGTTGATCGCGCAGGTCGCGAGCTCCTGGTTGGTCATCTGGAAGCAGCCGTCGCCGTCGATCGCCCACACGTCGCGGTCGGGCGCACCGACCTTGGCTCCCATGGCCGCGGGGATCGCGTAGCCCATCGTGCCGAGGCCGCCCGAGTTGATCCAGGTGCGCGGGTTCTCGTACGAGATGAACTGGGCGGCCCACATCTGGTGCTGGCCGACGCCGGCGACGTAGATCGTCTCCGGACCGGAGAGCTCGCCCAGGCGTCCGATGACGTGCTGCGGCGCGAGGTGACCGTCGTCGGTCGGCGAGTAGCCGAGCGGGTACGTCGAGCGCCAGGTGTCGATCTGGTGCCACCACGCCTCGACATCGGGCTTGCCCGACGTCGCGTGCTCCTGCTCGAGCACCGGCAGCAGGTCCGCGATGACCTCGCGCAGGTCCCCGACGATCGGGACGTCGACCTCGCGGTTCTTGCCGATCTCGGCGGGGTCGATGTCGGCGTGCACGATCGCGGCGTGCGGGGCGAAGCTCGACAGCTTGCCGGTGACGCGGTCGTCGAACCGGGCGCCCAGCGCGACGATGAGGTCGGCCTTCTGCAGCGCGGCCACGGCGGGGACGGTGCCGTGCATGCCGGGCATGCCGAGGTGCTGGGGGTGGCTGTCGGGCACCGCGCCGCGCGCCATGAGCGTCGTGACGACGGGAGCGCCCGAGAGGTCGACGAGCTTGCGCAGCAGCGCCGACGCGCCGGCCCGGATCACGCCGCCGCCCACGTACAGGACGGGCCGGCGCGCGGTCGCGAGCAGGCGGGCCGCCTCGCGGATCTGCTTCGCGTGCGGCTTCGTCACGGGGTGGTACCCGGGCAGCTGCAGCTCCTGCGGCCAGGAGAACGTGGTCCGCGCCTGCATCGCCGACTTGGCGATGTCGACGAGCACCGGGCCGGGCCGGCCGGTCGAGGCGATGTGGAACGCCTCGGCGATCGTGCGCGGGATCTCGTCGGGGTCGGTCACGAGGTACGAGTGCTTGGTGATCGGCATCGTGATGCCGACGATGTCCGCCTCCTGGAAGGCGTCCGTGCCGATCATCGGCGCCCCGACCTGGCCCGTGATGGCGACCATGGGCACCGAGTCCATGTTCGCGTCGGCGATCGGCGTCACGAGGTTCGTCGCGCCGGGGCCCGACGTCGCCATGGTCACGCCGACCTTGCCCGTCGCGTGGGCGTAGCCCGACGCCGCGTGGCCGCCGCCCTGCTCGTGGCGCACCAGGATGTGGCGCAGCGCCTTGGAGTCCATGAGCGGGTCGTATGTCGGCAGGATCGCACCGCCGGGGATGCCGAACACGACCTCCGCGCCGACCGCCTCCAGCGACTTGACGATCGACTGCGCGCCCGTGACGTTCTCCTCCCGGACGGTCGGCCGCGACCCCTCCGGTACGCCGACGCCGCGGCTGCGCGACTCGGCGCGCGTGGCCAGGCTCGCGGGGCTGCCGGGCGCGCTCGAGGCGCGCGCGGCGACCTGTGCGGGGGTCGGGTTCGGCTGGACCATCGGTCTCTCCTGCCGGTCGTACGGGACGGGTGCAATGAAAAACCCCTCGGTCCCGGCGGACGCGGGGACGGACGAGGGGTGAGCGCGCTGACGAAGCCCGGTGCGTGGCCTCAGCCGGCGCGCCCAGGAAGAAGTACTACGAGAATCGTCGTCTGCACGTGACGCACGTTACGCCGCCGAGGCGGAGATGTCACGTCGTGAGCCGGGAGTCCCACATCATGGACTCCCGGCTCACGACCGTGGACACGGTCCGCGGTCAGGCGACGTCGCGCCGCCGGAACACGAGCACGGCGACGAGCGTGAGCAGCGCCGTGAGCACCAGCAGGTACACGCCGCCCTGGGTCTGGGACACCGCCCGCTCGACCCACTCCTCGTAGTACGTGCCGTCCTCGGCGACGAGCGACGTCGTCGTGCCGTAGGTGGCCCCGGCGTCGACCCACGCCCGCAGGTTGAGCGCAGGCATCCACCGCTGCAGCTCGCCGAGCCCGTAGCTGAACACGCTGCTCGCCCACAGCAGGACGACGGCCGCGCCGATCGCGGCGGCGGCGTGCCGCAGCAGGACCCCGAGCGCCACGCCCACGACCGCCGTCGCCGCCCCGGCCACGACGAGCCTGCCCGTGTACGCGGCGACCTCTCCCCAGACCTGGGGCGTCACGTCGCCGAGCGTGCCGTACCACGCGTGCGCGGCGTAGACGACGCCGACGACCGCGGCCCATCCGAGCAGCACCAGCGGCACCGTGCCGAGCCCGGCCGCGGCGGCCTTGGACCAGTAGACCCGCTGACGCCGCGGCTCGAAGGTGAGCCACATCCCGAGCGCCCCCGACGACGTCTCGGCCGTCACGAAGCTCACCGCGACGACGAACGCGATGACGAGCAGGAACGTGGCGCTCTGGGCCGCGGCCGCGAGGCCGCCCCAGCCGTACCAGAGCGACGAGTAGACGGCGGCGACCGCGGGGTCGGTGCTCTCGGGACCCATCGACCCGCGCTGCTCGGCGCTCGGCACGAACGTCGTCGTCGGCGGCAGGAAGTGCTCGAGCCGCGGCGCCATGTCGTCGCAGCCCCAGTCGACGGGCTCAGGCTGAGCGGCCTCGTCCTCCTTGCAGGACGCGACCTGCTCCTCGCCGTGCTCCTCCCACCACGCGAGCTCGTCGGCGTAGAACCGTTCCGCCTCGGCGATCTGCGCCTCGGTCGGCGGCGAGGCCATCGAGAAGGCGGACGCACCGGTGATCGCCACGACGGCGAGCACCGCGACGGTCATCCACCGCGTGAGCCGCCGCGCCCACAGGCGGCGCAGCTCGACCCTCAGCAGCCGCGTCATCGGGCACCTCCGTCCGCGGAGCCGTCACGGACCGCGTCGTCGGCACCGGCGGCGGCACCCGCCCCGACCACCGCAGGCACGGGCGCCGACGGCGGCGGCCCGGCATCGCCCCGCCGTCGACGACGGCGCTCGCCACGGTGCGTGCGCCCGCCCGGCGTCTCATGCTGGGTGAGCCCGAGGAACACCGACTCGAGGTCGGCCTGCAGCGGCGTGAGCTCGCTGAGCCACACCCCCCGCTCCCCCAGCAGGCGCGTCACGTACGCCGGATCGGGGACGCCGTCGACCACGAGCGCTCCCTGCTCGGGGCGCACCACGAGGCCGTCCGCCTCGAGCGCCGTCGTCGCGAGCTTCGCGTCGTCGGGCCGGACCCGCACACGTACCGAGCGCTTCCCCTCGCCGAGGAGTGACGCGACGCTGCCCGACGCGATAAGCCGGCCGCGCGCCACGATCGACACGGTGTCGGCGATCTGCTCGACCTCGGCCAGGATGTGGCTCGAGACCAGCACCGTCTTGCCCTGGTCGGCCAGCCCGCGCATCGTCTGGCGGACCTCGCGGATGCCCGCGGGGTCGAGGCCGTTCGTGGGCTCGTCGAAGATGAGCAGGTCGGGGTCCTTGAGGAGCGTGGCCGCGATCGCCAGGCGCTGCTTCATGCCGAGCGAGTACGTGCGGTACCGGTCGCGGTCGCGACCCGCGAGCGCCACCTCCTCCAGCACGGCGTCGACCCGGGCGCGCGGCGCGCCGATCGCGTCGGCCAGGAGCGTGAGGTTGCGCCGGGCGCTGAAGGCGGGGAAGAACTTGGGGCTCTCGACGATCGCCCCGACCCGTCCGACGACGGCGGGCAGCTCGCGCGGCACCTCGTGGCCGAAGATGCGGGCCGTGCCGCGGTCGGGCCGCACGAGGCCGAGCAGCATCCGGATCGTCGTCGTCTTGCCGGACCCGTTGGGGCCGAGGAACCCGTGCACTCCCCCGACGGGAACCGCGAGGTCCAGCCCTTCGACCCCGACCGAGCGCCCGCGCACGCTCCGGTACGTCTTGCGCAGCCCGTGCGTCTCGATCGCCAGGCCGACGTGCTCCGCCGTCGCCACGCGCGCCTCCCTCGTGGCCGCGGCGCGCCGGGACCACCTCGTCCGTCGCCGGCGGCACGCCGGCGTCAGGCGGAGCATAGCGGTTTTCACGCCCGTCCCGTGAGAGGGTCAAGCGTGTCAAGGGATGGTCATCCACCCAGGTGAGCGGCTAGCCCTCCGCACCGATCGGGATGTCGAGCTCGCGCGCGGCGTCGGTGATCCGCCGGGCGAGGTCGACGTCCCGCTGGCTCAGGCCGCCGATGTCGTGCGAGCTGACCCGCACGGTCCGTGCGGAACGTGGCCTGGGCCGCGTCGTCGCCGACCCCAGCCCTGGGCCCGGCGAGGCCCCAGGCCGACGCGAGATAGCAGAGCGCCAGGGCGGCGACGGATCGTGCGCCCCGCGGAGCCCGACGACGCGCGCCCACGACGAGTCCCGCCCCGGCGGCGAGCGCCCCGCCCACCAGGGGACTCGCGGCACCGACCACCACGACGGCGACGAGCAGGCCGCCCGCCAGCAGCGTGGCACCGCCCCGGCGCAGGGCTCCCGGGCCCATCAGCCCAGGACGGCCCCGCGCGAGGCGGACTGCACGAGCTTCGTGTACTTGGCGAGCACCCCGCGCCGGTACGGGTGCGGCAGGGGCGCCCAGCCTTCGCGGCGCGCGGCGAGCTCGGCGGGGTCGACGAGCAGGTCGAGCGTCTTGTTGCGCACGTCGAGGCGGATGCGGTCGCCGTCGCGCACGAACGCGATCGGTCCGGCGTCGACCGCCTCCGGGGCGATGTGCCCGACGCACAGGCCGGTGGTCCCGCCGGAGAAACGCCCGTCGGTCACGAGCAGGACGTCCTTGCCGAGGCCCGCGCCCTTGATCGCACCGGTGATCGCGAGCATCTCGCGCATGCCCGGCCCGCCCTTGGGTCCCTCGTAGCGGATCACGACGACGTCGCCCGCCTGGATCGTGCCGTCCTCGAGCGCGTCGAGCGCGCCGCGCTCGCGCTCGAACACCCGCGCGGTGCCCTCGAAGACGTCGTCGTCGAAACCGGCGCTCTTGACGACGGCACCGTCGGGCGCGAGCGAGCCGTGCAGGATCGTGATGCCGCCGGTCGGGTGGATCGGCCGGTCCAGGGCGCGGAGGATCTTGCCGTCGGGGTCGGGCGGGTTCACCGCGGCGAGGTTCTCGGCGACCGTGCGGCCCGTGACCGTGAGGCAGTCGCCGTGCAGCAGGCCGGCGTCGAGCAGCGCCTTCATGATCACCGGCACGCCGCCGATGCGGTCGACGTCGTTCATGACGTACCGGCCGAAGGGCTTGAGGTCGCCCAGGTGCGGGACGCGGCTCGCGACACGGTCGAAGTCGTCGAGCGTGAGCTCGACCTCGGCCTCGTGCGCGATGGCGAGCAGGTGCAGCACCGCGTTGGTCGACCCCCCGAACGCCATGACGACGGCGATGGCGTTCTCGAACGCCTCCTTGGTGAGGATGTCGCGCGCGGTGATGCCCCGGCGCAGCAGCTCGACGACGGCCTCGCCCGAGGCGTGCGCGTACGCGTCCCGACGCCGGTCCGCCGACGGCGGCGCGGCCGACCCGGGCAGCGACATGCCGAGAGCCTCGGCCGCCGACGCCATCGTGTTGGCGGTGTACATGCCGCCGCACGCACCCTCGCCGGGGCAGATCGCGCGTTCGATGCGGTCGACGTCCTCGCGGCTCATGAGCCCGCGGGCGCACGCCCCCACGGCCTCGAACGCGTCGATGATCGTCACGTCCTTCTCGGTGCCGTCGGAGAGCTTGACCCACCCGGGCATGATCGAGCCGGCGTAGAGGAACACGCTCGCGAGGTCGAGGCGTGCGGCGGCCATGAGCATGCCGGGCAGCGACTTGTCGCACCCGGCGAGCAGCACCGAGCCGTCGAGCCGCTCGGCCTGCATGACCGTCTCGACCGAGTCGGCGATGATGTCGCGGCTCACGAGCGAGAAGTGCATCCCCTCGTGCCCCATGGAGATGCCGTCGGACACCGAGATCGTGCCGAACTCGAGCGGGTACCCGCCTCCCGCGTGCACGCCGTTCTTCACGGCCTTGGCGAGCCGATCGAGCGACAGGTTGCAGGGCGTGATCTCGTTCCAGGAGCTCGCGACGCCGACCTGCGGCTTGGCGAAGTCCTCGTCGCCCATCCCGACCGCGCGCAGCATCCCGCGCGCCGCCGTCGCCTCGAGCCCGTCGGTCACCTGCCGCGACCGCGGCTTGATGTCAGGAGTCGTCCCAGTCCCGGACTGCGTCGTCATGCCCAGAGCCTAGGCGCGCGATCGCCGTCGTGCGCGAAACGCAACCGAGCAGCCCGAAGAACGCTGGAGAACGTCGGACCGAACGGAAGACGATGCACGACGGCGGAGGGAAGGACCTCGCGCGCGCGGCAGTCAGACCCGAAGTGGAGGGCCCCCTGGGGCCCGTGAACGCTGCCGCGCGCGCGAGGTCCTTCCCTCCGCCGAACGCAAGACGAACGAACGCAAGAAAGGATCAGCGACGAAGACGAGAAACGTCCCGCACAGCCCCACGATCCGCCGACGTCGCCATCGCCGCATACGCCTGCAGCGCCGGCGACACATACCGGTCACGAGAAACGGGGGTCCACGGAGACTCCGAAGCCTCCATCTTCGCCCGCCGCTCCGCGATGACCTCGTCCGGCACGTTCAACCGGATCAGCCGGGACTCGACGTCGATCTCGATCTCGTCGCCGTCCTCGACGAGCCCGATCACCCCACCGGCGGCCGCCTCGGGCGACACGTGCCCGACCGAGATCCCGCTCGACCCGCCCGAGAACCGGCCGTCGGTGATGAGCGCGCAGACCTTGCCCAGGCCGCGGCCCTTGATGAACGACGTCGGGTACAGCATCTCCTGCATGCCGGGCCCGCCGGCCGGTCCCTCGTAGCGCACGACGACGACGTGGCCGGGCTGGACCTGCTTGGTGAGGATCTTCTCGACGGCCTCGTCCTGCGACTCGCACACGAGCGCGCGGCCCACGAAGTGGAAGACGTCGGGGTCGACGCCCGCCGTCTTGAAGACCGCACCGTCCTCGGCGAGGTTGCCGCGCAGCACCGCCAGACCGCCCTCGACGGTGTAGGCGTGCTCGACGTCGCGGATGCACCCGTTCACCGGGTCGAGGTCGAGGCTCTCCCACCGGTTGGTCGTGGAGAACGCCTGCGTGGTGCGCACGCCGCCGGGCGCCGCGTGGAACAGCTCGATCGCGCGCTCGGTCGCCTTGCCGCCGCGGACGTCCCAGTCGTCGAGCCACTCGCGCAGCGTGGGCGTGTGGACGCTCGTGACGTCGTGGTCGAGGAGGCCCGCCCGGTCGAGCTCGCCCAGCAGCGCGGGGATGCCGCCGGCCCGGTGGACGTCCTCCATGTGGTAGTTCGGGTGGTTGGGCGCGACCTTCGCGAGGCACGGCACGCGACGGCTGAGGTCGTCGATGTCCGCGAGCGTGAAGTCGACCTCGGCCTCCTGCGCGGCCGCGAGGATGTGCAGGACGGTGTTGGTCGAGCCGCCCATCGCGACGTCGAGCGCCATGGCGTTCATGAACGCGGCCTTGGTCGCGATGCCGCGGGGCGCGGCGGTGTCGTCCTCGTCGTCGTAGTACCGCTTGGCGAGCTCGACGATCGTACGGCCGGCCTCGAGGAAGAGCTCCTTGCGCGCGGCGTGCGTCGCGAGCGTCGAGCCGTTGCCCGGCAGCGACAGGCCGAGCGCCTCGGTGAGGCAGTTCATGGAGTTCGCCGTGAACATGCCGGAGCAGGAGCCGCAGGTGGGGCAGGCGTTCTCCTCGACCTTCGCGAGCGCCTCGTCGGAGACGTTGTCGTCCGCCGAGTAGTTGATCGCGTTGACGAGGTTGAGGTTCGTCTTCGCGACGCCGTCGGCCACGACCGCCTTGCCGGCCTCCATCGGCCCGCCCGAGACGAAGATGACCGGGATGTTGAGCCGCAGCGCCGCGTTGAGCATGCCGGGCGTGATCTTGTCGCAGTTGGAGATGCACACGAGGGCGTCGGCGCAGTGCGCGTTGACCATGTACTCGACCGAGTCGGCGATGAGGTCGCGGCTGGGCAGCGAGTAGAGCATGCCGCCGTGGCCCATCGCGATGCCGTCGTCGACCGCGATGGTGTTGAACTCCTTGGCGACGCCGCCGGCCTCACGGATCGCGGACGCCACGAGGTCGCCCATGTCCTTGAGGTGCACGTGCCCCGGGACGAACTGCGTGTACGAGTTGGCGATCGCGACGATCGGCTTCCCGAAGTCTTCCGAGCCCATGCCCGTCGCGCGCCAGAGGGCGCGGGCGCCGGCCATGTTGCGGCCGTGGGTGGACGTGCGGGAGCGCAGGGGGCGGCTCATCTCAGCTCCTTCTCGCGGATCGCGTCGACGCCGCGGGCGGCGCCTTCGCGCAGGGTACGCCGCCGCGTCCGACGACGGTGCGCCCGTCCGCGTCGTGGTCGCCCCGGGCACCTGCCACCTGGGCGGACGCCGTCACCGAGCGGCGGCGTGGTCCGCGCGGAACTCGTCCTCGAGGATGCTCATGACGATCGAGTCGGCCCAGCCGTCGCCGTCGCGGTAGACGTCGCGCAGGACGCCCTCCTCGCGGAACCCGAGCGACCCGTACAGGGCGCGGGCCCGCGGGTTGATGCTCAGCACGTCGAGGCTCACGCGGTGCAGGTGCGGGCCGGCGTCGTGGTCGAACGCGAAGCGCAGGACCTCGATGATCGCCTCGCGCCCGTACCCGCGGCCCCGGTAGTCGGGCAGCATCTGCAGCCGCAGGTTCGCCGAACCGGCGTGCTCGTCGAGGTCGTTGAGGACGATCTCGCCGATCAGCTCGTCGCTCACCGGCTGGCCGTCCCGGACGGCGCCGGGCGTGATCGCCCAGTCGTACCGTCCGGGACGGTCGGTCACGGTCGCGGCCCACTCGTCAACCTGCTCGCGCGTGAACGTCGCGGTGGTCCCGGTCAGGCGCAGCCCTTCCGGGTCCTGCAGCGACTCCCACAGACGCTCGGCGTCGCGGGCCTCGATGGGGCGCAGGCGCACCATCTCGCCGTGGATGACGGGCGATCTCACGCCCCGATCCTCTCCAGCACGAGCTCGCGGACGCGCTTGGCGTCCGCCTGGCCGCGCGTCGCCTTCATGACGGCGCCGATGATCGCGCCCACCGGGCCCTGGTTGCCGCCGCGGACCTTCTCGACGACGTCGGGCTGCGCAGCGAGCGCCTCGTCGATCGCCGCGAGGAGCGCGCCGTCGTCGGACACGACCTCGAGGCCCCGCGCGGCGACGACCTGCTCGGGGCCGCCCTCGCCCGCGAGCACGCCGTCGAGCACCTGGCGCGCGAGCTTGTCGTTGATGCGGCCCGAGTCGACGAGCCCCTGCAGCTGGGCGATCTGCTGCGGCGTGATCGGCATGTCGGCGAGCGCGACCTCGTCCTGCTTGGCCCGGCGCGCGAGCTCGCCCATCCACCACTTGCGCGCGCCCGCGGGGCTCGTGCCCGCGGCGACGGTCGCCTCGATGAGGTCGAGCGCGCCGGCGTTGACGACGTCGCGCATCTCGGCGTCGGCGTAGCCCCACTCGGTCTGGAGCCGGCGACGACGCGCCTGCGGCAGCTCGGGCAGGCTCGCGCGGATCTCCTCGACCCACTCGCGGCTCGGCGCGACGGGCACGAGGTCGGGCTCCGGGAAGTACCGGTAGTCCTCGGCGTCGGACTTCACGCGGCCGGCGGTCGTGATGCCGGTGTCCTCGTGCCAGTGGCGCGTCTCCTGCACGACGGCGGTCCCGGCGTCGAGGATCCCGGCCTGGCGCGAGATCTCGTACCGGACGGCGCGCTCGACCGAGCGGAACGAGTTGACGTTCTTGGTCTCGGTGCGGGTGCCGAGCGGGGCGTCCGGGCTCGGGCGCAGCGACACGTTGACGTCGGCGCGGACGTTGCCCCGCTCCATCCGGGCCTCGGACACGTCGAGCACGCGGAAGATGTCGCGCAGCGCCTGGACGTACGCGCGGGCGACCTCGGGGGCGCGCTCGCCGGCGCCGGTGATGGGCTTGGTGACGATCTCGACGAGCGGGATGCCCGCCCGGTTGTAGTCGACCAGCGAGTACTCGGCGCCGTGGATCCGGCCGGTGGAGCCGCCGACGTGGGTGTTCTTGCCCGCGTCCTCCTCCATGTGGGCGCGCTCGATCTCGACACGGTGCACCGTGCCGTCCTCGAGCTCGACGTCGAGCCAGCCGTCGAACGCGATCGGCTCGTCGTACTGCGACGTCTGGAAGTTCTTCGGGATGTCCGGGTAGAAGTAGTGCTTCCGGGCGAAACGGCAGTTCTCGGCGATCTGGCAGTTGAGCGCCAGCCCGATGCGGATGGCGTACTCGACGGCCTTGCCGTTGACGACCGGCAAGGCGCCGGGCAGCCCGAGGCTCACCGGGGTCACCTGGGTGTTCGGCGGGGCGCCGAACTCGACCTCGGCGGGGCAGAACATCTTGGTCCGGGTGCCGAGCTCGACGTGGACCTCGATGCCGAGGACCGGGTCGTAGCGGCGGACGGCGTCGTCGTAGTCGACGAGGGCCGTGGTGGGTGCGGACGCGGTGGTCATGGTCGTTCTTCCTCCGTCAGCCGAGCTCGGGTGCCTGGGCCAGGAGCGGCCCGCCCCAGGCGGACTCCAGGGCCGCCTCGAGAGCGGCGCCGACGCGGTACAGGCGGTCGTCCGCCTTGGCGGGTGCGAGGATCTGGAACCCGGTGGGCAGCCCGTCGTCCGACAGGCCGTTGGGCACCGACATGCCCGGGACGCCGGCCAGGTTGGCGGGGATCGTCGCGACGTCGTTGAGGTACATCGCGAGCGGGTCGTCGAGCTTCTCGCCGAGCTTGAACGCCGTCGTGGGCGCCGTCGGGGAGACGAGCACGTCGGCCTGGCCGAACGCCGCGGCGAAGTCGCGCTGGATGAGGGTGCGCACCTTCTGGGCGCTGCCGTAGTACGCGTCGTAGTAGCCGGCGCTCAGCGCGTACGTGCCCAGGATGATGCGGCGCTTCACCTCGTCGCCGAAGCCGGCACCGCGCGTCGCGGCCATGACGCGCTCGGCCGTGACCGGGCCCGCCTCGGGCTCGACGCGCAGACCGAAGCGCATCCCGTCGAACTTGGCCAGGTTGCTCGACGCCTCGGCCGGGAGGATGAGGTAGTACGCGGCGAGCGCGTAGTCGAAGTGCGGGCAGGAGACCTCGACGATCTCCGCGCCGGCCTTCTGCAGCAGCTCGAGCGACTCGTGGAACCGCGCGAGCACGCCGGGCTGGTAGCCCTCGCCCTGGAGCTGCGTGACGACACCGACCTTGAGACCCGAGAGGTCGCCGGCCGCGCCGTGGCGGGCAGCCTCGACGAGCGGCGGCAGCGGCTCGGGGATCGACGTGGAGTCGCGCGGGTCGTGACCGCCGATGAGCTCGTGCAGCAGCGCGGAGTCGAGGACCGTGCGCGTCACGGGGCCTGCCTGGTCGAGGCTCGAGGCCAGCGCGATGAGGCCGTAGCGGGAGACGCCGCCGTACGTCGGCTTGACCCCGACCGTGCCGGTGACCGCACCGGGCTGGCGGATCGAGCCGCCCGTGTCGGTACCGATGGCCAGCGGCGCCTCGAACGCGGCCAGCGCCGCGGCGGAGCCGCCGCCGGAGCCGCCGGGGATGCGGTCGAGGTCCCACGGGTTGTGCGAGTTGCCGTAGGCCGAGTGCTCGGTCGAGGAGCCCATGGCGAACTCGTCCATGTTCGTCTTGCCCAGGATCGGCAGGCCCGCGGAGCGGATCTTCTCGACGAGCGTCGCGTCGTACGGCGGGATCCAGCCCTCGAGGATCTTCGAGCCCGCCGTGGAGGGCATGCCCTTGGTGACGACGACGTCCTTGACCGCGATCGGGACGCCCGCCAGGGGGTGCAGGTCCTCGCCCGCGGCGCGCCGCGCGTCGACGTCGGCCGCGGTCCGCAGCGCCTCGTCCGCGCTCACGTGGAGGAAGGCGTGCACCGCGCCGTCGACGGCGGCGATCCGGTCGAGGTGCGCCTGCGTCGCCTCGACGCTCGAGACCTCGCGGCTGCGCAGGTTCTCCGCGAGCTCTGCGGCGGAGAGACGGGTCAGGTCGGTCATCTCACTCCTCCCCGAGGATCTGCGGCACGGCAAAACGGCCGTCCTCCGCCTCGGGCGCACCCGCCAGCACGTCCTCGACCGGCAGCGCCGGCTGCGGGACGTCCTCGCGGAACACGTTCGTCATCGGCAGCGGGTGGCTCGTCGCGGGGACGTCGGGGGTCGCGACCTCGCGCACGCGGGCAATCGACTCGACGATGACGTCGAGCTCGCCGGCGAGACGGTCGACCTCCTCGGGCCGCAGGTCGATGCGCGCGAGCGCGGCGACGCGCGCGACCTCGTCACGGGAGATGGTGGACATGACGGCCAGTCTAGTGGCCGCACCGAGGGCGCCGGCACGGCTCTCGCGTGGCCCACGTCGCACCTCGCCCAAGCCGTGCGACCCCGACAGTGCCGCACCCGACCGTGACGAAGCCTGCCGGTCCGGAGAAACAGCGAAGGCCCCGCACCGGGTGGTGCGGGGCCTTCGTGAAAGGGTGTCCGGCGGCGTCCTACTCTCCCACCCCCTGGCGGGGGCAGTACCATCGGCGCTGAAGGGCTGAGCTTCCGGGTTCGGAATGGGACCGGGCGTTTCCCCTTCGCTATGACCGCCGTAACTGTATGGAGCTGTTCGGGGTGCCCCCGGTGCCGCCGCACCTGGTGGTGTGGTGGTGGGGGTGGTGCCCGTTGCTCGGGAACCGCACAGTGGACGCGTGCATTGAAGGAGTGGGTGTTGAAGTTGTCGGCTGATTAGTACCGGTCAGCTGCGACAGTCGTTGGTCCTGTCTTCCACATCCGGCCTATCTACCCAGTGGTCTCGCTGGGTGCCTCTCCCACCACAAGGGTGGATGGAAACCTCATCTTGAAGCAGGCTTCCCGCTTAGATGCTTTCAGCGGTTATCCCTTCCGAACGTAGCTAACCAGCGGTGCACTTGGCAGTACAACTGGCACACCAGAGGTTCGTCCGTCCCGGTCCTCTCGTACTAGGGACAGCCCTTCTCAAGTTTCCTGCGCGCGCAGCGGATAGGGACCGAACTGTCTCACGACGTTCTAAACCCAGCTCGCGTACCGCTTTAATGGGCGAACAGCCCAACCCTTGGGACCTACTCCAGCCCCAGGATGCGACGAGCCGACATCGAGGTGCCAAACCATGCCGTCGATATGGACTCTTGGGCAAGATCAGCCTGTTATCCCCGGGGTACCTTTTATCCGTTGAGCGACGGCGCTTCCACAAGCCACCGCCGGATCACTAGTTCCGACTTTCGTCCCTGCTCGACCTGTCGGTCTCACAGTCAAGCTCCCTTGTGCACTTGCACTCGACACCTGATTGCCAACCAGGCTGAGGGAACCTTTGAGCGCCTCCGTTACTCTTTGGGAGGCAACCGCCCCAGTTAAACTACCCACCAGGCACTGTCCCTGATCCGGATCACGGACCGAGGTTAGATGGTCGATGCGGCCAGAGTGGTATTTCAACGATGACTCCACCCACGCTGGCGCGTGAGCTTCACAGTCTCCCACCTATCCTACACAAGCCGCACCGAACACCAATACCAAGCTGTAGTAAAGGTCCCGGGGTCTTTCCGTCCTGCTGCGCGTAACGAGCATCTTTACTCGTAGTGCAATTTCGCCGAGCTCGCGGTTGAGACAGCGGAGAAGTCGTTACGCCATTCGTGCAGGTCGGAACTTACCCGACAAGGAATTTCGCTACCTTAGGATGGTTATAGTTACCACCGCCGTTTACTGGGGCTTAAATTCTGGGCTTCGCCTTGCGGCTGACCCGTCCTCTTAACCTTCCAGCACCGGGCAGGCGTCAGTCCGTATACATCGTCTTGCGACTTCGCACGGACCTGTGTTTTTAGTAAACAGTCGCTTCTCCCTGGTCTCTGCGGCCCTCCCCGCTCACCGGAGCATGTCCGGGTCACGGTTCAGGCCCCCCTTCTCCCGAAGTTACGGGGGCATTTTGCCGAGTTCCTTAACCACGATTCGCTCGATCGCCTCGGTATTCTCTACCTGACCACCTGAGTCGGTTTGGGGTACGGGCGGCTAGAACCTCGCGTCGAGGCTTTTCTTGGCAGCTGAGGATCACCCTGTTCCCGCCTACGCGGTCACCGTCAGCTCTCACCCTGTATGTCCCGCGGATTTGCCTACGGGACGGGCTACGGCCTTGGACGTGGTCAACCATCGCCACGCCGGGCTACCTTCCTGCGTCACCCCTGTTAACACGCTTACCTACTACCGGTTCAGGTCCCACGCCGCCCCGGCCGGTGACACCCGAAGGTGTCGGTGGCCGGCTTGGGGTGGTTAGTATCACCGGGCTCGGTATGGGCGGTTCTTCGCCGGTAGGAGAATATCAACTCCTTGTCCATCGACTACGCCTGTCGGCCTCGCCTTAGGTCCCGACTTACCCAGGGCGGATTAACCTGGCCCTGGAACCCTTGGTCATTCGGCGGACGGGTTTCTCACCCGTCTTTCGCTACTCATGCCTGCATTCTCACTCGTGTGGCCTCCACCGCTGGATCACTCCGCGGCTTCACCGCCCACACGACGCTCCCCTACCCACCCACACACCTGAACCACACCCCGAGGGGTACGGCTGGGCGATCGTGTGGGTGCCACGGCTTCGGCGGTGTACTTGAGCCCCGCTACATTGTCGGCGCGGAATCACTTGACCAGTGAGCTATTACGCACTCTTTCAAGGGTGGCTGCTTCTAAGCCAACCTCCTGGTTGTCTGTGCAACTCCACATCCTTTCCCACTGAGCACACGCTTAGGGGCCTTAGCCGGTGGTCTGGGCTGTTTCCCTCTCGACTACGGAGCTTATCCCCCGCAGTCTCACTGCCGTGCTTACTCTTACCGGCATTCGGAGTTTGGCTGACGTCAGTAACCCGGTGAGGCCCATCGGCCATCCAGTAGCTCTACCTCCGGCAAGAAACACACGACGCTGCACCTAAATGCATTTCGGGGAGAACCAGCTATCACGAAGTTTGATTGGCCTTTCACCCCTAACCACAGGTCATCCCCCAGGTTTTCAACCCTGGTGGGTTCGGTCCTCCACGCCGTCTTACCGGCGCTTCAACCTGCCCATGGCTAGATCACTTCGCTTCGGGTCTAGACCCGGCGACTCAATCGCCCTGTTCGGACTCGCTTTCGCTACGGCTACCCCGCACGGGTTAACCTCGCCACCGAGCACTAACTCGCAGGCTCATTCTTCAAAAGGCACGCCGTCACCCCAACCAAGGAGGCTCCGACGGATTGTAGGCACACGGTTTCAGGTACTATTTCACTCCCCTCCCGGGGTACTTTTCACCTTTCCCTCACGGTACTGGTCCGCTATCGGTCACTAGGGAGTATTTAGGCTTAGCAAGTGGTCTTGCCAGATTCACACGAGATTTCTCGGGCCCCGTGCTACTTGGGATCCCCTCCGCCAGGCCGCACCATTTCGCCTACGGGACTCACACCCACTGTGGTCCGGTTTTCAACCCGGTTCGGCTATGACACGGCTTTCTCACTGGCCGGAGTCGTGTCAGCGACTCCAAGAAGGTCCCACAACCCCGCACACGCAACGCCTGACAGCTTTACCACGTGCACGGTTTGGCCTCATCCGCTTTCGCTCGCCACTACTCACGGAATATCTCTTCCTGCCGGTACTGAGATGTTTCACTTCCCGACGTTCCCCCCTGCACCCTATGAATTCAGGTACAGGTGACCCAACATGACTTGGGCCGGGTTCCCCCATTCGGACACCCTCGGATCACAGCTCGTTTGCCAGCTCCCCGAGGCTTATCGCAGGCTACCACGTCCTTCTTCGGCTCCTAGTGCCAAGGCATCCACCCTGTGCCCTTAAAAACTTCGACACACACTACAAATATTTCGCAGAGTCCAAGACGACCCACCAACCAGCACCCACCCAGGCCCGAAAGCCTCGGCACGCACCCGTCGAAGGGTCCTCGAACATCTGGGATGCTCGCGTCCACTGTGCAGTTCTCAAGCTACGGACGAACCCACCAGCCCCAGGCGCGCCTACCCCCACACCCCCCACGAGGGGACGCGTGGAAGCGGTTCGGCACCGACCGGTGACCCGCTACCCACTGAAACCCCCGACCAACGCGGCCGGCTGTCTCAGGACCCAACAGTGTGCTCTCCGAACCCCACACCCCCGCACCGGTCTTCCCACCCCACAGGGGCGTACTAGCCGGCACACCAGGTGCACGAAAGGCTCTACGGTCAACGTTCCACCCTCGAGCGACCACCAGGCGCACGATCGGCACCTGCAGCGGTCCTCCTCTACCCCCACCCGGCCGGCCCCCACGAAGAGACCCACCGGACGCACCACGGTGCACGGGGATACGAGTGCTCCTTAGAAAGGAGGTGATCCAGCCGCACCTTCCGGTACGGCTACCTTGTTACGACTTAGTCCCAATCGCCAGTCCCACCTTCGACCACTCCCCCCGGCGAACCGGTTGGGCCATGGGCTTCGGGTGTTACCAACTTTCGTGACTTGACGGGCGGTGTGTACAAGGCCCGGGAACGTATTCACCGCAGCGTTGCTGATCTGCGATTACTAGCGACTCCGACTTCATGGGGTCGAGTTGCAGACCCCAATCCGAACTGAGACCGGCTTTTTGGGATTCGCTCCACCTTACGGTATCGCAGCCCTCTGTACCGGCCATTGTAGCATGCGTGAAGCCCAAGACATAAGGGGCATGATGATTTGACGTCATCCCCACCTTCCTCCGAGTTGACCCCGGCAGTCTCCCATGAGTCCCCGGCATAACCCGCTGGCAACATGGGACAAGGGTTGCGCTCGTTGCGGGACTTAACCCAACATCTCACGACACGAGCTGACGACAACCATGCACCACCTGTGCACCGACCTTACGGGGCACCCATCTCTGAGTGTTTCCGGTGCATGTCAAGCCTTGGTAAGGTTCTTCGCGTTGCATCGAATTAATCCGCATGCTCCGCCGCTTGTGCGGGCCCCCGTCAATTCCTTTGAGTTTTAGCCTTGCGGCCGTACTCCCCAGGCGGGGCACTTAATGCGTTAGCTGCGGCACGGAACTCGTGGAATGAGCCCCACACCTAGTGCCCAACGTTTACGGCATGGACTACCAGGGTATCTAATCCTGTTCGCTCCCCATGCTTTCGCTCCTCAGCGTCAGTTGCGGCCCAGAGACCTGCCTTCGCCATCGGTGTTCCTCCTGATATCTGCGCATTCCACCGCTACACCAGGAATTCCAGTCTCCCCTACCGCACTCTAGTCTGCCCGTACCCGATGCAAGCCCGAGGTTGAGCCTCGGGTTTTCACACCAGACGCGACAGACCGCCTACGAGCTCTTTACGCCCAATAATTCCGGACAACGCTTGCGCCCTACGTATTACCGCGGCTGCTGGCACGTAGTTAGCCGGCGCTTCTTCTGCAGGTACCGTCACTTGCGCTTCTTCCCTGCTGAAAGAGGTTTACAACCCGAAGGCCGTCATCCCTCACGCGGCGTCGCTGCATCAGGCTTGCGCCCATTGTGCAATATTCCCCACTGCTGCCTCCCGTAGGAGTCTGGGCCGTGTCTCAGTCCCAGTGTGGCCGGTCGCCCTCTCAGGCCGGCTACCCGTCGAAGCCTTGGTAGGCCATCACCCCACCAACAAGCTGATAGGCCGCGAGCCCATCCCCCACCGAAAAACTTTCCAACACCCACCATGCGATGAGCGCTCATATCCGGTATTAGACCCCGTTTCCAAGGCTTATCCCGAAGTGGAGGGCAGGTTGCTCACGTGTTACTCACCCGTTCGCCACTGATCCACCCAGCAAGCTGGGCTTCACCGTTCGACTTGCATGTGTTAAGCACGCCGCCAGCGTTCGTCCTGAGCCAGGATCAAACTCTCCGTAAAAGAGAAAACAAACACCCACGCACCACAAAGGCACGACCGGGCGCTTGATCGATACTGGCCAGACCAAACTATCACTAGCTCAGTCCATCCAAAGGAATCCCACCAGACCACCACACCCAAAAGGCGCGGCAACCCGGACAGGGTTCAAAAATGCTTGGCATTGACTATCAAGCACACTGTTGAGTTCTCAAACAACCGACGCACACCATCCAGGCCGAAACCCCCAAGGCTCCGACCCCGTCCGGGGCAACCCTTCTAACTTACCAGACCTTCCCGGCGTCTCCAACCCCGCGTTCCCGCGGACCGGAGCTCCCGGTCGGACCGGCAAGCCCCACACACCCTCGCCCGGAGCGCACTGAGCACCCGATCGATTCGGTGTGAGTTCCAACCCCGGGCGGCCACTTTGCCTGCCGGCTCGCGCCGTGCTGGGCTCTTCGTGTCCGTCTGCCTGTCGGGCTGACGTCAGAGAACATTACACCTCTCGCGGCGTCGCGCCAACCCCGTGCGACGTGACCCGGCGCACACGGCCCCGAAGACACGTCGCCGCAGGTCACGGCCAACGTCCGCGGCCCGGCCCTCCCGGTGCTCGGGCGCGCGGGCCCCGCCGCCTCCCCGCCGGCTAGATTCGGTGCCGTGACCGCACGCACCGACGTCGTCGTCCGACCTGCCCGGCCCGAGGAGGCCGCCGAGATCGCCTGGCTCGCCGCCCTGACGTTCCCGCTCGCCTGCCCGCCCGGCACCCCCGTGGCCACGATGGCGGCGCACGTCGCGGACAAGCTCACGCCGGCCCGCTTCGAGGCCTGGGCCCGCAGCGACGCGCACGCGCTCGTCGTGGCGACCGACGAGGCGTCGTCGCCCGCGGTCCTCGGGTACGCGCTCGTGGTCCTCGGGATGCCCGACGGAGAGGCGGAGGCGGCCGTGCTGCGCGACGTCGTGGGGTCAGGCCCGTACGCCGAGCTGTCCAAGATCTACGTGCACCCGCGTGCTCAGGGCACCGGGGTGGCCGGCGCGCTCATGGAGGGCGCCGTCGCGGCGGCGGGCGGGCTCGCCGCCCGCGCAGGTCACCCCACGCCGCGTCCGCTCTGGCTCGGGACCAACGGGCAGAACGCTCGGGCACAGGCGTTCTACCGCCGGCACGGGTTCACCGTCGTCGGCCGCCGCACGTACGTGGTCGGGGGCGTGGAGCACGACGACGTGGTCATGCTCCACGCCGCCACGCATTGACGCGCGGGGCTCCTGCCGCCGCACCTCCGGGCGTCCGGGTCCTCAGTGGCCTGGGTGCCCGTGCGGGTCGTCGAGCGGCACGCCGCCCTCGCCCGCGCGCAGCACGAGGTGGAGATGACCCTTGTCCGCCGTGACATAGAGGTTGTCGAGCTGCATCGCCGCGCTGCCGAAGGCGTCGACGGCATGGTCTCGCGCAGCGCCCGCAAGTCGGAAGAGCGTCTCGTCCGACGCGGGCTCCGCCGAGAGTGCCTGCTCGACGAGGTCGACCGAGCTGCCGAGCAGCTCGAGCGTGAGCACGAAGCCGCTGCGCACCATGTTGTGCTCCGTCCCGCCCGACGGGAGTGCGTCCGCCTCGACCGCCAGTTCCTCGAGGGAAGCACGCCACTCGTCGACATCCTCTCCGGTGGGCGTCCGGCGCGTCGAGCCGTCCGACGGGTGGGCGCCGTGCAACCCCTCGAGCACAGGGGCCAGCTCGTCCTGCAGACCAACGCCGAACGTCGCCAGGGCTTCCAGGCTCTGGGCGTTCCGCTCGGCCTCGGCTCGCTCGAGCTCCGCGACCCGGGCGGGGTCAGGCTGGCCCGCGACTGTCGGCGGGGTCGTCCGGTCCGGGTGCAACCACGCGGCGGTCGTGCCTGCTCCGGCGAGAGCGCCGAGCATCGCGGCGAGCGCCAAGGGGACCCAGCGGCGGTGCCACCGGACGCCGCGGTCCGGATGTTCCTTGGGGCTCCCCGGTCGTCGACGCGCCCCTTGGCGTGCCGACGACCGGGGCGCGGGGCGGCCGGCACCACCCCGGTCATGCGCACGTGCGCTCGACGTGGTGGGCGGCGTCCGTCGGGGCGTCGACGTGCGGCGACCCTGTCCTCGCGCTGTCACCTTCGAGCTCACGTCCAAACTCCTTGCTGTCGTGTCGTTCCGGTGCACCTCTCGGTGCGGTGGGACGCCGGTGGTGGCGGACGTGCCGCCACCACCGGCGCCGGCGTCAGCCGCAGCTGACGGCGTCGTACTCCGCCTCGACCGTCGACGTGCGGTCGCCGATCGTGGCGGTCACGCTGACCGTGCCTGCCTCCACGCTGTCCGCCTTCGGGCGGAACTTGTGGAGCGGCGTGTCACCCGGTGCGACATCGGGATAGGTCTTCGACCCGTACGCGGTCTCGACCAGCACCTCCGCCGGCTCGGCGTCGTCGTTCGACACGCGGACGGTCACGACCGCCTGCTTGCCGACGCACTCCGCCACCGCCTGGACACCGACGGCCACGGGCTCCTCGTCGTCCGCCGTCGTGAGACGGAACCAGTCGAACCCGACGACCACGGGCGACGTCTGCTTCGGACCGATCGCCATGAGGCCGATCGACGTGAGCGGCACGTCGTGCGTGACCGGGTCCCCGAGGGAGACCCACTCCTCGCCGTCCTCGCTCACCGAGCCCTGGTAGGTGTCGCCCACCTTCTCCAGGCGCAGGTGCCAGAACCCGGACGACGGCTCGCCGGCGAGGTCGATCTGCCGGTTCCCGCCGGCGCCGAACGCCCCGCCCTGCTCCGAGACGAGCTCGGCGCCGAGGAGCGTCGCCGCTCCCGGGGCGTTCTTCGCCACGACGTCGAGCTTCACGTAGTCGTCGTCGTCCGCGTAGGCCAGCAGACCGGCGAGCTGCCACTGGTGCTGCAGCGGCGCGGCGAACCGCGTCTCGGCGACCCAGTCACCCTCCGGCGCACGCTGGAGGATGAAGTTCTTCGGGTCGTCGTTGGCGGAACCGTTGATGTCGCCCGGCTGCGTCGTGATCTGCAGCCGGCCGTCGGCCACGGTGACGTGGTCGGCGTCGTACCGGACGATCGAGTCCCAGCGGCAGCCGTCGATGCCCTCGCCGTCGAACTCGTCGCTCGGCTTACGGACACCGCCGTCGGGGTCGCCCTCGACGTCGCACTCCGGCGGCGTGTCACCCGGGTCGGGTGCGGACGGGTCCGCCGGGTCGTCGTCGAACGTGAAGTCCTGGAACTCCACGGCGCTCGTGGCGGACGCGCTGTGCGCCGTCACGAACATGCCGACGTCCTGCACCGACGCCGCACCCGGCAGGGTGACCGGCTGGCCGATCTGGCGGAAGTCCTTGCCGTCGGCGCTCCAGTACGCGTAGTACAGGTCGCCGTACCGGACGAGCCGCACCCATGCCGGGTACGCCGTCGTGCCGGCGCTCGACGACGTGCTGAGCTGGCCCGACTCGTTGCCGCGCAGCCACTCGAACCCGCCCGAGGGCCTGATGCCCAGGGCGGCGTACCCCGGGGAGGACCCCGGAGCCGTCACGTCGTTCCGGACGATGATGCCCGCCTTCGCCGACGAGTGGGAGTTCTGCTGGCTGTTGATCCGCACGGTGACGGACCAGGTGTCGTCCACCCCCTCGCGGTAGAGCGCCGAGTACTCGTCGGTGCCCTGCCACATGTTCGCGCCGCCGGACGTGATGAGGTACCGGTTCGCACCCAGGTGCTCGAACTCGCCCCGGGCGTTGGTGAACGTCTTCAGGCCGTCGAACGGGTCCCCGACCTGGGCCACGACGATGCGCGACGTCGTCGACAGACCACGGTCGTTGGTCGCCACGGCGGTCAGCTCGTAGTAGCCGTCCTCCGTGACCGTCCACGCCGCCTCGTAGGGGGCCTGCGTGTCGACCCCGATCGAGGAGCCGTCGACGAAGAACTCGACCTGCGTGATCTCGTTCTCGGCGTCGGTCGCGTCGGCCGCCACGGTGATCTCACCCTGCTCGAGCTCGACTCCCGCCTCGGGTGCCGTGATGGCGACCTCGGGGCGCGTCGTCTCCGAGACGCCCTTGCCGTTCGCCTCGATGAAGTTGAGGCGACGCTCGCCGGAGCCGGGGAACACGGCGAAGAGCGTGAAGCTCTCCCCCGGGTCCTCGACGTCGACCCGGACGTCCGTGAAGGTCGTCAGGCCGGTCTGCGGAACCTCGGCGGTGGCGAGGAGCTCACCGTCCGGGGCGTCCCGGCGCAGCTCGATCGTACCTGCGGTCGCCGCCGCGACCCGGAGGGTCAGTGCGTCGATCTCGTGCAGGTTGACCGGATCGTACGAGGCCCACGCGCCGTCGGCCCCTGAGATGACGGAGCCCCGACCCTCGACGTCGCGGCTCGGCACCGTCGTCGTCCCCTCGGAGTCCGTGTGGAACTCCGCCTCGCGGATCTTCGGGAAGACGAGCGACGTGTCCGAGCCGGTCAGCGCGGGCACGCCGTCGCCACCGTCGTCGGTGTACCGGGCGTCGAGGACGTAGAAGACGTTCATGTCCTCCCCGTGCCCGCCGCCGAGGTTGGTGGCGACCGAGCCGGTGCGTCCGTACAGCGGCTCGGACGGGTGCGCGTGGGCGTCGTGGCCCAACGCCGCCTGGATGATGACCCGGGAGTCGTCGATCTCGGAGCCGTCGGGCGAGTCCTCGGCGTCCGTCACCGACACGTCCCAGGAGATCGTGTCGCCGAAGTCGAAGAACGCCCCCGTCGGCGGCAGGTCGAAGCTGACCTCGGGCCGCGTGTTGCCCACCGCGACCGGGACGGTCGCCGTCCCCGTCTTGCCGGCGGTGTCGGTCACGGTGAGGCGCACGTCGTACACCCCGTTCTCGGTGAACGTGTGCGTCGCCGTGGCCTCGGTCGCGTCGACCGTGCCGTCACCGTCGAAGTCCCAGGCGTACTCGAGCTGGTCGCCCTCGGGGTCCGAGCTCCCGGTGCCGTCGAACGTGACCTCGAGAGGCACCGTCCCCGAGTCCGGCGTCGCCGTCGCGACGGCCTCCGGAGAGCGCGAGCCGGAGACGTAGTCGATCCGGTGGAGGCCGGAGTCCGGGTTGTGACGGCCGAACCCGCCGCCCCAGTCGAGCACGTACATCGAGCCGTCGGGTCCGAACTTCGAGTCGATCGGCGCGAGGAACTGCTCGGTCGGCAGGAACCGGTTGACCTTCTCGACGTCGGACTCACCGGCCCCGGCGCGCGGGTCCTTGAGGTCGATCGAGAACATCTGGTTGCGCGCCCACTCGTAGAAGAAGGGCTTGCCGTGGTAGTACTCCGGGAACTTCGTGTCGGAGTCCAGCTCGGGGTCGAACTGGTAGAACGGCCCGCCCATCGGCGCGAGCCCGCCGCCGGCGTTGATGGCGCCGGGCACGCTCGAACGCTGGTACCCGTACCAGAGGTCCGCGGGCTGGGCCGGCGGGAGCTCCGTGAGCCCGGTGTTGCGGACCGAGTCGTTGATCGGCGCGTCGCAGTCGAAGAAGTCCCCGACGGTCACCGGGTTGGTGGTGTAGTCGACGTCCCGGAACGGCTCGTTGTCGCCCATGCACAGGGGCCAGCCGAAGAAGCCCGGCTCCTTGACGAGGTTCCACTCGGCGATGCCCGCCGGGCCGCGGGTGGCGAGGTTGTCGCTCCCGTTGTCGGGCGAGTAGTCCGCCACGCCGAGGTCGCCGGTCTCCGGGTCGATCGTGAAGCGGAACGGGTTGCGGAAGCCCATCGCGTAGATCTCGGGGAGCGTCTTGTCCTCGGTGTCCTCCGCCTCCGGGAACATGTTGCCCTCGGGGATCGTGTACGTCCCGTCGTCCTCCGGGTGGATCCGCAGGATCTTGCCGCGCAGGTCGTTGGTGTTGGCCGACGTCTCGCGCGCGTCGTGGAACGTGCCCTCGCGCTCGGAGATCGGCGCGTACCCGCCGGAAGGCTCGGAGTGAGGGTTCACGTCGTCGCCCACGCCGAGGTACAGGTCGCCCGTGCGGTGGTCGATGATGAGCCCACCGCCCGTGTGGCCCGGCTCGTCCGGCAGACGACGGGCGGGCACCTCCAGGATCACGACCTCCGACTCCGGGTCGATCACCGTGGCACCGGGCTCGTCACCGGTCACCGTGAACCGGGAGAGGCGGTTGAAGAACGACGCCGGGTCGGTGTCGTCCTCGCTCGCCGGCGAGTAGTACTGGTAGAGGAAGCCGTTGTTCTCGAAGTCCTCGTCCAGGGCGATGCCGAGCATGCCGTCCTCGCCGCCCGAGTAGACCGGGATCTCCAGCGCGGTCGTCGTGGTCTGCGTGCGGGGGTCGTACACCCGGATCTGGCCGCGGACGAGCTCGGTGAAGAAGACGCGGCCGTCCGGGGCGATGTCCATGGCGAACGGGGCGCTCGTGTTGGAGTCGAGCGCGATCTTCTCGAACTGGCCCCAGTCCGTGCCGCCGCAGTCACCCTCGACCAGGCCGGCCGCCCACTGCACGCCGCCCACGATGTGCTGGACGAACTCGGGCTCGGCCGTGTAGTGGGCGCCGAAGTGGCCCATCCCGGTCATCCACGCACGGCCGCCGTCGTAGTGCTTGCACCACGAGATCGGGTGGTCGTAGCCCATGGCGTTGCTGCCGGGCTCGTAGGTCGACTCGTCCATCGTCGCCAGCACGTGCGCGTCGCCGCGGACGTTGGTCGAGAAGTTGTACCACTCGTCGGCGCGCTCCCACCGCTGCGGCAGGTGCTCGGTCGAGGGGTGCGTCCGGTCCTCGACCCGCACGGTGCCGAGAAGTCCCGGGCTGCTGCCCGTGGCCGCGTGCCCGGGCATCAGCGACCCGATCATCTCGTCCCACCAGGCGTAGTTGCCGCGCATGTCGGTCGCGTTGTGGATGGCGACGATGCCACCGCCGGCCTGCTGGTACCGCTCGAGCGCGGCCTTCTCCTCCGCGGTCCACGGGTCTCCGGACGCCTGGAACATGACCAGGGCGTCGTACTGCGCGAGGTCGGCGTCGTTGAAGACGCTCGAGTCCTCCGTGTGGTCGGACGCGATGCCGGCCTCGGCGAACGCCGCCTCGAGCACCGGAGTGCCCTGCGTGATCGCCTCGCTGTGCCGGTACTGCGTGGTCTCGGTGAAGATGAGCACCTTGTGCTCCTCCTCGACCGTCTGCGCGAGCGGTGTCGCCGGAGCCGTCGGTGCGGCTGCCGCGATCGTCGTGGGTGCCAGCGTGAACGCCAGCGCTCCGACGGTCACGGCCGCGACCGACCTCCCCCGACGGGGACGTGGTCTCTCGGTCATCGTGATGCCTCCAGGGCGGGTCGACGTACTGGTCCCGCTGCTGCAGCGGGACGGGACAGGTCGTGACCTCACGGCGTGCCGGCGCCCAAGGTCGTGCGGTTCTCACCGCACGTGGATCAGGCCGAGGACATCACCTCCTCGAGGTGAGCGAGGCCATCGGTGGCGATGGCGTCCTGGGTCGCCGCGAGCGGGCGCCAGATCGAGGCCGCGGTGGCGATCGTGGCGTTCTCCGCCGTGAAGGACTCGATCACCAGCGGGCCGGAGTACCCCACCTCGTCCAGGGCGCCGAGGAGGCGTACCCAGTCGAGGTGGTCCGACCCCGGCGCGCCGCGGTCGTTCGCGCAGACCTGCACCGCGGCGATGCGGCTGCTCGCGCGGTGGATCGCGGCGACGAGATCGGTCTCCTCGATGTTCATGTGGTAGACGTCGAGCATCAGGCCGATCGCCTCGGCCGGGAGGGGCGCGATCACCTCGAGGGCCTGGTCGAGCGTGTTGACGAGGCTGGTCTCGTAGCGGTTGAGCGGCTCCAGGCCGACGACGACGCCCGCCGACGCCGCGTGCTCGAGCACCGGACCGAGGTTCTCGGCCAGCTCGGCGTACGCAGCCGCGCGCTCCGCGGCCGAGAGCCTCCAGGTGCGACCGACCGACGCGTACGCCGGACCGCCGACGACGCGCGCGCCCACGGTGTGCGCAGCGTCGACGACACGGCGGAGGTAGTCCTGCGTCGCGCGTACCGTGGCGCGGTCGGCGGCGACCAGCTCACGCCCGGGACCCATGACCAGGGAGACGCTCGCGCCGAGCCCGTGGTCCTCGAGGACCCGTGCGGCGAGCCGGGGGTCCCAGTCGTCGGGGTGCTCCACCGGGAGCTCGATGAGGTCGAAGCCCCACCCGGCCACGCGGGGGGCGATGGTGCGCAGTGCGGAGTCGGTCAGGGGTGAGACCCACACCCAGGTGTTTACGCCGATCGGCCGGCGTCGGATGGCATGACGGTGTTCGGGAGCCACGTCGCTCTCTCTCGTCGTCGTGTCGTCCGGGGCGGCCGGACGTGCTGCGTCGCCGCAGCGACGCCCGGCCCCCACGGTGATGGGTCAGCGGTCGGTCCACGCCTCCGGGAACCCGGGCAGGTCCTCGCCGCCGAACTTCGCGTAGTGCAGCGACGGCATGTCCGCGTTGGCCTCGAGGTACGCGCCGAGCTCGTCGGACTCGATCGGGTCCTGCGGGAGCACCCACTCCTCGGGCACCTCCTGGCCCTCCCAGATCATCTGGGCCGCGAGGACCGGGGTGCGCCACTGGAAGTTGGAGTACACGGCCGCGATCGCGTTCATGCCGGTCTCCTCCCACTTGCGCAGGAAGCTCATCTCGTCCTCGCCCATGAAGACGGGGTACGGCTTGCCGGCGTCCTCGAACGCCTCCACCGCGGCCACGGCGCCGTCCCCGGCGTCCATCCAGATGCCGTGGATGTCGCCGCGCTGGAGGTACTGCGTGACGATGTCCTTGATCTGGGCGGCGTCACCGCCGGTGAACTCGACGCCGACGACGTCGATGTCCGCCTCCGAGAAGATCCGGTCGGCCGCGGCCCACCGGTGCTCGAGGACGTCGACGCCCGGGAGGATGCGCAGCGCGAGCACCTTCGAGCCCGGGTCGAGGTTCTCCACGAGGTACTCCGCGCCGTCGGCGCCGTAGGCGTAGCCGCCGATCGGGTGGATGAACGTCACCATGCAGTCCGTATTCACGCCGCGGTCGAACACGATCACCGGCGTGCCGCTCTCGCACGCCGCCTCGACGGCGGGCGTGAGCGTGGCCGTCGTGGACGGCGAGATGATGATGGCGTCACAGTCTCCGTTCTCGACGAACGCCTGGATGTCGGAGATCTGCTTGTTGTCGTCGTCGGCGGCGTCGGAGACCCGGAACTCGCCGATCACCCCCTGCTCCTTCAGGACCTCGACCTGCTGCTGCATGGTGATCCAGCCCGTGACGCGCCACGGGTTCGAGACCGAGGCGTTGGAGAAGCACAGCGTCTTGTCGCCGCCTGGGCTCGCGTACTCGGATGTGTCCACGTACTCCGGCTCGATCGCCTGCAGCCAGGGCTGGTCGGCCGGACCCTCCGGCTCGATGTCCCGCTGGGCCAGCTCACGGTCGTAGTCCGCCTGGACGAACCACTCGCTGTTCGCGCCGGACTCCGACTCGCTTCCTTCCTCCGCCGTCTCCTCGGCGGCCGCCTCCGGGGGTATCTCCGCCGGAGTGTCGGTCGTGCAGGCAGCCGTGCCCAGCAGCACCGCCGTGGCGGCGCCGGCCACAAGAGCTCGGGCTCGGACTCGCTTCATGTCGTTCTCCTTCGTGAGACGTCGTCGTCGGGACGGGAGCGAACGGGTACGCGTCGTGGTGGTCGGTCTGTCGAGGTCGTCAGGAGATCTGGGCCTAGCGGTCAGGTGGATCGGCCGCCGGAGCGGGGGAAGGACTCCCGCTCGGATCGAAGCCGTCGCCGACGGCGCCCGGGACCCGCTCCCGTGGTCGTGCACGGCGTGGCCGCGAGGCGTAGGCGACGGCCGCGATGATGATCACGCCCTGGACCGCGGGTCGGATCGAGGCCGGCAGGCCGAACTGGTTGAAGAGGGTGAACAGCGCCTCGAGCGTCACGGCGCCGAGGATCGCGCCGGCGACGGTGCCACGGCCTCCGCCGAGGACCACGCCGCCCAGCACGACCGCGGTGATCGCCATGAACTCCAAGCCCTGCCCGACCTGCGCGGTGACGCCCGCGAAGCCCCCGATGAGCACGGCGGCGACGGTCGCGCACAAGCTCGAGAGGAGGAATGCTCGGGTGCGCACCCACCAGACCGGCGCGCCCGCATAGGCGGCCACCCGGGCGTTGTCGCCGACGGCGACGAGGGTGCGGCCGTACGGGCGGCGCATGAGGACGACGGCCGCGGCTGCGAGCACCGCCGCGATCACGAGCGCCCACGGGACCTGGAAGGACCCCGGGTTGTCGGGGATGCCTCCGCGGCCCCAGGTGCGGAAGCCCTCGGTGAGGGCGCCGGTCGGGGCGCCTCCGGTCCAGAGGCGGATGGCCCCGTAGAGGACGAGCATCATGCCCAGGGTCGTGATGAAGGACGGCACCTTGAGCAGCGTCGTCACGAGCCCGTTCACCAGGCCGACCAGCAGCCCGAACCCGAGCATCAGGGCGACCACGAGCCACGTGCGGGACTCCTCGCCGTCGAGGACCTTCGCGGCGATGACCACCTGCGCCCCGACGAGGGAGCCGACGGACAGGTCGAACTCGCCGGAGACGATGACGAAGTACTGCCCGATCGCGAGGATCACCAGCGGTGCCGCCTTCTTGGCGAACGCCATGAGCGAGGTCGGCTCCGCGAAGGACGGGTTGACCGAGAAGATCGCGACGAAGACGAGGACGAGCAGCGCGGCCACGGTCCACGCGCCGCCGGAACCCAGGCGGGTGAGGACACCGGCTCGCGGATCGCGGGCCGGGACGCCGCGCCCTTGCGGTGCACGGGCGGCGAGGCTCTCGGAGAGCTTCGACGGGCTGCTGGTGGTCACTTCGACACACCTCCGGTGGTCGGCTCGGTGACGGCCACGGGGCCTCCCCGCAGGCGCCCCCCGCTCGGGCGGAACCGCGCCCTGCTGCTGGCCGGGTCGATCTGCCGACGCGCATACAGCGCGACGGCGGCGATGATGACGACGCCTCGCAGGACGTCCTTGAAGAACGGGTCGACGTCCAGGACGTTGAACGCCGTGTCCAGCACGGCGAGGATCGCCACGCCGCCCACGGTGCCGACCATCGATCCGCGTCCGCCGAGCAGCAGCGTCCCTCCCAGGACGACCGCGGCGATCGAGTCGAGGTCGAGCCCGTACGAGTAGACCAGCGCGTTACCGGTACCGAATCGCGCGGCGATGAGCAGCCCCGCGACGCCCGCGCAGACCGAGCACAGCACGTGGGCGAGGATGACCGTCCGGTCGGTGCGGATGCCGGAGAGGCGGGCGACGTCGAGGTTCCCGCCCACGGCGAACATGTGATATCCGCTGCGGGTCCGCGTCAGCAGCACGACTCCGGCCACCGCCAGGCTCAGCATGACGATCGTCGAGATCGGCACGGGCCCGATGCGCGTGTAGCCGAACATCTGGAACGACGTCGGTACCTCGCCGGCCGGACCCTTGAACTGCGTGTCGAGGTAACCCTTGATGATCAGCCCGATGCCGAGCGTGGCGATGAAGGCGTTGACGCGTAGCTTCGCGATGACCAGGCCGTTGACGAGCCCGATGAGAGCCGCCGTCCCGAGCGCGGTGAGGACGCCGAGCCAGACCCGTGACGGGTCACCGGCCATCGTGGTGGCCCCGATGATCGAGCACAGCGCCACGACGTAGCCGACCGAGAGGTCGAGCGACCGGCAGACGATGACGAGGGTCTGCCCGATCGCGACGAACCCCAGGAGGCTCGTCTGGGTGAGCATGTAGGCCGTGTTGGCCGTGCTGAACAGGTTCCCACCCCGCGCCGCGACCAGCGCGCCCACGATCACGAGGATGCCGACGAGCGCGAGCCACACGATCTCGGTGGAGCCGATCCGGCGACGACGCGTGGCGGAGTCGGGCCGCGCAGGGGCGGCGACGGTCGTGGTCATCGGTCGTCACCCGACTGCGCGAGCCCGCGGGACGGCGTGGCCGCCGGGGCGTCCACGGCCACGACGTGCTCGTCGGACGTGGAGTCAGTGCCTGTCGCGAGCGCCATGATGGACTCCTCGTCGCTTCCTGGGGGGAGCTCTCCGGCGAGCCTCCCGTCGCGTACGACCAGGATCCGGTCGGCCATCGCAACCACCTCGGGAAGCTCGGACGAGATGAGGACGATCGCGACGCCGGCGGCGGCGAGCTGTCGCATGAGGTCGTAGACGGCCCGCTTGGCGCCGACGTCGATCCCTCGCGTGGGCTCGTCGAGGACGATCACCCGAGGGTCGGTCACGAGCCACTTGGCCAGCACGACCTTCTGCTGGTTGCCCCCGGAGAGGTACTGGACCTCGGTCTCCTGCGACGCGGCGACGAGGTCGAGGGACGAGAGCAGTCCCGGGACGTGCTGCGACCGGCGGTCGGACTCCCCGGGGACGACCGCGTCGAGCACGAGGCGGGCGTTCGCCAGGACCGACTGTCCGAGCGCGAGGCCCTCGGTCTTGCGGTCCTCGGTGACCAGCGCGATCCCGGCCTGCACGGCCTGCCGCGGCGAGCGGATCTCCACCCGTGTGCCGTCGATCTGCATCCGACCGCGGGTGAACGGGGCGATCCCGAAGATCCCGTGCGCAATCTCCGTGCGGCCGGAGCCCTGCAGGCCGGCCAGCGCGACGATCTCGCCCGCCCGCACCTGGAGGTCCACGCCGTCGACGGCGGTGTTGCCGGCGCCCTCGATGGCCAGCACGACGTCACCCGGGCTCGCGGCGTCGTCCTTGTCGGGGAAGAACCCGGCGAAGTCCCGGCCGACCATCGTGCGCACGAGCCGGTCCGGCGTCATGTCGGCGGCGGGTGCGGTGAGCACGTGGTTGCCGTCCTTGAGCACCGTGATGGTGTCGCAGAGGTCGAAGATCTCCTTGAGGCGGTGCGAGACGTACAGCACCGCGACGCCCCGCGCCTTCAACCGCCCGACGAGGTCGTACAGCAGCTCGACCTCCTGGTCGGCCAGGGCCGCCGTCGGCTCGTCCATCGAGATGATCCGCGCGTCGTGGGAGACGGCCTTGACGATCTCGATGACCTGCTGCTGGGCGACCGAGAGGGACCCGACGCGCGTCCACGGCGCGATACCCCCGATCCCGAGGCTCGCCAGGAGCTCGTCGGTCCGCGCGTGCATCGTGCGCCGGTCTACGAGGCCGCGGCGCCGCGGCTCACGCCCGAGGTACACGTTCTCGGCGACCGACCGCTCAGGCAGCAGGTTGAACTCCTGGAAGACGGTCGAGACCCCGGCGTGCTGGGCGTCGAGAGGCGACGCGAAGACGGTGCTCCGACCCTCCAGCTCGATGGTCCCGGCGTCCGGGCGGTGCACGCCGGCGATGATCTTCATCAGCGTGGACTTGCCGGCACCGTTCTCGCCTACCAGGGCGTGCACCTCACCGCGTCGGACGTCGAGGGACACGTCGTGCAGCACCCGGTTGCCGAAGAACTGCTTGCCCACGCCCTGTAGCCGCAAGAGGGGCTGCTCATGGACGAGGGCAGGGTCCGACGTCCCCTCGTGCTGAATGGTCGCGCGGCCTTGCGCGACGTCGTCGGCTCGCATGTGGTTGACCCTAGCGACCACTTCTGACGAACGTCAAGCAAAAGTTGTCCGCGAGTGTCGCAGGTTCGTCTCGAGAAGTCACCAAAACTCGTGGGCAAGCGAGTCGACCGAAAACACGACTGCCCGGGGCGCCACGACGGTGTCGTGGCGCCCCGGGCAGGACCGTCAGCTCAGGCTCCGACCGGAGCCCGCAGCGCCAGGATCTGCTCGGCGCTGCGCTCGGCGTTGCCGAACGAGTCGACCGGGTTCGGCGGCAGCGCCACCTGTGCGGCGTTGTCCTGCTCCCAGATGCCGTGCTGGCGCCCGGTCCCCTCGAGCGCGCTGAGGAACCCCTGGAAGTCGATGTTGCCCGCCCCGAACTCGACGATGTCGTAGCCGTTGTCGGAGCTGGGGTTGACCCGGCCGTCCTTGAGGTGGAACAGCGGGTACCGGGACCGGTTGGCGAGCACGTAGTCCACGGGCTCGAAGCCCGGGTAGAGGTGCTTGCCGACGAACGCCCAGTAGACGTCCATCTCGAGGAACACCAGCGAGGGATCCGTGTTCTCGAGGAACACGTCGTAGAGCCGCACCGACGGGTCGTCTTTGGCGAACGCGAACTCGTGCTGGTGGTTGTGCTGGTAGAACTTCAGCCCGCGCGCGGCGGCCGCCTCGCCGAACCGGTTGAACTGCTCCGCCGCGGCCAGGTAGCCCGCGATCGTGCGGTTGTTCGTCGGGGCGTTCGCCGTGCCGACGTGCTCCATCCCGAGGATCTGGGCCGTGTCGAGCTCGCGCTCCATGTTGGTCGCGAAGTCGTTGATGCCGCGGTGGGCACCGACGGCCTTGAGCCCGTTGTCGTCGAGGATCTGGCGGATCTCCTGGGGCGTGATCGGGCCGACCGCGCCCTGGGTGTAGCCGGCGAACTCGATCTCCGAGTAGCCCAGCTGCGCCAGCCGCTCGAGCACGACCCGGAAGCCGAGGGACGACACCTTGTCACGGACGCTGTAGAGCTGGATGCCGAGCTTGCCCGGCGCCACGAGACGGCGGCCGCCGGCGAGGGGGCTCGGCGAGGCCGACGTCGCCGCGGAGGCCACGGACGTGCCCGCCAGCGTGGCGGCGCCGACGGCGACGGTGGACCCCGCGAGACGCATGAAGGTCCTGCGGTCGAGGTCCGTGCGGATGGTCATGAAAATCTCCTTCGAACTGCTGCTGCGGTGGGGAGGGGGCCCTGGTGGTGGATGGTCACTTCGTGGAGAACGCGGCGTCGAAGGCCGCCTCCGGTGCGTCGAACGCGAGACGACGCACGAACTCGAGGGCCTCGGGAGCGCCGACGAGGCGGTCCATGCCGGCGTCCTCCCACTCGATCGAGATGGGGCCCTCGTAGCCGATGGTGTTGAGCATGCGGAAGGCGTCCTCCCACGGCACGTCGCCGTGCCCGGTGGAGATGAAGTCCCAGCCGCGCCGCGGGTCGGCCCACGGCAGGTGCGACCCCATGCGGCCGTTGCGGCCGTTGGTCATCCGCTTCTTCGTGTCCTTGCAGTCCACGTGGTAGATGCGGTCCTTGAAGTCCCACAGGAACGCGACGGGGTCGATGTCCTGCCAGACCATGTGCGACGGGTCCCAGTTGAGGCCGAACGCCTCCCGGTGCCCGATGGCCTCGAGCGTCCGGACCGTCGTCCAGTAGTCGTAGGCGATCTCGCTCGGGTGCACCTCGTGCGCGAACCGCACGCCCACCTCGTCGAAGACGTCGAGGATCGGGTTCCACCGGTCCGCGAAGTCCTGGTAGCCCGCCTCGATCGCCTCGGCGGACACCGGCGGGAACATCGCGACGTACTTCCAGATCGACGAACCCGTGAAGCCGATGACCGTCTTGACGCCGAGCCTGGCCGCCAGGCGCGCGGTGTTCTTCATCTCCTCGGCCGCGCGCTGCCGCACGCCCTCGGGGTCGCCGTCGCCCCACACCTGGTCCGACAGGATGTCGCGGTGCCGCTGGTCGATCGGGTCGTCGCACACCGCCTGGCCCTTGAGGTGGTTCGAGATCGCCCACACCTTGAGGTTGTACTTGTCGAGCAGGTCCAGCCGGGACTGGACGTAGGCGTCGTCGTCCCACCGCCACGGGTCCAGGTGGTCGCCCCAGCAGGCGAGCTCCAGACCGTCGTAGCCCCACTCGGAGGCGAGCCGGGCCACCTCCTCCAGCGGCAGGTCGGCCCACTGTCCGGTGAAGAGGGTGATCGGTCGTGCCATGAGTCAGCTCCTTCGTCGTGCCGGGAGGCCCCGGCGGTCGGATGGCCCGGATGGGCCGGGGACCCTCGGTGCAGGGCCGGAGCGCGTCCTGCCCTGCACCGAGGGGGTGGCCGAGACTCGGCCGTATCAGCGTGGGAGCCTCCCCGGTTGGACCCGGGCCGGGGTCCACCCGGGGGTCATGCGGCTCCCACGCCGACGATCACTGGCAGCCCACCTCCTCGAGGACGACGACCACCGTCGCGCGGCCGCCCTTGTCGGCCTGCCAGTCGCCGGCGAGCTCGAGCTCGGTCTTCGGCGCGGCCACCGCGGTGACGAGGTACTCCCCCGCTCCGAGGGACGCCCCGTCGAGCTTGCGGCCGCGCTTGCCGTCGACCCACTCGTAGACCTCGTACCGGCGCACGGTGTCCATCGGGACACCGACGATCGAGCCGGCCGCCTCGCAGGTCGGGGCCTGGACGATCACGGCGGGAGCACCCGCGGGCGGGCACTCCGGCTCCTCGATCGTCACGTGCAGCACGCCGATGCCGTTCGCGTTGACCGTCCAGCCCTCGCCGGGCTCGATCACGTACCCGGCGTCCGGCCGTGCGGCGACCCGGTACGTCCCGGGCGCCAGGTCGGACGGGTCGGCCACGACCGCGCCCGCACCGGCGTCGGTGATCGGCCGGATCACGTACTGGACGCCGTCCACCTCGACCGCCTCGATGGCGCCGCCGGTGACGTCGTACGTGCCGTCGGGAGCCCAGGCGCACGTGGCCGCCGACACCGTCACCGCGGGTGTCACCGAGATCGCCGGCGGCGCCGCGATGGTGAACTCGAGCGTCTGCCCGACGACGGTCTGGCCGTCGGCCGACGCCCGCACCTCGACGGTGTGGTCGCCCGGGGTGTCCACGGTCAGCGGACCGGTGTACTCGACCCACCCGTCGCCGTCGACGTTCACCTCGCGGTGGACGGTGGCGCCGGCAGGGCCGCCGGTCGTCTCGACCGTCACGGTCACCGGGCCGAGCCACGTCCCGTCCGGGCCGTCAGGCTCGGCCGGGTCGAGGGTCGCCGACACCGTCAGCGGCTCGACGTCGTCGCCGATCACCCGGAAGTGGTCGAACGCCGCCGTGGCGTTCGCGTTGCCCTGGGCGCCGCCGCCGAGGCCGAACAGACCGACCTGGGCGTCGGCGAGCGTCGAGTTGGAGACCTGGCCCAGCTCGGCCCACGTCTCGCCGTCCGCGCTGTACTCACCCGTGAACGTGTCGCCGGACCGGGTCAGGCGGAGCCACGCGACCCCCGAGGTGACCGAGACCTGAGGCTGCGGGTCCTGGATGGTGGCGCCGACCTCGCTGCGCAGCTCGATCCTCCGGGCCACCGGCTGACCGGCGGCGTTGTCCGTGACGAGGTCGAGCTTCACGTAGTGGTCGTCGTCGCCGTACAGGATCAGGCCGCCCTGCTGGTACTGCCGGTCGAAGTCCGAGCCGTCGACGCGGGTCTGCACCGTCCAGGAGTTCCCGGGCTGGGGCTGGAGCACGATGTTCGGCACCGCCGAGTTGTCACCGCCGTAGATGTCGGTCGGCGTCGTGTCGAGCTCCAGCGCACCACCGGTCACCCGGTAGAGGCCGGTGTCCTCGTTGAGCACGGTCCAGCGGCAGGGGTCGAGCTGGTCACCGTCGAACTCGTCGTCCGGGCCGGCCGAGGCCGCCGTGTCGTCGGGCACGATGTGGAACCAGTCGAAGTGCGCGTCGACGGCCTGCGCCGCCGACCCGGTGCCGGCGAGCGACACGAGCCCGATCTTCGGGTCCGTGATGCCCGCGAGCGACTTCGTCTGCGGCATGTCCGTGAACGTGTTGCCGTCGTGCGAGTACGACGCCCTCAGGTTCTGTCCGTCGGTCGACGTGAAGCGCACCCACACCGTGGACGGGTAGTCGGCGCCGAGCGCGGCGGTGTTGGACTCGCCGACCTCGTTCGGCTGCCCGTTCTCCTCCCGGATGAACTGGAAGATGCGCGTCGCCGGGTTCGCCGGGGCGGACCGGCCCTGGATCACCATCTTGGCGTAGTCGTCCGGACCGCCGTAGACGAGCAGGCCCGCCTGCTGGTACTGGGCGTTCGCCTCGACCGTGAGCTTCGCGGTCGCGGTGAACGGGCCCTCGGGCAGGTCCTGCAGCACGACGTTCGGCACGGCGACGTTGTTCGTCCCGTAGAAGTCCGTCGGCGTCGTCGGGATCACGAGGTGGCCGTCCTCGATGCGCAGCTGCTGGTTGCGCTCGAGCACCGTCCAGCGCTCCTCGTCGAGCTCCGGTCCGTCGAAGCCGTCCGAGCGCCCGGTGAGGCAGACCGGGGGCTCGACGGCCTCGGCCGTCACGGTGACGGTGACGTACTCGGTGCTGTACGCGCCGAGCTCGTCGGTGACGCGCACCTGCAGGCGGTACTCGCCGGGCTCGGTGTAGGTCACGGCGTACTCGTCGGTGCCGTCGACGAAGCCCTCGCCGAGGCCGGCGTCCCACGCGACGGTCGTCGCGTGACCCTCCGGGTCGGTGGCGGCCACCGTCGCCGTCACGTCGAGCGGTGCTTCGCCCGCGAGCGGTCCCACCTCGAACGAGGTGATCTCCGGCCGCGAGTTCGTCGCGGCGCCCCGCCCGACGAAGTCGACCCAGTTGACGTTGATTCCGCCGTCGAGCAGCACGAAGTAGAGCGTGCCGCTGCCGGACGGGACGTCGCCGAGCTCGGTGCCCCTGAACACGTACTGCTGCCAGCCGCCCGTGTCCGGAACCTCGATCTGCCCGATCTCGGGTCCGTCCGGGGCGTCCCAGCGCACCGAGACCGTGCCTCCGCCGACCGCGGACGCCGCGCGCAGCCGGATCTCGTCGATCCCGGAAAGCGACAGCGGCTCGTGCGCCCACCAGTCGTCCGGCTCGATCCATCCGATGTTCAGACCGCCACCGAGCGGGTCGCCCGTCTCCTCCGTCTGCACGCCGGCGTCGCCGGTGCTCGTGGAGCCGGGAAGCCGGCCGGTGTCGGTGAAGAACTGCGCCTGGAGGCGCTTCGGCTGCAGGATGATCAGGTCGTGACCGCTCAGCGGCGCGCCGACCTCACCACCGTCGTCCGTGTAGCTGGCCTCGAGGGTCCAGAACAGCCGCGTGTCGAGGCCGTGGCCGTCGTCGGCCGCGGTCTGCAGCACGCCCTCGCAGCCGGAGAGCTCCTCCATCGGGTGCGAGTGGGTGTCGTGCCCGAGACCCGTGTGCAGGACCACGTCCGAGCACTCGACGTCGCCGTCGGGGTCGGTCACCTCGATCTGGTACGCGACCTGGTCGCCCCACCCGAAGGTGGCGCCGTCGTCGGGCACCGTGATCGTCACGACCGGCGCGTCGTTGCCGACCACGATCTCGACGTTGGCGACGCCCTCGGCGCCGTCCGGTGCCGTCGCGACGAGCTGAGCGGTGTAGACGCCGTTCTCGGTGTAGGTGTGCGACGGGTTCGCCTCGGTGGACGTGGCGCCGTCACCGAAGGACCACGCGAGCTCGAGCGGCGCGCCCTGCGGGTGCCGTGTTCCCTCGGACGAGAACTGCACCGTCAGCGGCGCGTGCCCGCTCGTGACGTCGGCCGACGCCCGCGCGACCGGCGTCGCCGAGCCGCGCGTGTAGTCGATCCGGTAGATGCCCGACGTGGCGTTGTTCCCGCCGAAGCCCTGGCCCCAGTCGATGACGTACAGCGCGCCGTCGGCGCCGAACTCCATGTCCATGGGCCGGTAGAAGCCCTGGGACGGGTCGACGATGCCCGGCAGGATGCGGTTGATGTCGACCACGTCGTCACGCTGGGCACCATCGAGCTGGAACGAGTACATCTTGCCCTGGTTCCACTCGCCGAAGAGCGCCTTGCCGTCCCAGTAGGCCGGCCACTTGCGCTCGGAGACCAGGTCGGCGTCGAACTCGTAGACCGGTCCGCCCATCGGGGCTCCGCCGCCGCCGATCTCCGGGAAGAGCGGGTTCGTGGCGTAGCCGTACCAGACCTCCGCCTCGACCGCGGGCGGGAGCTGCGTGATGCCGGTGTTGTTCGGCGAGTCGTTGACCGGGCCGCCGGCGCAGTCGAACGCCGCGCCGGACTGGCCGGTCGCGAAGTCGTAGTCGATGTACGCCTTGTTGTCGCCCGTGCAGTACGGCCAGCCGTAGAAGCCCGTCTCGGACACCACGTTCCACTCGACCAGGCCCTGCGGGCCACGGCTCGGGTTGGCGCTGCCCGCGTCGGGGCCGTAGTCCGCGACGAGGATGTTGTCGGTCTGCGGGTCGATGCCGATGCGGAACGGGTTGCGGAAGCCCATCGCGTAGATCTCGGGCCGCGTGTCCGGCGTGCCGGGCGCGAACATGTTCCCCTCGGGGATGTCGTAGCCGCCCTCCGGCAGAGGCGTGATCCGCAGGACCTTCCCGCGCAGGTCGTTCGAGTTCGCCGAGGTGCCCTGCGCGTCGTAGTTCTCGCGGCCCGGACGCTCGTCGATCGGCGTGTAGGAGCTCGACTCGAAGGGGTTGGTGTTGTCGCCGGTGGCGAGGATGAGGTTCCCGGCGGAGTCGAACACCATGTCACCGCCCGCGTGGCAGCAGGTGGCCCGCTGCGTCGGGACGACGAGCACCAGTGTCTCGCTGGCGCGGTCGATCGTGCGGGTCTCGGCGTCGTAGACGAAGCGCGAGATGCGGTTGTGCGGGCCGTGCTCCCCCACGTCGGAGGGAGACCAGTACAGGTAGAGCCACCCGTTCTCCTCGAAGCCCGGGTCGAGCACGATGCCCGTGAGCCCGTCCTCGTTCGCCTGGGTCACCGACAGGGTCAACGCGGTCGACGTCGTGCGCGTCTCGGGGTCGATGACCCGGACGCGTCCGTCGCGCTCCACGTAGATGACGGTGCCGTCGGCGGTGACGTCGAGCATCATCGGGTTCTGCGTGCTGGTGTCGAGCGGCACCGACTCGTAGCTGTCGCTCTGCGTGGCCGAGCAGTCGGACGGCACCACGCCGGCGGCCGTCTGCAGGCCGCCGAGCAGGTGGTCGAGGAACTCCGGCTCCGCGAACGACTCGTTCGTGTGCCCGCCACCCGTGTACCAGGACCGGCCGCCGTCGAACTCCTGGCACCAGGCGATCGGGTGCTCGGCGCCCATCGCTCCGTTGCCGGCCGAGTACGACGACTCGTCGAGGCTGGCCAGGACGTGCACCTGGTCCCGCGGGTTGGTCCGGAAGTTGTACCACTCGTCGTAGCGCTCCCAGCGGCTCGGCAGGTGGTCGGTCGACGGGTGGACCTGGTCCTCGACCTTGACGGTCGCCGTCTGGTTCTGCGGGTGCGACTGGAAGTAGGCGCCGACGAGTTCGCCGTACCACGGCCAGTCGTACTCGGTGTCGCTCGCCGCGTGGATGCCGGCGTAACCGCCGCCGTTCTGGATGTACCGCTCGAACGCCGCCTGCTGCTCGGCGTTGAGGACGTCACCCGTCGTGGACAGGAACACCACGACGTCGAAGCCCGCCAGGTACTCGTCGTTGAACAGCGTCGGGTCCTCCGTCGCGGTGACGTCGAAACCGTTGTCGGCGCCGAGCTGTTCGATCGCAGCGATGCCTACCGGGATCGAGCCGTGCCGGAAGCCGGCCGTCCTCGAGAACACCAGGGCGTGGAAGTGGTCGGCCTCACCGGGGTGGGCGGCGAGGCTGGTCGATGCGGCAGCCGTCGCCGCCGTCGGGATGGCCGATGTCTCCACGGCGGGTGCCGCGTACGCGGCGACACCCGTCGTGAGAGCCAGCGACGCCGCACCCAGGACGGCGGCTGCCGTCCGGACCGCGCGGGGCACGGCGGCTCTCGTTCGCACGTGACTCACTGATCGTCTCCTCGTCGAGCAGATCTACCGCGCGGCCGGCCGGCCGGCGGGGTGGTGCCGTCGGCGCCGAGACGCCGACCGTGCGCTCCGGTCGTCGGGCACCCCGCGGCCCCGGGGTGCCCGACGACGGTTGTGGTGGCGGGTCAGGTCAGGTCGACCCACCCGCTGTGGTTCTCCGAGCTGCGCTCGACGGCGTCGAGCACGCGCTGGACCGCGAGCCCGTCGGCGAACGACGGCGTGGGCTGGCGCCCCGCCGCGAGGTCGCCCACCAGGTCGACGACCTGGTGCGTGAAGGCGTGCTCGTAGCCGAGGCCGTGCCCCGGGGGCCACCAGGCGCCCGCGTACGGGTGCTCGGGCTCGGTGACCACGATGCGGCGGAAGCCCGCCGTCTTCGGTTCCTCCTGGGCGTCGAAGAAGTGCAGGAGGTTCATGTCCTCGAAGTCGAACGCGAGCGACCCCTTGGACCCGTTGATCTCGAGCCGGATCGCGTTCTTGCGGCCCCAGGCGAAGCGGGTCGCCTCGAACGTCGCGAGCCCACCGCCCGACATCCGGCCGAAGAACACCGCGGCGTCGTCGACCGTGACCGGACCCGTGCCCTCCCCCGCCTCGCCCGCGAGCCCCGCGAACGAGGACGGGAGGGGGCGCTCCTTGACGAAGGTCTCGAGCGTGCCGCTCACCCCGACGACGGACTCGCCGGTGATGAACTGGGCCAGGTCGACCACGTGGGCGCCGATGTCGCCCAGCGCGCCCGAGCCCGCCTTCGCCTTGTCGAGGCGCCACGACAGCGGCGCGCTCGGGTCCGCGATCCAGTCCTGCAGGTACTGCGCGCGCACGTGCCGCACCTGGCCGATCCGGCCGTCGGCGACCAGCGTGCGGGCGAGCTGGATCGCCGGGACGCGGCGGTAGGTGAACCCGACCATCGCGTGCACGCCCCGCTCGGCCGCCTTCTCCGCCGCGGCGACCATCGCCTCGGCCTCCGCGACGGAGTTGGCGAGCGGCTTCTCGCACAGGACGTGCTTGCCGGCCTCGAGGGCGGCGATGGCGATCTCGGCGTGGGTGTCACCCGGCGTGCAGACGTCCACGAGGTCGACGTCGTCGCGCGTGACGAGCTCCTTCCAGCTCGTCACCGCGTCGTCCCAGCCGAGCCGGTCCGCCGCGGCCCGTACGGCCTCGGCGTGCCTGCCGGCCACGACCCGCATGCGCGGCGCCATCGGCAGGTCGAAGAACCGCGGTGCGGTCCGCCATGCCTGCGAGTGGGCGGCCCCCATGAAGGCGTACCCGACGAGGCCGACACCCAGCGTGGGCTTCCCCTCGGTCTGCTCGTCCGTCCGTTCGCTCATCACCCCTCCTCTCGTGCGCGTTCGTCAGGTCAGGACCGGAAGCCGAGCTCCATGTACTGGTCGACGTTGTCCGCCGTCACCACCGGGGCGTGGAGCTGGATCTCGCGGGGCACGCCGGCCGAGACGAGGTCGCTCATCTCCTTGTTCTGGGCGATGAGGCGGGCCAGCTTGATGCCGTCGGCGGCCTGCGTCGACGGGTAGATGACCGTGGCCTCGAGGACCGAGTCACCGGCCTTGATGTGCTCCATGACGTCGAGCGAGCCGGCGCCGCCGACCATGAAGAACTCGTCGCGGCCCGCGTTCTCGATGGCCGCGAGGACGCCGACGCCCTGGTCGTCGTCGTGGTTCCAGATGGCGTCGATGTGCGGCTCGGCCTGCAGGAGGTTCGACGTCGCCGTCTCGCCGCCCTGGATGGTGAAGTCGGCGGCCACCTGCGTCGAGACGGAGAGCCCGCACTCGGACAGCGCGTCGGCGAAGCCCTGGCTGCGTTCCTGCGTCAGCGGCAGGTTGGCGATGCCCTGGATCTCGGCGACGACGGCGTCAGGGTTGTCGCCCAGGCGCTCGCAGATGTAGGTGCCGGCGCTCACGCCCATGCCGTAGTTGTCGCCGAGGATCGTGGCGCGCGAGGCGAACGGGCTGGACAGCTCGCGGTCGACGTTGATGACCGGGATGCCGGCCTCCATCGCCTGGAGGGCGACGTCCGTGAGCGCGTCACCGTCGAAGGGCAGCAGCACGATGGCGTCGACGCCCTCGTTGATGAACTGCTCGATGTGGCTGATCTGCATGTTGACGTCGTTGGTCGCCTCGGCCTGGCGCAGCTCGATGTCCTCGTACTGCTCGGCGGTGTCGAGCGCGGCGCGGGTGATGGCACCCATCCAGCCGTGGTCGGCGGCGGGGGCCGAGAAGCCGATGGTGACCGTGTCGCCGGGGTCGTCGTTGCTCGACGCGGCACCCGCGTTCTGGCTCGTGCCCTCGCTCTCCTCGGCGGGCGGCTCGTTGCTGACGCACCCTGCGGCGAGCAGGGCGACGGTGGCCGCGGCCACGGAGGCGCCGAAGGCGCGGTTGCGGGTCATTCGTGCGGACATGTGTATCTTCCTCGATTCGGTCCGTGCTGGGTGGGGATCGTTGGGGTCGGTGACCGCGCGCGGGCGCGCGGGTCGGGTCGTGGGGATCAGCTGGATTTCGTGCTGTTGGCGAAGCGCTGCTGGAGCATGACGGCGCCGACGATGATGAGGCCCTTGACGACGTTCTGCGCCGACGTCGACATGTTGTTGATCGTGAAGACGTTGGTCAGCGTGGTGAGGATGAGGACGCCGAACACGGAGCCGACGATCGTGCCCCGGCCGCCGATGAGCAGCGTGCCGCCGATGACCACGACGGCGATCGCCTCGAGCTCGTAGAGCATGCCGTGCGTGGACGTGCCTGCCGTCGTGCGGCCGAGCATCATCACGGCGGCGATGCCGGCGGTCAGGCCGGCGAGCCCGTAGATGTAGAGCGTGTGCCGGCGGACGTTGATGCCCGCCAGGCGCGCGGCCTCGGCGTTGCCACCGATCGCCACGGTGCGGCGGCCGAACGTCGTGCGGTTGAGCAGGATCCATCCGGCGACCGCGACGGCGGCGAAGATCCAGACCAGGACGGGGATGCCCAGGAAGCTGGCCCCGAAGAAGTCCGAGAACCCGCCGACCGTGATGCGCTGGGTCTGCCGGTTGGAGATCATCTCCGCCAGGCCACGGGCGCTCGCCAGCATCGCGAGCGTCGCGATGAATGGCACGACCTTGCCGTACGCGATGACCACCCCGTTGACGAGGCCGGCGACCGTGCCGACGACGAGCGCGGTGACCACGATGATGAGCCAGTGCGTGTTCTCGGCCATGGTCTGGGTGGCGAGCGTCGTCGCCCACACGGTCGCCAGGCCCATGACGGACCCGACGGAGAGGTCGATGCCGCCCGAGGTGATGACGAACGTCATGCCGACACCCAGGACGCCGATGACGGCCGCGAGACGCAGGATCGTCAGCATGTTGCCGAGGTTGGCGAAGCGGTCACCTCCGGTGATGATGCCGACGGCGCACAGCAGGAGGAGGGCGACCACGAGCCCGAGGTTGCGTCCGACGGACCCGCCCAACCACGAACGTCGCTCGGTCGAGGACTCGGCCGGCCTGGCGGCCGTGGTTTCGCTCACGCGACACTTCCTTCCATGACGAGATCGAGCACGCCGTGCTCGTCGATGTCCTGCGCGGGTGCGCGGTGCACCACGCGGCCTTCCGAGATGACGAGCACGTTGTCGGCGAGCCCGAGGACCTCCGGGATCTCGCTCGAGACGACGACGACCGCATTGCCGGCGTCGGCGAGCTTGCGGATGAGCGCGTAGATCTCCGCCCGGGCGCCGACGTCGACGCCGCGCGACGGCTCGTCGAGCAGCAGCACGTCGCACCCGTGGACGAGCCAGCGTGCGAGCAGCGCCTTCTGCTGGTTGCCGCCCGACAGGGTCCGGGCGGCACGATCGACGCCGCGCGGGCGCAGGTCGAGCGCCTCGGCCTGCTCCTTGGCGGCGTTCCGCTCGGCGCGCTCGTCGAGCCAGCCGGCCGTGGCCATCCGCGCGAACGTCGAGAGCGTGATGTTCTTGTAGACCGGCTCGTCGAGCAGGAGCCCCTGGCTCTTGCGCTCCTCGGGCGCCAGGCCGATGCCTGCCGCGACCGCGGACGGGACCGAGCCCGGGCGCAGCCGCTTGCCGTTGACGACGACGGTGCCGCCGGTCGCCTTGCGGGCGCCGTAGATCGTCTCGAGGATCTCCGAGCGCCCGGAGCCGACGAGGCCTGCGAGGCCGACGATCTCGCCGGCCCGCACCTGGAACGAGACGTCCGAGAACGTGTCGTCGAGGGTCAGGCCGGTGACCTCGAGGCGCACCGGCGCGTCGTCGGGCACGCCCGGCCGCGCCGGGAACGCGTACTCGACCGTGCGCCCGGTCATGAGCTTGATGAGCTCGTGCGTGGGCGTCGTCGAGACCGGCAGGTTGCGACCCACGGTGCGCCCGTCCTTGAGGACGGTGATCCGGTCGCCGATGCGGCGGATCTCCTCGAGGCGGTGCGAGATGTAGACGATCGCGATGCCCTGCGCGGTGAGCTCGTCGACCACGCGGAAGAGGTTCTCGACCTCGCCCGCGTCGAGCACCGCGGAGGGCTCGTCCATGATGATGACGCGCGCGTCGTGCGACAGGGCGCGGGCCATCGAGACGATCTGCTTCCCGGCGGCGGACAGGCGCCCGACCTCCATGTGCGGCGAGATCTCCGGGTGACCCAGTCGCCGCATGAGCTCGCGCGTGCGCTTCGCGGCCTCGCGACGCTGCGTGAAGCCGCCTCTCGCGAGCTCGTGCCCCAGGTAGATGTTCTCCGCGACGGTGAGGCCGTCGACGACGTCGAGCTCCTGGTACATCGTCGCCACGCCGTGCTTGAGCGCCGCGACGGGGTGGGGGATCGAGATCTCCTCGCCGTCGAGCAGGATGCGCCCGGCGGTGGGCTGGTGGGCGCCGGCGAGCACCTTGATGAGCGTCGACTTGCCGGCACCGTTCTGTCCGAGCAGGCAGTGCACCTCGCCGGGCAGGACGTCGAGGTCCACGCCGTCGAGCGCCTTCGCACCCGGGAAGTGCTTGACGATGCCCTCCATGCGCAGGAACGGCTCCTGCAGGGCGCCGTCGCGCGAGGGCGTGTCGGCGGGACGTTCGGTGGTGGAGGCGGCGGCAGGGTCGGTCGTGGGACCGGTGCCGTGCCGCGGCGTCGGGGCGTTGAGGGGGTCTGCATCGACCATGCGCTCAAAAGTAGGCGGGCTTTTGACGCGCGTCAAGCAAAAGTTGCCCGCAAGTTGGTGGAGGTCGTGGTTCACTAGTCTCATGGAGGAACTGACCAAGTTCGCTCCGCGCCCCAACGGTGCGGGAGAGATGTTCCAGCTGCTCCGCGACGGCAGGCCCCGCACGCGCTCGGACCTCGCCGCGGCGACGGGACAGGCACGGTCGACGATCGCCGCGCGCATCGACGCGCTCATGGCGGCCGGTCTCGTCGTGCCCGCGGGCGAGGCCAGCTCCACGGGCGGCCGCCCGCCCGCGACGTTCGCGTTCAACCCCGACGCCAAGGTCGTGCTCGCGGTGGACCTGGGAGCGACGCACGCGCACCTCGCCGTGACCGACCTCGCCTCGCGCGTGCTGGTCGAGACGGACCAGCTGCTGCCGATCGCGGAAGGGCCCGACGTCGTGCTCTCGTGGGTCAAGACGGCCGGCGACAAGCTCCTCGCGTCGGCCGAGCGCGAGCTCTCGGACCTCGCCGGCGTCGGCGTCGGCCTGCCGGGACCGGTCGAGCACTCGACGGGCCGCCCGATCAACCCGCCGATCATGCCCGCGTGGGACGACGTCGACGTGCCGGGCATCCTGCGGTCCCACTTCAAGGCGCCCGTGCTCGTCGACAACGACGTGAACATCATGGCGCTGGGAGAGCACCGCGCGGCGTGGCAGGACGTCAACGACCTGTTCTTCCTCAAGGTCGCCACGGGCATCGGCGCCGGCATCATCGCCGACGGCGCGCTGCGCCGGGGCGCGCAGGGCGCCGCGGGCGACGTCGGCCACATCGCCGTGCCCGGGGCCGCCGCCGTCCAGTGCCGGTGCGGCAACGTCGGCTGCCTCGAGGCCGTCGCGAGCGGTCAGGCGATCGCCGCGACGCTCGCGGAGCAGGGCCTCGAGGCGCGCTCGAGCGCCGACGTCGTCACGCTCGTGCGGTCCGGCGAGCTGGCCGCGAGCACCGCGGTGCGCCAGGCCGGCCGGGACATCGGAGCCGTGCTGGCGGCGTGCGTGAGCATGCTCAACCCGTCGATCGTCGCCATCGGCGGCATCGTCGCCGAGGCCGGGGAGCACCTCATCGCGGGCATCCGCGAGGTCGTGTACCAGCGGTCGCTGCCGCTGGCGACGCAGCACCTGCGCATCGTCACGTCGCAGACGCGCGGCGAGGCCGGCGTGCTGGGTGCGAGCGCCATGGCCGTCGACCACGTGCTGTCGCCCGAGGCGATCGACGCGTTCGTCGCGTGACCGCCCGCCGGAAGGCTGTTGACGCGGCCCCCGGGTGGGTACAGCATCGTCTCGACGACGACCGACGCCGGGGAGGGTCCATGTCAGGTCCGGAACGCCGTGTCCTGGTGGTGCAGGGGGGCTGGGAGGGGCACGCGCCCCTCGAGGCGACGGAGCTCTTCCTCCCGTTCCTCAAGGAGTCGGGCTTCGACGTCACGGTGACCGACAGCCTCGAGGTCTACGCCGACCAGGACTACATGTCGCGAGTCGACCTCGTGGTCCAGTGCTGGACGATGGGCGACATCCTGCCCGACGAGATGCGCGGGCTGCGGACCGCCGTCGCGAACGGCACCGGCCTCGCGGGGTGGCACGGCGGGATCGTCGACTCCTTCCGCATCGCCACCGACTACCTGCAGATGACCGGCGGCCAGTTCGCCGCCCACGCGCACGACATCATCGACCACACCGTCGAGATCGTGCCCGAGCGCGCCGACCACCCGATCGTCGCCGGGCTCGGCGACTTCGCCCTGCACTCCGAGCAGTACTGGGTGCTCACCGACGCGTACAGCGACGTGCTCGCCACCACGACGATCCACCCGCGCGAGGGTGACCCGTGGCACGAGCCCGTCACCGTCCCCGCGGTCTGGACGCGACGCTGGGGCGCCGGCAAGGTCTTCGTCTGCACCACCGGGCACCAGCTCGCCGACCTTGAGGTGCCCCAGGTCCGCACGCTCGTCGAGCGCGGGATGCTCTGGGCGAGCCGCTGACTCAGGCCTCGAGCGCGGCCGGTCCGCCCTCGAGCAGGCGCACGAACTGCGCCTCGTCGAGGATCGGCAGGCCGAGGTCGCGGGCCTTGGTCTCCTTGGACCCGGCGTTCTCGCCGACGACGACGTAGTCGGTCTTCTTCGAGACCGACCCCGCCGCCTTGCCGCCCGCGGCAACGATCGCCTCCTTGGCGCCGTCGCGGCTGAAGCCCTCGAGCGACCCGGTGACGACCACGGTGAGCCCGGCGAGCGGGCCGCTCGGCCCTTCCTCCGCCCTGGCGGCCATGGCCTCCGGGCCGGGGTGGCCCGGCGTGGAGAACCGCACCCCGGCGGCCGCCCACGCCTCGACGATCTCGCGGTGCCAGTCGACCGTGAACCACTCGACGATCTGGTCGGCGATGACGGGCCCGACGCCCTCGACCGCGGCGAGCTCGTCGCGCGAGGCGGCACGGATCGCGTCGAGCGAGCCGAACCAGTCCGCGAGCGCCCGCGCCGCGACCGGCCCGACGTGGCGGATGTTGAGCGAGACGAGGATGCGCCACAGGTCCTTGGTCTTGGCCCGCTCCAGCTCCTCGAGGAGCTTGACCGCCTGGGCCGACGGCTCGAACTCCGGCAGGGTCTCCCCCGCCTCCTCGGCCGCGAGCCGCGCCGCCCTGCTGTGGGTGACCTTCTTGCGGAACGGTGCCCGACGGCGGGCCACGCCGTCGTCGTCGACCTTCGGCAGGCCGGTCTCGGCGTCGCGCACGACGACCTCGATGGGCAGGAGCTGCTCGAGCGTGAGCGAGAAGAGGCCCGCCTCGGTGCGCAGCGGCGGCGTCTCGGGCACGTCGGGCTGCGTGAGCGCCGCGGCGGTGACCTCGCCGAGCGCCTCGATGTCGAGCGCGCCGCGCGAGCCGATGTGCTCGACGCGGCCGCGCACCTGCGCCGGGCAGGACTCGGCGTTGGGGCAGCGCAGGTCGACGTCGCCCTCCTTCATGGGCCGCAGCGGCGTGCCGCACTCGGGGCACTCGGCGGGCATGACGAAGTCCTCGCGGGGGTGGCCGTCGTCGGCCAGGGCGGTGACGGGGCCGAGGATCTCGGGGATGACGTCGCCGGCCTTGCGCAGCACGACCATGTCCCCGATGCGGACGCCCTTGGCGCGCACCACGTCCTGGTTGTGCAGCGTCGCCTGCCGCACCGTGGAGCCGGCGACGGTGACGGGCTCCATGACGGCGTACGGCGTCGCGCGACCCGTCCGGCCCACGCCGACCTGGATGGCCACCAGGCGCGTGGTCACCTCCTCGGGCGGGTACTTGTACGCGATCGCCCAGCGGGGGGCGCGGCTGGTCGAGCCGAGGCGGCGCTGGTCGGCCAGCGCGTCGACCTTGACCACGATGCCGTCGAGCTCGTGCTCGATGTCGTGCCGGTGCTCGCCGAAGTGGTCGATCATCTCGAGCACGCCGTCGATCCCCTCGACCACCCGGTTGTGGGGCGAGACGGGAAGGCCCCACCGCCCGAACAGCGTGTACACGTCCGACTGCCGCTCGAGCTCGGCGTGCTCGCCCTCGGTCCACTGCAGCGCGCCGACGCCATGGACGTAGAGCCGCAGGGCCTCGATGCGCGCGACACCCGCCTCGAGATCGAGCCCGTCCTTCTTGTCCAGCAGCTGCCGCAGCCCGCCGGCGGCCGCGTTGCGCGGGTTCGCGAACGGCGGGAACCGGCGCAGCGCGGCGACGCGGGCGCGCTCCTCGTCGAAGGAGCGCGACGCCGCCGACCGGGCTCCGGCGCGCTCCCGCGCGTCGGCGACGGCCCGCTCGCGAAGCCGGGCCTGGAGCTCGTTGAGCCGCTCGAACGCCGAGACGGGGATGAAGACCTCGCCGCGCACCTCGACGACGTCAGGAAGGTCGTCGCCCTCGAGACGGTGCGGGATCTCCGCGATCCGCAGCGCGTTCTGGGTGACGTCCTCGCCCGTGCGCCCGTCGCCGCGCGTCGCGGCGCGCACGAGCCGGCCCTTCTCGTACAGCAGCGCGATGGCGAGGCCGTCGATCTTCACCTCGGACAGGTACCCGACGTCGCCGCCCCCGACGCCGAGGTCCCGCGCGACGCGGGCGTCCCAGGCCCGCAGCTCGTCCACGCTGAAGACGTTGTCGAGCGACAGCATGGGCTCGAGGTGCTCGACCGTCGCGAAGCCGGCCGCGGCCCGGCCGCCCACGCGCTGCGTCGGCGACTCGGGCGTCACGAGCGCCGGGTGCGCCGCCTCGAGCGCCTCGAGCTCGCGCAGGCGCGCGTCGTACTCGGCGTCGGAGACCTTGGGCGCGTCGAGCTCGTAGTACGCGCGCTGGTCCTCCTCGACGAGGGCCACCAGCTCGGCCCAGCGGCGCCGGGCCGCGGCCTCGTCTCGGGCGGTCTCGTCTCGGGCGGCCTCGGCGAGCGCGGTCGGGTCGAGCGCGGTCGGGTCGGCGGCGGGGTCCGTCGTCTCGGTCACGGGACCATCATGGCCCGTCCCACCGACACGCGCGGGCGGGCTAGGGTGCCTGGCATGAGTGCCGAGCCCGTCGCCACGCCAGCCACCGCACCCGTCCGGATCGACGTCGGGCAGGCCGACCCGTACGCCTGGCTCGAGGAGGTCGAGGGCTCCGACGCGCTCGACTGGGTGCGCGAGCGGAACGCGCACGCGCACGCGACGCTCGCCGCGAGCGACGACTTCGCGGCCACCGAGGCCGCGATCCGCGAGGTGCTCGACTCCGACGACCGGATCCCCGAGGTCTCGCGGATCGGCGAGCACCTCTACAACTTCTGGCGCGACGCCGCGCACGAGCGCGGCGTGTGGCGTCGTACGACGCTCGAGTCGTACCGCACCGCGGACCCCGAGTGGGAGACGGTGCTCGACCTCGACGCGCTCGCCGCGGCCGAGGACGAGAGCTGGGTGTGGCACGGTGCGTCGGTGCTCCGCCCTTCGGCGGAGGAGCTGGCCACCGGGGCGCCCTGGCGCCGCGCGCTGGTGGACCTCTCCCCCGGCGGCTCGGACGCCGACGTGACGCGCGAGTTCGACCTCGTCGAGAAGCGGTTCGTCCCGGCGTCGGAGGGCGGCTTCACGCGACCGCTCGCCAAGGGCGGGCTCGCCTGGGCCGACGAGGACGCCGTGTACGTCTTCACGGACTTCGGCCCCGGCACGACGACGCCGTCGGGCTACCCGCGCGTCGTCAAGCTGTGGCGGCGCGGCACGCCGCTCGCGGACGCGGTCACGGTCTACGAGGGCACGGCCGACGACATGTACATCGCGGGCCGCCGCCTGCGGACGCCCGGGTTCGAGCGCGACGTCGTGACCCGCTCGATCGCGTTCTACCGCTCGGAGACGTTCCTCGTCGACGCCGTGGGCACGCCCGCCCAGCGGCTCACGAAGATCGACGTGCCCGAGTCGGCCGAGGTGGGCTTCCACCGCGAGTGGCTGCTCGTCGAGCTCCGCGACGACTGGGACGTGGCGGGCCGGACGTACCGCGCGGGCTCGCTCCTCGCCGCCCCCGCCGACGACTTCCTCGCCGGCTCACGCGAGCTCACGGTGCTGTTCGAGCCGACGCCGACGACGTCGCTCGTGGGCGCCTCGTGGACGCGGCACCACCTGATCGTCAACGTGCTCGACGACGTCAAGAACCGGCTCCACGTCCTCACGCCCCCCGAGCTCCCCGCCGAGCCCGGGGCGCCGTGGACCCGCTCGGAGCTGCCCGTGGGAGGCGAGCTGCTCACGGTCGGCGTGCGCGCGGTCGACGCGGTCGAGAGCGACGACGCGTGGGTCGTCACGACCGGGTTCCTCACGCCGTCGACGTTCTCGCTGACCACCGTGGCCGGCCCGGGCGACACGCCGGCCGAGGCCGAGGTGCTCAAGTCCGCGCCCGCGTTCTTCGACGCGTCCGGCATGGTCGTCGAGCAGCACTTCGCCACGTCCGACGACGGGACGCGCGTGCCGTACTTCGTCGTCGGGCGCGAGGACCTCGTGCGCGGGGGCACGCGCACGGCTCCCACGCTGCTGTGGGGGTACGGCGGGTTCGAGCACCCGATCCTGCCCGGGTACTCCGGGACGACCGGCCGGGCCTGGCTCGAGCGTGGCGGGGTCTACGCCGTCGCGAACATCCGCGGCGGCGGCGAGTACGGGCCGGCGTGGCACCAGGCTGCGCTGCGCGAGAAGCGCCACCGTGCGTACGAGGACTTCGCCGCCGTCGCGCGCGACCTCGTCGCGCGCGGCATCACCTCGCCGGAGCACCTCGGCATGGAGGGGCGCTCGAACGGCGGTCTGCTCGCGGGCAACATGCTCACGCAGTACCCCGAGCTGTTCGGCGCGATCATCGTCGGCGTCCCGCTGCTCGACATGAAGCGCTACTCGCACCTGCTCGCGGGCGCGTCCTGGATTGCCGAGTACGGCGACCCGGACACCGACGACTGGGAGTTCGTCCGGACGTTCTCGCCGTACCACCTGTTCGACCCGGCGCGCGACTACCCGCCCGTGCTGTTCACGACGTCGACCAAGGACGACCGCGTGCACCCCGGCCACGCGCGCAAGATGGCCGCGCTCATGCTCGACGCCGGCAAGGACGTCACGTACTACGAGAACGTCGAAGGCGGTCACGGCGGGGCGGCGAACAACGCCCAGGCCGCGCACATGGCGGCGCTGCACTGGACGTTCCTGCGCGAGCGCCTCGCCTGAGCCGCTCGCTCAGGAGTGGGGCACGCGGGCGGTGATGAGCGTGCCGTCCTCGCGGCGGTTGCCCGACAGCGCCCGCAGGCCCGGCACGCCCGTCCGCACCGGGCCGTGCCCGTCGAGCGCGACGCGGGTCGTCTCGCCCGGGACCACCTTGACGAGCTCGCCACGCACGCCGACCTGGGCGCCCTCGCCGGTCTCGGCCTCGAACTCCAGGGCGTCGCGCAGCACCGTCACGCGCAGCCGCGAGCCGTGCCACGCGACGCGGAAGGTCAGGGACTCCCATCCCTCGGGCAGGCGCGGGTCGAACGTCAGCAGGCCCTCGTAGTCGCGCATGCCGCCGAACCCGTACGCGAGCGCCGACCACGTGCCGCCCGCCGAGGCGACGTGCACGCCGTCGGTCGCGTTGGCGTGGAGGTTGGCCAGGTCGACGAACAGCGCCGAGAGGAAGTACTCCATCGCGAGCTCGTGGTAGCCCACCTCGGCGGCGACGATCGACTGCACGACGCCCGAGAGCGTCGAGTCGCCGGTCGTCAGCGGGTCGTAGTACTCGAAGTCGGCGAGCTTCTCCTTCTCCGTGAACTCGTGGCCCTGGAGGAACAGCGCGAGCACGACGTCGGCCTGCTTGAGCACCTGGTACCGGTAGATGACGAGCGGGTGGTAGTGCAGCAGCAGGGGCCGCTTCTCGGGCGGCGTCGCCGCGAGGTCCCAGATCTCGCGGTCGAGGAAGTGCGCGTCCTGGGGGTGGATCCCGATCGCCTCGTTGTACGGGATCGTCATGTGGTCGGCCGCGTGGCGCCAGTGCTCCACCTCGTCCTCGTCGAGGCCGAGACGGTCCGTCATGAGCCGGTGGTCCTCCGGGTACGCCTCCCGGAGCCGCTCGACCGCGGCCACGGCCGCCCGCAGGTTGAAGCGGGCCATGACGTTGGTGAACAGGTTGTCGTTGACGACCGTCGTGTACTCGTCGGGGCCCGTGACGCCGTGGATGTGGAAGTTGTCGTCGCCGTTGGCGCGCCAGAAGCCGAGGTCGGCCCACATGCGCGCCGTCTCGACCAGCACGTCGATCGCCTCGCGGCGCAGGAAGTCCTCGTCGCCCGTCGCGCGGACGTACTGCACGAGCGCGTACGCGATGTCGGCGTCGATGTGGTACTGCGCCGTGCCGGCGGCGTAGTACGCCGACGCCTCCTCGCCGTTGATGGTCCGCCAGGGGAACAGCGCGCCCTTCTGCGACAGGTCGCGTGCCCGCCGTCGGGCCGCCTCGAGCATCTGGTAGCGGAAGCGCAGCGCGTTGCGCGCGTACCGCGGGCTCGAGTACGTGAGGAACGGCAGGACGTAGATCTCGGTGTCCCAGAAGTAGTGCCCGCCGTACCCGGTCCCGGTCACCCCCTTGGCCGGCACCCCGTTGCCCTCCGCGCGCGCGGTCGCCTGCGCGAGCTGGAAGAGGTTCCACCGCACCGCCTGCTGGATCTCCGGGCGCCCCGGGATCTCGACGTCGGAGCGTGCCCAGAAGTCGTCGAGCCACGCGCGCTGCTTGGCGAACTGGGCACCGACGCCCTGGGCGCGGACGCGGTCGAGCGTGCGGCGGCAGCGGTCGACGAGCTCGCGGCTGGGCACCCCGCGCGACGTGTGGTAGGCCACGACCTTCGTGAGGCGCACCGGCCGGCCGGGCTCCGCCTGGACCCGGAAGACGTGCTTGGCGAGGTCCGGGTCCTCCTGGTGGCGCACCTCCCACTCGTTGTCGGTGGTGAGCTGGTGGTCGGCCGCCACGGCGAGCGTCATGCCCGAGTTCGTGCACTTGTACGCCAGGACGAGACGGTTGTCGTCGCCCCACTGCGTCTGCGGCTGCAGCACGCGCTCGGAGAACTGGTTTGCCTTGCGCGGGTCGAAGCCCTCGCCCATCGCGGCGGACGGCACATGGTACTCGTCCTGGCCGTCCTGCCGGTTGAGGATCTGCGACGAGATCGCGATCGGGGCGGCGGCGTCGAGCATCTCGACCTCGAACGTCATCACGGCGAGGTGCCGCTCGACGAACGAGACCATGCGCTCCGTGCGCAGCCGCACGGCCTTGCCGCTCGGGGTCCGCCACGTGATGTCGCGGCGCAGCACGCCGTCGCGCAGGTCGAGCGAGCGCTCGTAGCTGCACAGGTCGGCGACCGTGAGCAGCAGCGGCTCGTCGTCGACGTAGAGCCGGATCACCTTCGTGTCGGGGACGTTGACGATCGTCTGCCCGACGCGGGCGAAGCCGTAGGCCTCCTCGGGGTGACGGATGGGCCACGTCTCGTGGAAGCCGTTGATGAACGTCCCGTGCGTGTGCGAGTCACGCCCCTCCTCGACGTTGCCGCGCATGCCGAGGTAGCCGTTGCCGACCGCGAAGAGCGACTCGGTCACGCCCAGGTCCTTGACCGAGTACCGCTTCTCGACGAGCCGCCACTCCTCGGCGGGGAACCGGCTGCGGTCGACCGTGCTGCGCTCGTCCTTCGTCCGGCGGATCATGCCCGGCCCTCCCCCGCGGCGTGGTCGAGCACGCTCGCGTCGAGCTCGTCCAGGTCGGTGACGACGACGTCGGCCCCGTGCTCCCGCAGCGCCTGCGCCCCGACGCCGCGGTCGACGCCGACGACGAGCCCGAAGCCTCCGGCGCGGCCCGCGGCGACGCCCGAGACGGCGTCCTCGACGACGACGGCCTGGCCGGCCGGGACGCCGACGAGCTCGGCGGCGCGCACGTAGGTGTCGGGGGCGGGCTTGCCCGCGAGCCGCTCGCGCGCGGCGACGTTGCCGTCGACGACGACCTCGAACCGGTCGGCGAGCCCCGCCGCGGCGAGCACCGTGGGGGTGTTCCGCGACGACGACACGACGGCGACCCGCGCGCCCGCCGCGGTCACGGCGTCGAGGAACCGGACCGAGCCCGGGTACGGCTCGATCCCCTCCTCGGCGAACATCCGGTTGACGATCTCGTCCTTGCGGTTGCCGAGCGCGCACACCGACCCGTCGCCGGGCGCGTCGTCGGGCGAGCCCCACGGCAGCTCGACCCCGCGCGACGCGACGAACGCGGCGACCCCGTCGTAGCGGGGGCGGCCGTCGACGTGCGCGAAGTAGTCGGCGTCGGTGTAGGGGGCGACGCCCTGCTGGGAGCACCACGGCGCGAAGAGGCGCTCCCACGCACGCATGTGGAGCGCGGCAGTCGGGGTCAGGACGCCGTCGAGGTCGAACAGGACGGCTCGCAGCCCTGGCATGGGTGTCCTTCCGTACGGTGTCCGGGTCGGGAACGCACCCCGGCCCACGGCCGCGAACCAGGCTACGCCCGGGGACCCGTGCGGGGAAACGCTGAGGTCAGGCCGTCGCGCGCTCGGCGAGGACCTCGGCGACGCGGCCGAGGTTGGCCAGCTCGGCGCGGTGCTCGTCGGTGCTCGCGAGCGCCGCGCGCGGGGACGCGAGGAGCGTCACCCCGTCGAGCCCGGACGCCGGCAGCCCGACCCGGCGCCACGGCTCGGCGACGAGCGACACGAGCTCCCCGAGCTGCGGCCCGGAGCACTGCGACACCGTGGCGGGCGGCAACCCGGCCCAGAGGCCGAGCCCGCGCTCGGTCGCGCGCGCGACGAGCTCCCACGCACGCTCGTTCCACCCGACGGCCCCGACGTCGAGGCCGAACGCGTCGGCGCCGGCGAGCGCGACCGGCGGGATCCCGACCCACGTGGAGCCGAGGTGCACGACGACGGAGGCACCGGCGTCGTGCACCGCGTCGACCACCGGGCGCAGGCCGTCGACGACCTCGGGGCCCGGGACCGCACGGATCCGCGAGAAACCCGAGAAGGTGGGCAGCACGCCCGCGTGCACCTGGCCCAGCAGCGGCTCGGCGAGCTGCACGACGACGTCGGCGCCCGGCACCTGCTCGCGCACCTCGGCGACGTGGCCGCGCACCCCCTCGGCGAGCGCGAGCGCGAGGTCGCGGCGCGCGCCGTGGTCCGCCAGGACGCGGTCGCCGCGGGCGGCCCACAGCTCGGCCGCGAGCGTCCACGGGCCGGTGACCTCGACCGCGAGCGGACCGGCGTACCCGACGGCGGCGACGGCGAGCGCCGCGAGGTCCTCGCGGCGCAGCGTCTCGGCGCGGCGCTCGTCGTGGCCAGGTCGGTCGGCGAGCTTCCAGCCGTGCGGCCCGAGCTCGACCGGCAGCTCCTCGAGCAGCGCCGCCGCGCGACCGACCGGGTCCGCGCCCGGACCCCGTGCCGTGAGCTGCACGAGGAAGGGGACGGCGTCCACGCCGGTCGGCAGCGCGGCCAGGTCGCCGAGCACCGTCTGCTGCGCCTCGAGCACGTCCCGCTCGCCCCCGGGCCACGGGCCGTGGCCGCTCACCGCCGTCATGCGTCCTCGCTCTCTGGGCCCGTCACGTCACGGACGGCCCGGTCGTCGCTCTCTAGTCCACGGAGGGCCACCGCCGGCCTGCCCTCGTCATCGAGAGCACGGTAGCCCGACGAAGGAGTCCTCATGCCCGTGCTCACCCGATCGCCCCGTGCGGTCCGCGCCCCGTCCGCCGCGCGCGCCGCGCGGAACGGCTCGCCCGCCGGCTCGCGCGACGGCTCGTCGAACGGCACGGCGGTCGCCGCCGCGCCCGCGGCCAACAAGGCCACCGCGATCCGCGTCCACGCGCACGCCGTGCCCGCCCGGCAGGACGCCGTGCTGCGCGAGCTGCTCGCGCCGGAGTTCCGCAACCACGACGCGCTCCACGGCTGCGAGGGCGGGCTGCAGGCGTTCCTCGCCGAGGTGCGCTGGTTCGACGACGCGTTCAGCGACCAGCAGGTGCGCGTGCTGCACGCCGTCGCCGAGGGCGACCTGGTGGCGCTGCACGTCGAGCTGACTGCCCGGCACACGGGCTTCTTCTGCGGCATCGCGCCGTCGGGCCGGCGCTTCACGGTGCGCGAGATGCACATGGTGCGGTTCGCGGCCGGGCGCGAGGCCGAGCACTGGGCCGTGCGCGACGAGGCCGCGCTCCACAGGACGCTGCGCGGGCTCGCGACCGCGTGAGCCGCCGTGATCAGGCGTGCACCGGCTGCTCGCGCCACGCGCGCGCGACCGTCGCCTGCCCGAGCACCCGCGTCCCGGCGTACACGACGGCGGACTGACCCGGCGCGACGCCGCGCAGCGGGCGGCCGGTGAGCCGGACCTCCAGGCCGGACGTGCCGTCGTCGGACATCGGGAGCGCCCGGACCTGCGCCGGCACGGGCGCGCCGTGGGCCCGCACCTGGAGCTCGGCGTCGGTCCACCCGCTCGGCGGCTGCGTGAACCAGACCGCGCCGCCGCCTGCGATGCGGTCGACCGAGAGCAGCTCGGCCGGGCCGACGACGACCGTGTTGGTGTCGGTCCGCACGTCGACGACGTAGCGCGCCCTGCCGTCGGGGGCCGGCCGGCCGAGGCCGAGGCCCTTGCGCTGGCCGACCGTGAACGCGTAGGCGCCGTCGTGCTCGCCGACGACGGTGCCCTCGGTGTCGACGACCGCGCCGGGCCGCGAGCCGAGCCGCGAGCGCAGGAAGCCGCGGGTGTCGCCGTCGGCGACGAAGCAGATGTCGTACGAGTCGGGCTTGGCGCTCACCGAGAGGCCGCGTCGCTCCGCCTCGGCGCGGACCTCGGCCTTCGACGCGAAGCCGCCGAGGGGGAACATCGCGCGCTCGAGGCGCTCCGGGCCCATGACGGCGAGCACGTACGACTGGTCCTTGTCGGCGTTGGGCGAGCGGTGCAGCTCGCGCGTGCCGTCCTCACGCGTGACGATCCGCGCGTAGTGGCCGGTGGCGACCGCGTCGAAACCGAGCGCGGTCGCCTTGTCGAGCAGCGCCTCGAACTTGATGTGCTCGTTGCACCGCACGCACGGGTTGGGCGTGCGGCCCGCCTCGTACTCGGCCAGGAAGTCGGCGACGACGGTCTCCTCGAACCGCTCGGACAGGTCCCACACGTAGTACGGGATGCCGAGCACGTCGGCCGCGCGCCGCGCGTCGGACGCGTCCTCGATCGAGCAGCAGCCGCGCGAGCCCGTGCGGAACTGGTCGCGGTTGCGGCTCAGGGCCATGTGCACGCCGACGACGTCGTGGCCCGCCTCGACCGCGAGCGCCGCGGCCACCGCGGAGTCGACGCCGCCCGACATGGCGGCGAGGACCCTCACGCGGCACCGCCCGCGACGGCGCGCGGCGAGGCCAGGCCCGCCGCCCGCGCACGGTCCACGACCTGGGGCAGCACGGCGAGGAGCCGCTCGACGTCGGCGCGCGTCGACGTCGCGCCGAGCGAGAAGCGCAGCGCGCCGCGCGCCTCGACCTCCGGCACGCCCATGGCGAGCAGGACGTGGCTGGGCTGCGGCACGCCCGCCTGGCACGCGGACCCCGTGGAGGCCTGCACGCCCGCCGAGTCGAGCAGGTAGAGCAGCGAGTCGCCCTCGGCGCCCGGGAACGTGAAGTGGGCGTTGCCCGGCAGCCGGGCGGGGCTCGAGGCCGGCGTGCCCGACGACGGTGCCCCGGTCACGGCGGCCGGGTCCGGTCCGCGCAGCACGGCCTCGGGCGCGGCGCGGCGCACGCCCGCGACGAGCTCGTCGCGCAGGGCCGCCATGGTCGCGGCGCGCTCCTCGCGGTGCTCGACCGCCTCCGCCACGGCCGCGGCGAACGCGCGGATCGCGGGCACGTCGAGCGTGCCCGACCGGACGCCGCGCTCCTGGCCGCCGCCGTGCAGCACGGCCTCGAGCGGGAGGTCGCGGCGCGCGACGAGCGCGCCGACGCCCACGGGTCCGCCGAGCTTGTGGCCCGTGAGGGTCAGCGCGTCGACGCCCGAGGCGGCGAAGTCGACCGGGACCTGCCCGACGGCCTGGACCGCGTCCGTGTGGACCGGGATCCCGTGCTGGTGCGCGAGGCGCACCACCTCGCGCACCGGCTGCAGCGTGCCCACCTCGTTGTTGGCCCACATGACCGACACGAGCGCGACCTCGTCGGCGTGCGCGGCGAGCTCGGCGCGCAGCGCGTCGAGGTCGAGCCGGCCGTCGCCGTCGACCGGGAGCAGGACGATCTCGGCGCCCGCGTGCCCCGCGAGCCAGAACGCCGGGTCGAGCACGGCGTGGTGCTCGACGGCGGAGACCAGCACCCGCGTGCGTCGCGGGTCGGTGCGGCGCCGGCCCCAGAAGACGCCCTTGATCGCGAGGTTGTCCGACTCGGTGCCGCCCGCGGTGAAGACCACCTCGCTCGGACGCGCGCCCAGCGCGGCCGCGACGGTCTCGCGCGACTCCTCGACCGCGCGCCGGGCGGCCCGGCCCGCGGAGTGCAGCGACGACGCGTTGCCCGTCCGGCGGGCCTCGGCGACGAACGCCTCGAGCGCCGCGGGCGACATGGGGGTCGTCGCGGCGTGGTCGAGGTAGGCGCCGGGGTCGGGGGCTGTCACGGTCATCCAGTCTACGAACCGCGCGGGCGGGCCCGGGCGGCCGCCGGCGATCAGCCGTGGTGGTGGTCCTCACCAGCCGTGGTCTCGAAGTCGCCCAGCACGTCGCCGATGACGTGGAGACGACCGTCGGCGACCCGGTAGTCCGCGCAGACCGTCTCGGCCCCGGGCACGGGGCAGGACGACGTCCTGCCCCGCGCCCGGGACGAGCTCAGCCGCGGAGCTGCTCGCCCGGCTCGCCGCGCGTCGTCGAGAACGTGCGGCGCGAGACGTCACCGCGCGGGCCCGGGAACGGGCCGGGGCCCACGTGACGGCCGGACCGCTCGCCCGCCCCCGCCGGGTACACCTGGACGGTCGCCGGGCGCGGGCCGCGGAACGCGCCGGCCGGCACCTCCTCGCCCTCGGCCAGGTAGTCCGGGAAGTACGACTGCGGGGCGTCGTACGAGCCGTCCTCGCCCGGGTGCTGCACGTTGACGTAGACCATGGAGTCGCGCAGGTCGACGATCGGGCCGCACGTCTCCGCGCCGGCGGGCACGGAGAGGAACTGCTGGACGTGGCCGCGCTCGGGGCCCTCGAGCGGCACCTTGAACAGGGCGTCGCACTTGCGGATCGCCGACGGCTGGCCGTCGGTGGAGATCCACAGGTTGCCCTCGGTGTCGAACGCGAGGTTGTCCGGGCACGAGATGGGCGAGACCTTGTCGGCCGGGAAGCCCGAGAAGTAGGTCGTGCCGTTGACCGACGGGTCACCCGCGACGATGAGCAGGTTCCACGTGAACGTGCGCGCGGTCTGGTCGCCGCCGTCCTCGATGATCTCCACCACGTGGCCGTCGCGGTTGGCGTTGCGCGGGTTGGCCTCGTCGGCCGGCGCGTTGGTGCCCGTGCCGCGGTTCGAGTTGTTGGTGCACGCGACGTAGATGCGGCCCGTGTACGGGTTCGGCTCGACGTCCTCCGGGCGGTCCATCTTCGTGGCGCCGACCGCGTCGGCGGCGAGGCGCGTGAAGACGAGCACCTCCTCGACCGACATGCCCTCGACCTGCGACTCGCCGTCGAGCACGAGCGGCAGCCACTCGCCCGTGCCGTCGAACGCGCCGTCGGACGGCAGCGCGCCCGAGCCGTCGATCTCGCCGGGCGAGTCGCCCGTGAACCGCGCGACGAACAGGTCGCCGTCGCTGAGCAGCGTCTTGTTGAAGGCGCGCGCCTGCGCGCTGCTCCCCTCGCGCATGGCGTTGCGCGAGACGAACTTGTACACGTAGTCGAAGCGCTCGTCGTCGCCCATGTAGACGACCGCACGCTTGTCCTTCGCGAGGATGACGTTCGCGCCCTCGTGCTTGAAGCGGCCGAGGGCCGTGTGCTTGACCGGCGCCGACGTGGGGTCGTACGGGTCGAGCTCGACGATCCAGCCGAAGCGGTGGTTCTCGTTCTCGTAGCCCGGGTTGTTCCCGTCGAAGCGCGGGTCGTCGAGCTCCCAGCCGTAGCTCGTCGGGCGGTTGGCGAGGCCGTAGCGCGCGTCGCGCGGGTCCTGCCCGTTGACCCGCAGGTACCCGTGGAAGTTCTCCTCGCCCGAGAGGACGGTGCCCCACGGCGTCGTGCCGCCCGCGCAGTTGTTGAGCGTGCCGAGCACGCGCGTGCCGGTCGGGTCCGCGACGGTCTTCATGAGGTCGGTGCCGGCGGCCGGGCCGTCGATGACGAACTCGGTGTCCATGTGGATGCGGCGGTTGACCGGGCTGATCCGCGAGTAGGTCCACGGGGTGCCCTCGCGCTTGCGGGTCACCTCGACGACGGACATGCCGTGGGCGGCGCGCTCGATCGCGCGGCGGGTGGCGGCGTCGTACGAGGCGTCGAACATGATGCCCGGGTTGGTGTACTCGTGGTTGCTCACGAGCAGGCCGCGCGTGCCGCGGCGGGTCTCGACCATGCTCTGCAGCTGCGCCGGGTTGTCCGGGAGGATGTCGAGGTAGTCGACGTTGTAGCCGAACTGGAGCTTCTGCTGCTCCGCCGACTGGGCGGCCGGGTCGAACGCGCGGCCGCCGGGCAGGATCGGGTCGCCCCAGCGGATGATGGTGGACCACTCGTAGCCCTCGGGCACCACGAGGGCGTCGACGTCGGCCGCCTGCGAGGCGATCGGCCCGAAGGCGAGACCCTTCGCGGTGGCCTTGCCGGGCTGCGCCGCCGCGGCAGGGGCACCGAGCACCTCGCCCCCGACGACGACCGCAGCCGCGGCGGCTGCCATGCCGCCGAGCATGACGCGGCGGCTCAGGGCGCGCGACGCGACGTCGC